>JAAELC010000235.1 GCA_024227135.1 Gammaproteobacteria bacterium
TATATAATCGAAACAGTGGAGCCCACGATGAGAATTGAACTCATGACCCCGTCCTTACCAAGGACGTGCTCTACCCCTGAGCTACGTGGGCGTGGAGCGGGAAACGGGACTCGAACCCGCGACCCTCAGCTTGGAAGGCTGACGCTCTAGCCAACTGAGCTATTCCCGCCTGTGAAGCTCCCTGTCACGTTCGAAACCTGCTCATAAGGGCACCAAAGCGGCCATTCCGAACCGTTGAACAGGAGATGACCCGCCCGTTTTGCGATCGGAAGTCGCTTGGTGGAGAGGGGAGGATTCGAACCTCCGAAGGCTGCGCCAGCAGATTTACAGTCTGATCCCTTTGGCCACTCGGGAACCCCTCCAGCAAGCCCGCTATTGTCCTTCAGGGCCAAGCACCTGTCAACAACTTATGCGACTGATTGGCAATCTTTTTGCCTAACCTTCACTCTACGAAGGCCAAGTGGCGGGTCACCTGGATGTACAAACCTGGCCCTGCCGGTTCAGAATCGGTGAGTCCAGCTGATTTCGATCTCCTTCTGCTCCATGAAAACACTACCCGTTTGCACTCCGGTGACACTGTCATTCTGTCCGTTGAGTTCTTCTTCAGGCATGTAAGCAAAGGACAGATTGAACTCGTTACTCTCACTGACCCTGTAAGAGGCGCCCAAGGTGTAGTGCCACTTGATTGTAGCGGGCGCCAGTACATTGAACAGACCCTCCCCCCCCGGAGCGAAGTCACTTGCATAGCTCACACCCCCTCTGAAACTCCATTTCGGATTGTAGTCCCACAACAACCCCAGCTTGTAAACATCCATGCTTTCCCAGCCAAATCCCAGACCGTTATCTCCGCCCAGGCAGGTAGATGCTTTCGGCCCGGGACCAATACAACCGCTGATATTTGTGTTGTTGGAGTTAGCCAGCGAATCAATATCTCCGTAAAAGATTCGCTGATAGTCGAAAGCCACAACCAATCCGGGATTTATCTTGTAAGACAGCCCCAGCGCCAGCATGGCAGGTATATCGAATTCCCCCCCTTCAGCAAACAGACCCGAATAATCATCAAATTCACTCATCCACATCTTGGTGCGGTACGAAGCACCAAGGGTAAATTTGTCACTGAGATCACCAACCCATCCCAGGTGCAGACCAAACCCGTAGGACCAGTCTGTACCGTTATTGGTTACATTCCCCGGATCCACCGACATCTGCATGAACGGCTGAAGACCTTTTGCTTCAAAACTCTGGGCCGCGAACACAGGCGCGATACCAAAGGCATGGCGATCGTTCAATTTGTAGGTGAAGGGCACTTCGACGAACAACTGCTGAAGTTCGACCCCGGTGGGCACCTGGGCTGTAAAGACACCACAGGGATTGGCATTGTTAGGCGCACTGCAGGTGGGATCATTACCGATAGGGTTGCCATTCATGTCCACTGTCGTGTTGGGAGGCAGGGCAAAATTCTCCCACACCGGACGTTCCGTATACTTGGTGTTCATCCCCCCGTTTCCGAAAATACTCACCCCGATGGTCATTTTATCGTCTAACACCCGGTTGTATCCGAAACTGGGAATCAGAAACCAATCCAGATTACTGGTGTACTTCCCCGGGGTCACGAAGGGGCCGGTGGGCATTCCGGTATTCGGATCCCGCCCGAAATCGTTATTGGCCATATACCCTCGATCCGAGGGACTGGACAAAGCCAGCCCGAGATCCATGCTGGTCCCGATGGAACTCATACCGGCCGGATTGGTCGCTGCTGCGAGGGTATCCTGGGACAGGGCCGCAGCAACGCCAGCCATAGCCTTGGACTTGGTCCCCCATCCGTGAGAAAAGTAACCGTTAGTGGCCAGCGCGGGCGAGGATACAGCCAACCCCAGCAACACCGAACCAATACCTGCCTTACTTATTATCATAACCCCCCCTCTTTTCATAAACCCCCCTCGAAACAGTTGAGAGCTGTTGCTTTAATACCACATACTTCCCCGATAATTTAGGGCGCAATAAAGACCAACAGACTACCAGTGTTACAAAAATGCAATTGTTGTAAGAAAATAACACCAGTTAACCGGCTCAAGCAACAACCCTGATACACTTTTTTTTTAATGGGTGAATCAATCGGGCATATAACGGGGCTCAGAAGGCCGGGGGGAATACAAGACGGGGCAGTTGTTATTTCTCAGGATGAGGGTTGGCCCGGCACCGGAGTCTCTCGACCAGGGAGCCGGGCCAGATATCAAAACGCTCAGTTGAAGTGATGCACAAACCTGAAGTTAAGGCGCGAACCTTCGGGGCGATTTTCCGCGTTGCTTTCGAAATAAGCATTCAGAAACAGATGGGTATGAGGCGACACATGGTAAACGAGACCCGGACCGATACCCAGCACCTGCTCCCGGCGCCCGGAAACATCCATACCATTGATCTCGGTATCTGTAGTCTGCTTGAGATAGTAGCCATTGATTCCCAGCCGCAATCGTTTTGGCAGCACCTCATAGGCGGTGGCAAAGTTGACATGCACTGCCTGCCCGGCCCTGACATCACTGACCCCCAGGGGTCGGTACGGATCCTCATTCTTACCGTTCCAGAGATAATGAAGCCGCCAACTGGCACTCCATTCCGGATTTAAGAAATAGGTTCCCGCCCAGTACGGATTGAACGAAAAATGATTGCTGCCCGGGTTAACCGCCTTGTCCTGACTGTACTTGCCCGTGGGGAATATCATCTGCAATTCGATCCTGTGCATGAATTTTGGCCCCTTTTTACCCATAATCGGATCCCATTGCAGAAAGGGCCCCACCAAAAGATCACCGAGACCGGTGCTGTTGGTGATGCTGTCATCAGGCTCGAGGTCAAATCCAGCAATGGGTAACATGAGATTGACCCCCCATTTCCCCCCAAACAGCAACTCCTTGTCCGATTGGTACACCAGCTGGCTGATACCCGAAGTCACATCGATTTCCGGGGGCAGACTGTTACCACTGCCATCCTGAAATTCCCCGTTGTTGAAAAACTGCACGTATTGCTGAAAATACCAACCCGGACCAGCAGGAGGCGCCCCATCCAGAAAACTGGTATATCCCAGATTCAACGGTGGCAGGTCATATGCACGAGCAGAAAGAGAAATCAGCATCAAGAGCAACATCCCCATGAAAACACGTAACTTATAAAACATCATTTTCCCCCAAATCTCAGCTGATTATTTATTGTGTGGCTAACAATAAGCAACTGAAGAGATGAGATCAAGACAACACACCACTTTGCCTTTCATTCCTTTTTCCGTTTCTCTGCTATAAATAAGGTATGGGGACGTGAAACCCCACAAACAGCAGTAAGCGCTCACCCCGCCATACATACTCTGGCGGAGTGCGGGGGGTGGCTGAAACGCGTAAGGAACCGTTGGATAAGTCGGCCCAGGTGCTTTCATGGTATCCGGCGCAACTTTTTTGCCATAAAAGCGCTGTACTTGTTCAAAGCTTCCCTGTCGGTCATCCGTCATTTACTACAAGGAGCAAAAAGATGGATATTCAACTTGCCGATGTCACTATCCATATCGATAAACGTCTGGAAACAGAAGAGCGAGCCCTAACCGAAGAGCAACTGAGAGGCACGGACGGCGTTGTCAGTGTGCGTAACGCCAACGAGAGATCTCAATTGTTTCTCGTGGAGTACAATCCTGACAAGACTGACTCTGGAAGTCTGCTGAGCATCGTGACAGGAATGCATGGACATGCTGAACTGGTTGGGCTTTGAGCGGTAAACAGCCTGGGCAGGAAGCAGCGGGATGTAGAAGAAGGCAAGTACCACCAGTCAAGTCGTCGCGTCCGGTGAACAAAAGGGTAACGACCCCACCTCTTTATCCCTGAAGGGTAAAGGGGGAAGTGCTCATAACCGAACGGGGACGACCCATCGCCTACTGACATTACCCCGAAAAGGGGGGGCTCAGTTCACCGAATGGAGACGGTGCATCGCCTTCTGAAATTTACCGGAAAGGATATCCGGCAGCGCCCCCTCTGAAAGGGACACGGCATCGTCGATAGCAACCGACTCATCCCGGGAAGGGCGCCCTAACACATAATTCACCACCCGATGACTGTCCCCGGGATGGTTGATACCGATACGCAGGCGCCAGAAATCCTTGCCCCCCAACGCACTGATTATATCCCTCAATCCGTTATGACCGGCATGCCCCCCACCCTGCTTGAGCCGGACGCTCCCCACAGGCAAATCCAGCTCGTCGTGGGCAACCAGAATCTGCTCAGGTGGTATCCGGAAGTAACCTGCCAGGCTGGATACCGATCGCCCACTGCAGTTCATGAAAGTGGTCGGCTTGAGTAGCCAGCATTCCCTGCCGTCCGCAAATATCCTGCAGGTTTCTCCCTGAAATTTTGACTCCGGCTTGAATATTCCACCATTGCGTTCTGCCAGCAGTTCCACAAACCAGCTGCCTGCATTATGCCGGGTATGCTGATACTCGCTGCCGGGATTACCCAGTCCGACAATCAATCGGACAGGAAGGGTGGATGGGGGTGCCATAGTAAAGTCATGCTGATAGGGGTCTGCGACAGCCAGTCACTGACTGTCGCAGGAACATACCTGAAACCACAGAGAACCAATACCGCACCAGGGAGGTGACCCTCCCTGATTTAGAGTCATCAGCCGAGAAATCAATCCTCGTCTGCTGGCTTCTTCTCCTCGACTGCATCGCCTTCTTCGGCTTCCTCGCCTTCGATTTCCTCCACGACATCCTCTGCCATCTGCAGTATCTGCACGGAAACCACGGGCAGGTCGTACTCTTCACCTTGAGAAAGTATTGGAATCTCAACACCTTCAGGCAGCGGAACCTGGGACAGCTTGATGGCATCCCCTACGTCCATTGCGGATACGTCCAACTCAAGATATTCAGGCAGATCCTTGGGAAGACAGGTAACCTCCACGTCCGGTATATGGTGAGAGACCGTTCCGCCTCCCACTTTGACACCAACCGAAGCCTCTTCGCCGACTAGGTGTATAGGCACATTGGTGCGGATTTTCTCCGTTGCGGAAATCCGTTGGAAATCGATGTGCTCGATGTAAGGCTTGTAGGGATGCCTTTGCAGATCCTTCAACAGTACCTGCTGCTTTCTACCGCCCATATCGAGGGACAGAATAGTAGAGAAGGTGGATTCGTACTCCAACTGCTGAGCCAGCTTGTGATGCACAATCATTACCATTTCCGGATCTTTGTGTGCACCGTACACTATACCTGGCACCATACCCGCCCGGCGCAGGCGGCGGCTCGCACCTTTACCCACATCCGTGCGCGCCTGCGCTTTAATTTCAATAATATCACTCATGAATAACTCCAAATTACTTGTTTTCTAAAAAAATTCCGCCGTTCCGCGACCAGAAGACGGATCGTTGGTTCGCTGTTGGTTATCTGTTACCCAACGAACAGCGAGGTCACCGATTCATCATTGGCGATACGCCGTAGCGTCTCCGCCAACAGTTCTGCAATACTGATCTGGCGAACCTTGCCAGAATTCTGCGCCTCTTCCCGAAGCGGTATAGTGTTGGAAACCACGAGTTCATCCAACACCGAATCTTCCAGATTTCGCACTGCCGGCCCTGATAAAACTGGATGGGTACAGTAGGCAACCACCCGAAGCGCCCCATGATCTTTGAGCGCTTGAGCAGCCTTGCACAGGGTGCCGGCTGTATCTACCATGTCATCGATCAGGACGCAGCTTCGACCTTCCACGTTCCCGATTATATGCATCACCTGGGCTTCGTTGGCGTTAGGCCGCCGCTTGTCTATGATCGCAAGCTCTGCGTCGTCAAGATGCTTGGCCAGCGCACGGGCTCTGACTACGCCACCCACATCCGGCGACACCACTATCAAGTCGGGGTATTTCTGCCGCCACACGTCGCCCAGAAGAATGGGCAAGGCATAAATATTATCGATCTGGATATCAAAAAAGCCATGGATCTGGTCAGCATGCAGATCTACCGTAATTACCCGGTCAGCGCCCGCCGCCTCAATCTGTTTAGCGATCAGGCGGGCCGTTATCGGAACGCGCGCCGACCGGGGGCGCCGATCCTGCCTCGCGTACCCGAAATAAGGAAATACCGCTGTGATCCTTGCTGCAGACGCCCAACGCAGTGCGTCAATGATCACCAGCATTTCCATGAGGTTATCGTTGGTAGGCTGACACGTGGACTGAATGACGTAGACGTCGCGACCACGAACGCTCTCGTGAATTTCAGCCATGACTTCGCCATCGCTGAATTTTCCGACCATTGCGCGCCCGAGGCGCTGATTCAACCGTGCTGCGATGTCCTGAACCAACTCTGGATTTGAGTTTCCAGCAAACAGCATCATGCCGCTCGACGACACTTTGAGATACCCCCCGGTTAACTAATTGATCATTCAGGACGTCACGCCCTGGTGGGGCTAGTGCAAACTGTCCCGGCGATTTGAATTCCGATACCACGCAGTGCCGGTGGATCTGCAGCAATACGACGCATATAACTCACTCACTGAAATGACTGTAACGACGACCTGATCGAGCGGGCCTGGCTTCCGGCTTCACCCTCAGACAGATTCAAAAAACCACTTCTGTCATCCGGCCTCCACCCTAAGCTCTGCAAGGCCGCAAATTCCACTCACAACTTGGCTGGGGCGGCAGGATTCGAACCTGCGCATGCAGGGATCAAAACCCTGTGCCTTACCGCTTGGCGACGCCCCAATATTCGTTATCGACACTCACTGCCAATGATTCTGCAGTGTTCAGAGGTGACCTGCTCATACCCTGAGCCAGTATCGGGTGAAAGCGTTCCGGCACTTGCTCATACACCCGAAATGCATCCTTTCTCCGTTCAAACCCGGCGAAGACACAAGCACCGGTTCCCGTCAGGCGAGGAGCGGAATGGGATCCCAGCCAGTCCAGCGCTTCGCGTACCTGGGGGAAATGCCGCGCCACTACGGGCAGGCAGTCGTTGGTCAGGTTACCGTCGAGAAAGTCGCGTATTTTGATCCTGGGAGAGTCCCGTGTCAAATGGGGATCGCCAAAAATCTGTGCCGTGGGTACATGACACTCGGGCACCAGCACCAGAAACCAGGGCTGGGGCAAGTCCAGAGGGGTCAGTTCTTCCCCCACTCCCTCGCCCCAGGCGGCCTCCCCCCTGACAAACACGGGCACATCAGCACCAAGGCGCAGTCCCAGTTCAGCGAGAGTATCCACTGATAACCCGGTATTCCACAGATGATTCAGCGCCACCAGAACCGTGGCGGCATCTGAACTGCCACCACCCAACCCGGCGCCCATCGGTAGGTTTTTATCGAGATGTATATCCGCACCCTGCTCCGTGCCGGTGTAATCTTTGAGCAGATTGCCGGCCTGAATCACTAAATCCTGATCATGGGGAATCTCACTGGACTGAGCCAGCCTTCGAAGCAGCCCGTCGCTTCTGATCCGGAATCGCAGCCTGTCTCCAAAGTCGAGGAATTGAAACACCGTTTGAAGCAAATGATAGCCGTCGGGTCTTCGCCCGACGACACGAAGCATCAAATTCAGCTTCGCTGGAGCCGGCCAGTAACCGGAAAGCTCCGGCCCGCTCATTTACCGATAAGCCGCTGCATAGTCCGACGCAAATACTGGCTGTCCGGATTCCTGCCCAGCGCTCCCTCCCAGATCTCAAGGGCACGCTCCCGATGCCCCGTCACCCAGAGCACCTCCCCCAGGTGGGCCGCTATTTCGGCATCTGGTAGTTTCTCCATCGCTTTTTCCAGATAAACCAAGGCTTCATCATTCTTACCCAGCCGGAACTTGAGCCACCCCATACTGTCTAGAATTGCCGGCTCTTCCGGTTTCAGCTCAAGCGCCTTACCAATGTATTTCCCGGCCTCCGCATATCGGTTGGTCTGATCCGCCAAGGTATACCCCAGGGCATTCAAAGCATCCACATTATCAGGATCGAGTTCCAGCACCTTACTCAAATCCTGTTCCAGAATATCCAGCTTTCCGATACTGACAGCAAACAGGGCACGGGCGTAGAGCAGCGATATATCATCGGGGTGCACCTCGATCCCCCGGTTATAGAGGCGCATGGCCATGGGGTCGTCACCCTGCTTCCGGACCAGTTCGGCCTCTGCCAGAAACAGCTGCACAGAGTACTCCGGCATCTCTGCCCGTAAGTTCTGAACCCGTCCCCGGGCTTCTGCTACCCGCCCCTGATCCGCCAGAATCCGAACAATTCGGATCTGCGCCTCGTAGTGAAACTCCCCTTTTTCCACCTCTGAGTAGTAATCGATAGCAGATTCGAACCGTTCGTTCTGTTCTTCGATCCGGCCGAGATAATAGGAGGTTTCGCTCACCATCTCCCCAGCTTTCAGGAGTTCCATGAAGTGTTTGCGAGCTGCCTGCAGATTATCCAGTTGCATCGCCAACACACCGAGAGAATAGGTAATACCCGGATCATCCGGAGTCAATTTCTTTACTTTAATAAAACGACCATAGGCCTTCTTGTATTCACCGCTGTCCACATACAGCTGGGCCAGGGCGAATTGAATGGCGGATTCATCTGAATTTCCTGCCGCGGCTTTCTCCAACACCCTGATTGCACCCGGCTTATCACCCCTGGCAACCAGAACCCGGCTCAACAGGATATGGCCTTTAACGAAGTCCCGGTGGTCGTCTATGACTTCTCTGATTGTGGATTCCGCCAGATCGTACTGCTTCCAGACCAGTGCCAGCATCGCCACCCCATAACCCGACATGGGATCTTGCGGGTAGTCCATTGCCAACTGATTCATCAGCGACATTCCCACTGCACGGTTATGGGTTTTACTCAGCGCGGTAACCACGTTGAGAAAACCATCCTGCCCCGTACTCTCGGTAATAGCCATAATCGCCAGGATGTTATTCCATGCCTGGTCTTTCTGCCCGTCATCGAGAAACAGGGTCACTGCCAGCTGCCGTGCGGCCAGATCATTGGGAGCCAGCCTGACCCACTCCTGAACGGCCCGAAACGCGGATTCTTTCTGCTTCATCACCAGCGCGATGCGAGTGGCACGCTCCGCTGACGCTGCATCCCCCGAAAGCAGCGCGGTCTGCATCTGATGTTGGTAAGCCACTCTGAGATCACCCCGTTGCGCGGCGATCTCTCCGACCAGCGCACTGAACACCACCGCTGAATCAAGCTCTTTCAAAGGGGCCTTCGGCGGTTGGAAGGGGAGCTTTACCGCTTCCTGCTCCTGTGGCACATCACTCTTTTCGAGTGTGGTTGTCGCACATCCCGTTACCGACATCGCACAACACACCAAAATGATATTCACTACCCGTGGATTCATCGATTTCCGAACTGCGCCCCCCGATTCTGATATAAACAGTTCCATCATAGCAGGGTCATCAAAGCTACAGGAAGTCGACCCTAGGAGCCTGTCCGAGAATAGCGATCATAGCGAGGGCAAGACTGGTTGAGTCAGATTTTTCGATCATTTGAGGCGAATAGTGGGCCTATTAAACGAAAATGATCGGGAAATCTGGCCAATCAGGCTGGTCCGCAGTGGATCAGTCTATTCTTGGACAGGCTCCAAAGTATTAACAAATGCTAACACCGAGCTTGAATTTAACCCTTTGATAATTCAAAATTTCGGCTTCCGCAGACTTCGGCTTACAATTTTATGGCTCTGCTAGCCCTTGGCCTCAATCATAAAACCGCACCGCTCAGTGTCCGTGAAAGGGTAACCTTCGGGCCGGATATCATCGTGGGCGCTCTGCGCAGCGTCACCCAGCAACCCGGAGTTGAGGAAGCAATCATACTGTCCACCTGCAACAGAACGGAACTCTATTGCGCGGTCAAAGACGCCGGACCTGAAGAAATCAGCCGCTGGATGAGTGAATTCCACGGATTGGAACTGGAAACCCTGTCGCCCTACCTCTACAACCATGAAGATCGAAAAAGCGTGCAACACCTGCTGAATGTTGCCTGCGGGCTCGACTCCATGGTGCTGGGTGAGCCTCAGATACTCGGGCAGGTAAAACAGGCCTACCAGACAGCAGCGGATGCTGCGAGCACCGGAAAACTGCTTGGACGACTGTTCCAGCATACATTCTCCGTCGCCAAACAGGTACGGACAGATACCGCCATTGGTCACAGCCCGGTGTCGATCGCCTTTGCGGCGGTCAGTCTGGCCAGGCAGATTTTCAGCGATCTCACAGAACAGACCGCACTGCTGATTGGTGCCGGAGAAACCATAGAGTTGGCCGCACGCCATCTCCACCAGCACGGAGTGGGAAGAATCATCGTAGCGAACCGAACACTGGAGCGCGCCCACGTTCTGGCTAATCAGTTTGAGGGATATGCAATATCACTGACCGAAATTCCGTCCCACCTGTCAGAAGCAGACATCGTCATTTCCTCTACGGCAAGCCCGTTGCCGGTGCTGGGGAAAGGCACCGTGGAAAGTGCGTTGAAAAAGCGCAAGCACCAGCCCGTATTCATGGTGGACATTGCCGTTCCCAGAGATATCGAAACCGAAGTCCGGGACTTGAACGATGTCTACCTCTATACGGTCGATGACCTGCAAGGCGTGGTTGAAGAGAACATGCGCTCCCGACAGGAAGCGGCTGAGCAGGCCGGTGAAATCGTCGAACTGCATACCGAGGAATTCATGGGCTGGCTGAGATCCCTGGATGCGGCAGGAATGATCCAGGACTACCGACGCCAGGCGGAGAAAATGCGTAACGACGTGCTGAAGAGGGCGCAACGGCAATTGAGGAAAGGAACGCCCCCGGAGGAAGTGTTGAGTTTCCTCGCCCACACCCTGACCAACAAGCTGCTGCACACCCCCAGTACGCGCATCAGGCAAGCGGGCTTCGAGGGGCAGCTAGAGCTTCTGGAAGCGGCCAATACACTGTTTCAGATCAAAGACTCCAACGGCGGAAAATGAAACCCTCCATCCGAAGCAAACTGGAACGGCTCGCTGAGCGATTCGAAGAGATCACAGCACTTCTTTCAGACCCGGAGATACAAGGCAACCAGGATCAGTTCCGCAACCTGAGCCAGGAATACGCCAGGCTGAACGCTGTGGTCGAATGCTTTGGTCAGTATCAAACACTGGATGAAACCATCACTGGCGCCAACGAACTACTGCAAGATGCCGAGATGGCCGAACTCGCCAGGGAGGAACTGGCGGAGGCGCAGCAACTTCAGGTCGAACTGGAACCTAGACTGGAATTGCTGCTGATCCCACCTGACCCCAACGACCAGCGCAATGTATTTCTGGAGATTCGGGCCGGTACAGGTGGTGCCGAGGCCGCACTGTTTTCAGGTGACCTGCAACGCATGTATCTGCGATTCGCCGAGCTCCAGGGCTGGCGAATCGAAATCATCAGCGAAAGCGCTGGTGAACAGGGAGGATACAAAGAAATCGTCAGCAGAATCAGTGGCTCAGGTGTTTATTCCCGGCTGAAATTCGAATCGGGCACTCACCGGGTGCAACGAGTACCCGATACAGAATCCCAAGGCCGCATCCACACATCTGCCTGTACGGTGGCCATCCTGGCGGAAGCAGACACCATCGATGGCGTTGAGATCAGCAACAACGATCTTCGCATCGATACCTACCGGGCCTCCGGCGCCGGGGGACAGCACGTCAACAAAACCGACTCTGCGGTCAGAATCACCCATTTACCCAGCGGTATCGTGGTGGAGTGCCAGGACGAGCGGTCCCAGCACAAAAACAAAGCCCGCGCCATGTCGCTGCTTCAGGCGAGACTTCTGGACGGACTGCAGAAAGAGCAGAACGACGAACAGGCCAAAAAGCGCAAACTCCAGGTTGGAAGCGGTGACCGTTCGGAACGTATTCGTACATACAACTTCCCTCAAAACCGGGTCACCGACCATAGGATCAACCTGACACTGTATAAACTGGATGAGTTTCTGGAGGGCGCCCTGGATCAGATCATCGATCCGTTGATCCATGAATACCAGGCCGAGCAATTAACGATGCTGGCCGAAGAAAACGCCTGACCCTCTCCCGTTGAAGACGGAACCCCTGAAACGGAACAGTCACAGACTTTTCTCAGATGCAGCTATAACAGCACCAGGCTACCAGCTTTGATTACGCCGGATGTCACCCGGTTCAGCATCTCAGATGCACTGCACTGGGCAAGACTGCAACTCCCGAACACGATTGACCGGCACCTGGAAACCGAGATACTGCTGGCGTGGGTACTGAATAGGCCCCGCACCAGCCTGATCGCCTGGCCAGACAAACGGCTGACTCATGGAGAGAAGACCCGATTCGAGAAACTGATCGATCGACGCCTGCAGGGAGAACCGACAGCGTACCTCATCGGCCGCAAGGAATTCTGGTCTGTCGAACTGAAGGTGACCCGGGATACACTGATTCCCCGCCCCGAAACCGAAACACTGGTGCAGCGCGCACTCGAATTGATTCCCCCCAATGCGTGCTGGCATATTGCCGACCTGGGGACCGGCAGCGGCGCAATAGCAGCAGCCGTTTCCAGTGAGCGCCCCCACTGCAGGATACTGGCAACCGACCGCTCCAACCGCGCCCTTTCAGTCGCCCGGGAAAACACCAGAATACTGGGACTACCCGCGGTGGAGTTTTACACCGGCGACTGGTACCAGGCATTACCCCCGGAAACCCAGCTGAACATCATCTTGAGTAATCCGCCCTATGTAGCCACCGGGGATCCCCACCTTCACAGGGATGGACTACCCTGGGAACCTCCGGAGGCACTGATATCGGGACCTTCCGGCCTGGACGCAATACAGGAACTGGTATGCAGGGGAAAAGTTTTTCTCAAACCTGGAGGCTGGCTGCTTCTGGAACATGGATTCGACCAGGGAGAAAGGGTGCGCAAACTGCTGCTGACAGAAGGCTATCATCGGGTCAGCACCCACCGGGACCTGGCCGGAGTGGACAGAATCAGCGAAGGAAGAGCGCCCCTACAGTAAAAACACATCTTAATGAGCCGGACGAGTTAGCCAGAACTCAATCGAAAAAAACTGTAACTGGTTAATATTATTGTATTTAACTGCAACCCAAGCAAGACACGAAATACTTTCCGGAACATTTAAGTGCGCCCTCAGGCCCATTTCACACCCTCCACACCCCGCCTTTTTCATGGACTCTCTGAGGACCCGGCGATCGGAAGGTCACACAAAATTCCCTTGATTATTACCCACCAGCGGTTAGGATTCCTAACTATGGAGAACGATGAGCAGGAACTAACCAAAACCCGGCAGATTGAGTTCAGCGAGCTTCACCCCGATCCGGCGCAGGCTCAGACTGCCGCTTTGCTTCTGGAAGACGTGGAAGGCGTACTGGAGGCCACCGCTGAATCCCCGATACTGCTCAGGCTCAGGTATAATCTGCTCCAGATTTCACTGGAACAGGTAGAGACCGCCCTGACCGCAGCCGGGTTTCACATCAGTACCCGGCTGATGTGTGCGATCAAACGGGCGCTCTGCTACTACACAGAAGAAACCCAACGTTCCAACAACGGCTGCCCCAAGGGGGAGAGCAACTGCACCAGAAAGGTCTTTATCAACCGCTACCAGCGCCGGAACCATGCGCTACGGGATCCGCGCCCGGATCACTGGCGAAAATATCTCTAGGTAAATCTACGGTTTAACCCTGACCGTCCCATGACCCCCTTTGCAGCTGACCGGGCTTCTGCCTTCCTGGAGAGGAATGGACAAGCCACAGGTCTGCTTAAATCAACACGACCCCATAATGATCTTCGATAAACCTGACAGATGAATACGAACCGGCAGCATAATGACCAACTAATCTGTGGCGCTTCGCTCCCTGTCCACCAGTGACCCGAACATCATGACCAACACAGAACAGACATAGCTCAACAATCACCCATGAACGACCAACAGCTTCTACGTTACAGTCGTCAAATCATGCTGCCGCAGATCGGTATCGAAGGACAGGAGAAACTGCTCGATTCGAAGGTCCTGATACTCGGTCTTGGCGGACTTGGCTCTCCGGTTGCCATGTACCTGGCGGCAGCCGGTGTCGGTGCTCTGGTACTTGCAGACTTCGACCGTGTGGACCTGACCAACCTGCAGCGACAGATCGTGCATACCACACCCCGAATTGGAGACCTGAAGGTGGACTCTGCCCGGGATTCGTTGCTGGCGCTGAACCCTGAATGCACCATCGAATGCCTGCCTGAAACCCTGGAGAACGGCAGGCTGGGGGAGCAGGTGGCCGCGGTGGACCTGGTGGTTGACTGCAGTGACAATTTCAGAACGAGATTCGGGGTCAACGAAGCCTGTGTAAACCATGGCAAACCCCTGGTCTCAGGCGCTGCCATTCGCACGGAGGGGCAGATCGGCGTCTTTGGAAGCCGACCGGGTGAGCCTTGTTATCGCTGCCTGTACGGGGGCAGCGGAGAACTCGATGAGAGCTGTTCGGAAAACGGCGTACTCTCCCCTCTGGTGGGGATCGTCGGCAGCATGCAGGCGATGGAGGTGATAAAGGTACTCACCGGCGCCGGCACGCCCCTGAACGGAAGACTACTACTGCTGGATGCACTGCATACGGAATGGCGCACCCTCAAATTGAAAGCGGACCCCGAGTGCCCCGTATGCAGTGAGCCAGGAAAAAGAGTGAGATGATCCCACCCCGTGCCCCCCCCATCGACACTCACCTTGACCGACTGCGACAGGACATTGTCTTCAGCGAGGGGGTGCGAGGCCATCAACTGACCTTTCACAGCACCTGGGGACTGTTTTCCCCCAAATGTCTCGACGCCGGCAGCCGGCTGCTGCTGGAACATCTGGAGATTAATCCGGGTGATGACACCCTGGACCTGGGTTGCGGCTATGGCCCTCTTGGCCTGATCATGGCCAGGCTGGCCCCTCAGGGAACCAGCATTCTCATTGACAAGGACTTCGTGGCCGTTGAGTACAGCCGTAAAAATGCCGAACTAAACGGGATAACCAATACTGAGATATTTCTGAGCAACGGATTTGATCAGGTGGACAATCGCCGATTCGATCTGGTGGTATCAAACCTGCCGGCCAAAGTCGGAAAGGAGCTGTACTACCTGTACTTCTATGATGCCTTAGCGCACATGAAGCCGGGTGCACGATTCTACGTGGTAACGATCAGTGGCATAAGGAAATTCGTCCAAAGAGCATTTCAGGAAGTTTTCGGTAACTACAGGAAGATAAAGCAAGGAAGCACGTACACCGTGGCGATGGCAGAAATCCAGCGTTAGCAACCCTTTCTATAAAATCATGGCCCTGCAGCCGCTCAAAGCGCCGTACAACCTGGTACTCTGAAGCCCTCGAACTTGTTCAGAGAGTTCCCCGACGAAGCATCTACAGCCATAGGTATCACAACGACATCTCTGTGGGAGACGCTGTGCGGGGGTAATAGCTACCTGCTCCTCATGAAAACCCACACTTGGGCCTGCCCCATCCCCACCATGCTCTTTACACCCAGAGCTGACAGGCTCCCAACCACCAGCAGCCGGGAAAGAACATCACCCTACCTGCCTGGCTTTACCCGATGGCGATAAAGGACATTTAGCGTTACAATTTTATAGGCACACTGATGTTCAATCGAATGTGGTGTGATATCCGGTATTGCGAACAACCCGTCATCCCAAACCCCGATGACTGGAATACCCGAACTGGAAGACCGGCCGTCTTCTCAATTCACGCCCTTGCAGTCCCTGCGTCCTCCGATATTCCCGGATCATTGAACAATCAGGCTCCCCAGTAGATGGGGGTACTGAACAGGCAGAATCATCAACTATGAGCAACTCAAAAATTCTGGTCGCTGACGATGACACAATCATGCTCGCAATCCTCGCCAAAGGACTGCGCAGTGCGGGTTATTGTGTAGTAACGGCAACCAACGGTGAAGAGGCCCTTGAGGTTGCGCGCAGCATGAAACCCGACCTGGCTGTGCTGGACATCCGAATGCCCGGGGTCTTCGGTATCGAGGTCGCACGCCGGCTGCGGGAGTCACCGGGAATAGATTCTATCTTCCTGAGTGCCTATGCGGATAAGGAAGTGGTTGAACTCGCCACCAAGGAGGGGGCGTTAGGCTACCTGGTGAAACCGGTCAACTCAAAACAACTGATCCCTGCCATTGAAGCTGCGCTCGAACGATCCGCCGATCTTCGCAGACTTCAGGAAAAGGAAATCCTGCTCACAGACTCCATCAAGAGCAACAGAGAGATCAGCGTGGCCATCGGTATGTACATGGAGAAATTCAATTCACGGGAACAAAACGCCTTTTACGCCTTACGGAATTACGCCCGCTCCAACAGCCAGAAACTGGTGGACCTGGCCCGCCAGCTGGCCCAGGGCGGTAAAGGACGGGAAGAATTGCTGCTATCCATATACCGGGAGAGAAAGCTGTACACCAGCCGCAGGCAACCCTGATCAGTCGCCTGGGAGCAGGTCAGCAGGGTTATCAAATCTTACTCAGAGGGTAACCGCTCACTCCCCCGGAGAATACCCCCCATGGGTGGTCTGTGGAGGAAGTGTCTTTGGCAGGGATGCCAAAGCCAAGTCTACAGTCAGGTATTGACGACGTCTTCCGGAACAGATCACCCATGGGGGGTGAGTAGATACCCAGAGGTTGGTCGGCCCATGGATGCCGCTCAATCTGTCAGGGGTTCCTCCGGCACCTCGGGTACAAGGGGATCGTGAAATCTGCTCAACCACGGAGTTTTTTAGTCAGCAGTTCATTCACCTGCCGGGGATTGGCCTTACCCCTTGACTGCTTCATCACCTGCCCCACAAAAAAGCCTAGCATTTTCTGTTGCTTGGCAGCCTCAGCTGCAAGATAATTTTCGACCTGCCGGGGATTGGCAGCAATAACGTCCGCCACGATCTTCTCGATCGCCCCACCGTCGGTGATCTGTTTCAGCCCTTTGGCTTCGATCACTTCATCAGCCGTACCATCCCCGGACCACATGCCCTCGAAAACCTGCTTGGCGATCTTGCCGGAGATGGTGCCATCCACAATTCGTTTCAGCATAACCCCCAGCATGGATGCCGTAACCGGCGAGGAAGTAATATCCAGCCCCCCCTTGTTGAGAGCAGCGGAAACAGCGCCATTAGTCCAGTTTGCCGCTAACTTCGGATCTCCCGCCTCCCGGGCAGCGGACTCGAAATAGTCGGCCAGTGCTTCGCTTCCCGTCAGAAGCTGCGCATCATAGGCGGTAAGTCCGTATTCCTGGCCGAATCTCTGCCGCTTGGCATCCGGCAATTCGGGCATATCCTTCACAGCACTGGCAATAAAACTGTCATCCAACTCCACCGGTAACAAATCCGGGTCCGGAAAATAGCGGTAATCGTTAGCCTCTTCTTTGGAGCGCATGGAACGTGTCTCGTCCTTATCCGCATCGTACAGTCTGGTCTCCTGGACCACTTCAGCCCCGGACTCCAATCGATCGATCTGGCGCTCGACCTCGAAATTGATGGCTTTCTCCAGAAAACGAAAGGAGTTCAGGTTTTTCAACTCGGCCCGGGTCCCCAGCTCATCACCATAGGGCCTCACAGATACATTGGCGTCCATCCGGAACGATCCCTCCTGCATATTTCCGTCACAGATGCCAAGGTATCGCACCACCTGGTGGATTTTTCTCGCATAGGCCACCGCCTCCCTGGCCGAGCGCATATCCGGTTCGGAAACGATCTCCAGCAGAGGGGTACCCGCCCGGTTGAGATCGATCCCTGTCAATCCATGAAAATCCTCGTGAAGCGACTTTCCAGCATCTTCCTCCAGATGCGCGCGAGTGACACCAATGGTTTTCGCCGTTCCGTCATCCTGCAGAATCTCCACCTGCCCGCGACCGACCACCGGCAACTCAAATTGACTGATCTGATAGCCCTTGGGAAGGTCTGGATAAAAATAGTTTTTACGGGCGAACACCGACCGGCGACCCAGTTCCGCTTCGATGGCAACCCCGAATCGGACGGCCATTCTGACCGCCTCCCGATTCAATACCGGCAGCACCCCGGGTAAACCCAGATCCACATTACATGCCTGGGTATTGGGTTCGGCGCCAAAAGCGGTAGAGGCCCCCGAAAAAATTTTAGACCGGGTGGCGAGCTGGGCATGAATTTCCAGACCAATGACAGTTTCCCATTGCATTTCGAGACTCTCTTAAATTTTTTTACGGCTGGTGAAGGGCTGGTGCCAGGGATTCCTGGCCGGACGCCACCGGTGCGCCATCAGCGTTTCCATATTTTGGACTATAACGAACAGTAAAACCCGGCTCAGAAGCCCTCCGGTACTGCCAGGTGCCAGTCGGTTACCTGCTGCAGTCGGTGGGCCACATTCAACAGTTTCGCCTCCTGGAAGTAATTACCGATAATCTGCAGACCCGCCGGCTTACCTCCGACCAGGTCGGTGGGTACCGAAATACCAGGCAGACCGGCAAGGTTTACTGCAATGGTATAGATATCAGACAGGTACATGGTCACCGGGTCATTCGATCGTTCCCCAATGGCAAAAGCGGTTGTGGGGGAGGTGGGACCCATGATGACATCCACCTTGTCGAAGGCCTGCTTGAAATCATCGGAAATCAGATGCCTGGTCTGCTGTGCTTTCAGGTAGTAAGCATCGTAATACCCCGCGGACAAGGCATAAGTGCCGATTAGAATCCGGCGTTTGACTTCCGGTCCGAACCCTTCACCCCGGGACCGCACGTACATGTCTTCCAGACTGTCGGGGTCGTCGCAGCGATAGCCGAATCTGGCGCCGTCGAAGCGGGAGAGGTTGGAAGAACACTCTGCCGGTGCAACCACGTAGTAAGTGGGTACGGCCAAACCGGTGTTCGGCAGCGTAGTGTCCACTACCTCCGCACCCATTTTCCGGTATTCATCCACCGCCGCCATGACCGCATCCCCCACTCCGGAATCCAGTCCTTCATCGAAGTACTCTTTCGGCAACCCAATCCGCAACCCCCGGAGGTCTTCGTCCAGAGTGGCTGAATAGTCCGGTACCGGCTCATCAGCACTGGTGGAATCCCGATGATCGAATCCCACCATGGCCTGGAGCAGGTGTGCAGCATCCTCCGCACTTCTGGTCAGTGGCCCTCCCTGATCCAGGGAAGAGGCAAAAGCGATCATCCCATAACGGGAGACCCGCCCGTAAGTCGGTTTCATACCAGTGATACCACACAGGGCCGCCGGCTGTCGTATCGATCCCCCGGTATCCGTTCCGGTGGCACCGGAACAGAGCCGGCTCGCCACCGCCGCGGCTGACCCGCCCGAAGAACCACCGGGCACCCTGTCGGTATCCCAAGGATTATGGACCGGGCCATAGTAGCTGGTCTCATTGGAGGAACCCATGGCGAATTCGTCCATATTCGTTTTGCCCAGCATCACCGCGCCGGCATTCTGCAACCGTTCGACAACAGTGGCGTCGTAGGGTGAGACAAAATTATCCAGCATCCTGGATCCACAGCTTGTTTTAACGCCGGAAGTGCAGAATATGTCCTTATGGGCAATCGGAATACCGGTGAGTGGTCCGGCATTTCCTTCCCGCAGCCGCTGGTCGGCCATCTCCGCCGCTTGAAGTGCCTGATCGCCCGCCACGGTAACGAAACAATTGAGCCGTTCGTCCAGGTTCTTGATTCGCTCGAGATAATGGCGCACCAGTTCGGTGCTGGAGAACTCCCCCCCTCTCAAGCTGGCAGAAAGCTGCGCAATACTCTTGTTGTGCATCTGTTGTCCCAAATTAAAGTTCTGGCCCGGATAGCGGACCGTCTCAACAAATCAACCAATCACCTTGGGTACCAGGTACAGACCGTTTTCCGTCGCCGGCGCAATGGCCTGAAAGTGGTCTCGCTGGTCGGTCTCCGTAACCTTGTCCTCTCTAAGCCTTTGTGCCATATGCAGCGGATGTGCCATAGGCGCCACCCCTGCGGTGTCAACAGCGTCCATCTGGGCCACAAGGTCGAGAATATCCGAAAGGTCCTCGGCCACCGCGTCCAGTTCAGCACCACTCACCTGCATACGCGCCAGATGGGCGATCTTTTCAACTTCTAATCTATCTAGGGACATGACAATTACGCTCGGCTGAATGCAAAAAGCGTGTAAAATACCACATTTGCCCGATCCTGGTCAGACTGTTATTACCAGATTAAATCAGCGCGTTAACAATCATCTAGGGATTATTGCAGCTTACCGGTCACAACTTTTGGGTCACAGTACCTTGCCCCAAACCCCCTGTGGTTGATAAATTACACAATCCCGCCGGGATAGCTGAGCTGGACCTGGCCCCTGGTTAAATTAAGTACCCACACCCCACGGAAATATAAATTCGCCATGTTGTTCAGACGCATACGCGGCATCTTCTCCAACGACCTCTCCATCGACCTAGGCACAGCCAACACGCTGATTTACGCGCGAGGCCAGGGGGTTGTGCTGGACGAACCCTCGGTTGTAGCCATTCGCCAGGACCGAGGCCCCGGTGGGGGCAAGTCGGTAGCAGCGGTTGGGGATGAAGCCAAACAGATGCTGGGCCGTACCCCGAAAAACATAACGGCCATACGCCCCATGAAGGATGGCGTGATCGCTGATTTCACGGTTACGGAAAAAATGCTGCAGCATTTCATTCACAAAGTCCACGAAACCAAGCTGATCAGGCCCAGCCCCCGCGTACTGGTATGCGTCCCCTGCGGTTCAACCCAGGTGGAACGGCGGGCGATCAAGGAATCGGCAGCCGGGGCAGGAGCCCGCGAGGTATACCTGATCGAGGAACCCATGGCTGCCGCTATCGGGGCCGGACTGCCGGTGGACGAGGCCAGGGGATCCATGGTGCTGGATATCGGCGGGGGCACCTCTGAGGTGGCAGTTATCTCCCTCAATGGCATCGTTTACGCCAACTCGGTCAGGGTCGGTGGTGACCGCTTCGATGACGCGATCATCAACTACGTTCGCCGGAACTACGGCACTCTGATTGGCGAAGCCACGGCGGAAATCGTAAAAAAAGCGATTGGGTCGGCGTTTCCCGGCAATGAAGTCAAGGAAATCGAAGTGAAAGGACGCAATCTTGCTGAGGGAATTCCCCGCAGCTTCACGCTGAACAGCAATGAGATACTGGAATCACTGCAGGAACCGCTCTCCGGTATCGTAGGGGCCGTTAAAGCGGCATTGGAACAAACCCCTCCCGAACTGGGTGCCGACGTTGCCGAGCGGGGAATCGTGTTGACCGGCGGCGGTGCGCTGCTGCGGGATATCGACAGACTGCTCGAGGAAGAGACGGGCTTACCCGTACTAATCGCCGAAGATCCACTCACCTGTGTCGCCAAAGGGGGGGGCAGAGCCCTGGAAATGCTCGATGAACGGGGTGGTGAGCTGTTGTTTGCCGTCGAGTGACCTACGCGGCGGCTGTCTCTATTTTACCTGCCAGATGGGATTGATCAGCTATCAAACTGATCTTCACACAAGGACCTTCGATTACCAGCCGTGTTATTGCAGCGGTGGTGATTTCGCTTGGCCTGATGGTTCTCGATCATCGCCAGCATCATCTGGAAGCGGTACGCTCATTCCTGTCCGCTATGGTGTATCCACTGCACGTGATCGTCGACTTCCCCCAATCTACCGTCGATTGGTTCACGGAAAACCTGGTTTCCCGGAATACGCTTCAGAAGGAAGCCGAAAAACTGCGTAAGGAAAACCTCATCCTGCAGGCAAGACAGCAGAAACTCGCCGCTCTCGAAGCTGAAAACATGCGCCTGCGGGATCTGCTCGACTCCTCTTTCAAGATCGCAGACCGGGTCCTGATCGCCGAATTGATCGCTGTCGATCTCGATCCATATCGCCAGCAGGTATTGATCAACAAGGGCGCCAGTTCCGGTATATATCTGGGTCAACCGGTGCTGGACGCCAATGCCGTGATGGGCCAGGTCATGCATGTGAATCGCAACACGGCCACCGTGTTGATGATCACCGACGCCCGCCACGCCCTGCCGGTGCGCGTAAACAGAAATGGCTTGAGGACCGTCGCACTGGGGACGGGTAAAATCAGCGAGCTGGAACTTCCCAATCTCCCCAACAACGCCGACATACAGGCAGGAGATCTGCTGGTCACCTCCGGCCTGGGAGGGCAGTTCCCACCGGGTTATCCGGTCGCGGTGGTGACATCGGTCACCCGGGAACCGGGCCAGCCCTTCGCCACGATTCTTGCCCAGACCAAGGCCCACCTGGAGCGGTCCAGGGAAGCCCTGCTGGTCTGGACCCTGACTCCCATGATCGGGCTGGATGACGAGATAGCCTCGTCCCCGGATGAACAGGTCGGGAAGAAGCCAGGTGAAGATGAACCGGATGCAGGGGGAGCGGAACAATGACGCTCACCCCCCGACGCGGCGGTATGGTGATACTGCTGAGCTTTGTGGTGGCTCTGCTGCTGATGGTCCTCCCGCTGCCGGAATGGGCCCGCAGCTTCCGACCCCAATGGTACACCCTGGTTCTCATCTACTGGGCCATGGCTTCGCCCCAGCGCGTCGGCGTGGGGGTGGGCTGGCTGACAGGGATCGTGGTCGACGTATTGACCGGTACATTGCTGGGACAGCACGCACTCTCTCTTTCCCTGATTGCTTTCATCACCCAGAAACTGCACCAGAGGCTTCGCCTGTTTCCCATTTGGCAACAGTCACTGACCGTTCTCCTGCTGTTGCTGGTGGAGAAACTGCTGGAGTTGTGGGTGATGGGGACCGTATCTCAGCCGGTTCCATCGCTCCTGTTCTGGGCTCCCCCCCTGATAGGCACGCTCCTGTGGCCCTGGATCATGGTAGTTCTGCGGGATTTACGCAGAAAGTTTCAGGTAAGCTGAAGTCAGATGCCCCAGGTCACGCTCAAAGACTATCTGCGAGAAAGCCGCCTGTTCCGGCTTCGGGCGATCATTGCCGCGCTCGGCATGATGTTACTGCTGCTTGCGCTTATCCTCCGGCTGACCAAGCTCCAGTTCGTGGACCACCAGCATTTCACGACCCTGTCCCAGGACAACAGGGTCAAGGTACAGCCCCTTCCCCCGACCCGTGGCCTGATATACGACCGCAACGGCCAGATTCTTGCACAAAACCTGCCCACGCACAGCCTGGAAATCACTCCTGAGCGGGTGCCCGACCTCAAACAGACCCTGGAAGCCCTGGGAAAAATCATTACCATCGGTGAAAAGGATCTAAAACGATTCGAAAACTTACGCCGGCAACGGCGACGCTTTGACAGCATTCCGATCAGAGTGCGACTGAATGAGATCGAGGTCGCCCGCTTCGCGGTTAACCGCCATCGATTTCCCGGCGTGGACATCCAGGCCAAACTGCTCAGGGATTACCCACTGGGGGAGCAGACCGCACATGTCCTGGGTTATGTTGCTCGTATCAATGTAGAAGAGCTGAAGAAGATCGACGAATCCGAAACCGAATCTGAAAGATCAAACTATTCGGGAACGACCCATATCGGAAAAGTGGGGGTCGAAAAAACCTATGAGAAAGCGCTACATGGGAAAGTAGGTCTACAACAGGTGGAAGTCAATGCCCTGGGCAGGGTTATCCGCGTACTGGAGAATCAACCACCGGTTCCCGGCCAGGATCTCTACCTGTCCCTGGATGCGGAGTTGCAGAAAGTAGCCATGTCCGCCTTCGGCGACTACACCGGCGCCGCCGTGGCCATCGACCCTCAGACTGGCGGGCTGCTTGCCCTGGTGAGCAACCCCGGGTTCGACCCGAACCAGTTTGTCGAAGGTATCGCGTTCGCCGACTACAAGGCACTGCAGACTTCTGCAGACAAGCCCCTGTATAACCGGGCACTGAAAGGACAATACCCTCCCGGCTCGACCGTCAAACCGTTCATTGGCCTGGCCGGTCTGGAAACAGAGACTATAGGTACCACCCATAAAAAATTCTGCCCGGGATTCTACCAACTGCCCGGCTACAAACACCGCTACCGGGACTGGAAGAAAACCGGCCACGGCCCGATGGATTTGCGGGACGCGATCACTCAATCCTGTGACGTCTTTTACTACGATCTGGCCCACCAACTGGGCATTGACAGACTCAATGGTTTCCTTACGGAGTTTGGGTTCGGAGCCAAAACCGGGGTGGATATCACCGGTGAACGGAGAGGACTGCTTCCCTCCCGGGAGTGGAAAAAGCGGGCTCGCAGGAAACCCTGGTACCCCGGAGAAACCCTGATCACCGGAATCGGTCAGGGATACTTTCTGACAACCCCCCTGCAACTTGCCCACGCCACGGCCACCCTGGCTGCAGGTGGGGTGCGCAGAGAACCCCGGGTGGTGAAGGTGGTCAGGAGCAGCGGGCAGACAACGCCAATGCCCCTGGAACCTGCCAAGATCGAATACCTGACCCAGCACAACCCGGCCAACTGGGATGTGGTGGTGGAAGCCATGATACAGGTCATTGAAGGCGCAAGGGGAACGGCGAAAAGGATCCGCAGTGATAAATACCGTATCGCTGGAAAAACCGGTACTGCTCAAGTATTTACCGTGAAACAAGATGAAAAATACGACGAGGATAAAGTGGAGGAAAAACTTCGAGATCATGCCCTTTTCGTGGCCTTCGCACCGGTGGAAAAACCCCAGATAGCGGTGGCGGTCATCGTTGAAAATGGTGGCCACGGCGGCTCGGTGGCCGCCCCGATAGCCGGAAAGCTGATCGAGTATCACCTGTCGGGAAGGGAACCATGAACCGGGTCTATCAACCCAGCGGCCTGCGTGAATCCAACCCGACCCGCGCCGAAGGGCTTCTGGCTGACCTGCACCTGGACCTTCCCCTGCTGACCGGCCTGGTCCTGCTGTGCGGATTCGGGCTGGTGATACTCTACAGCGCCGGCGACCAAAATCTGGACCTGATTAAGCGCCAGCTGATACGACTCGGGCTGGCATTTGCCGTCATGTTTGTTCTGGCACAGGTGCCGCCATCCCAGATCAGGCGCTGGTCACCCTGGCTTTATGGTATCGGCTTAATGATGCTTATTGCCGTATTGCTGGTGGGTTATGAGGGGAAGGGCGCACAACGCTGGCTGGACCTGGGCCTGTTCCGGTTTCAACCCTCGGAGCTGACGAAACTGGCCGTACCCATGATGATCGCCTGGTTCCTCGCAGAGAAGGCGCTGCCGCCGGAATGGAAGCGCCTGGCAGTGGCAGGAGGCTTGATTTTGATGCCGGTATTGCTGATTTACAAGCAACCGGACCTAGGTACCGCCCTGCTGGTCGCCAGCGCGGGCATTTTCGTGCTTTTTCTTGCCGGACTCAGCTGGCGCTTCATCGGTGGTATGGTGATCACCGCAATACCCATCGCCCTGGCTATGTGGGAATGGGGCATGAAGACCTACCAACAGGACCGTGTACTCACTTTTCTCGCGCCTGAGCGTGATCCCCTGGGCACCGGGTATCACATTATTCAATCCAAGATTGCGATCGGCTCCGGCGGGCTCTTTGGAAAAGGCTGGCTCAACGGCACCCAG
Organism: Gammaproteobacteria bacterium; assembly: GCA_024227135.1. GTDB lineage: Bacteria > Pseudomonadota > Gammaproteobacteria > Chromatiales > Chromatiaceae > JAHEHQ01. The sequence continues at coordinate 25,483 of JAAELC010000235.1, forward strand.
TCTCACCTTGAATTTCTACCCGAGCGAACCACGGACTTCATATTCGCAGTCGCCGCTGAAGAGTTTGGTTTTGCGGGTATTCTGCTACTTCTCGCGCTTTATATATTCATAATACTACGGGGACTCTATATTGCCACCCGGGCTCAGGACACCTACAGCCGCCTGCTCGGCGGCTCGCTGACGCTGGTGTTCTTCGTTTATCTTTTCGTCAATACCGGAATGGTGAGCGGCATCCTGCCCGTGGTGGGTGTACCCCTGCCCTTGATAAGTTATGGGGGGACTTCCCTGGTGACGATCATGGGCAGCTTCGGTATGCTGATGTCCATCCATACTCACCGCAAACTGTTGCCCACCTGAACCCCAAGGGGAGAAGATGATTCCCAGAACCATGAAAGCAGTATTGATTCCAGCTCTATGCACCACTCTGCTGTGTGCTTCCGCCGCCACGGCCGGAATACCTTCGGATTTTGACCAGCAGGTGAAAGCTTTTGCCGGAAGAATGACCAGCAAGCACGATCTGGACCCGGTGGAACTGAATCAGCTCCTATCGGAAATCCAGTATCATCAGAAAATCATCGATGCGATATCCCGGCCGGCGGAGGCTAAACCCTGGTTTAAATATCGCAAGATTTTCGTGACAAAGACCCGTGCCACTGAAGGGGTCGAATTCTGGAATGCCAACAGAGAACTGCTCGAGCGGGCGGAACAAAAACACGGTGTACCCGCTGAAATCATCGTTGCCATCATAGGCGTCGAAACCCGTTATGGCCGACACGGCGGTAGCTATCCAGTCATCGACGCCCTTGCCACCCTGGCTTTTGGCTATCCAAAACGCAGTGCTTTTTTCAGCAGGGAACTGGAACAGTATCTGCTGCTGGTGGGGGAAGAGGGGCTGGACCCGAGAACCACCAAAGGCTCTTACGCAGGAGCCATGGGACTGCCCCAGTTTATTCCCAGCAGCTATAGAGCCTACGCGGTGGATTTTGACGGTGATGGGAAACGAGACCTCCTTAAGAACAAAGCCGATGCTATCGGAAGTGTCGCCGCCTATCTCAAACGACATGGCTGGCAACGGGGAAAACCCATCACCTACAAAGCGAAAGGGGCGAATTCACGTCACCGGGCCTTCGTCAAAGCGGGCATGAAACCCTCCCTGCGTATCGACAAGCTGGCCAAGGCAGGCATTCGCCCTGAAAAGCCGCTGCCAGGAAGCAGTCTCAGCAGCCTGATTCTGCTGGATGGGGACAAAGGTAAAGAGTATTGGTTGGGCCTTACAAATTTTTACGCCATCACCCGTTACAACCACAGCAATCTTTATGCCATGGCCGTTTACCAGTTGAGCCAGAAGATTGTTTCCCTGCGGGCAACCGGAGGAAAAAAGTGAGGGTAGCCCGTACTATCCCTTTTATTTTTGCCCTTGCATTACTGGCCGGTTGCTCCGCCCGGGCACCCGACGGCACGCCCTCGGGAATCAGCAGCGACGGCGCACCGGACAGAATGCTTGATCCGAAAACTATTGTGGATGCCGTACCCAGGCACGAATCTCCCAGCCGATACGGAAATCCTGATAGCTACGTGGTGTTTGGAAAGCGATACCATGTCATGACAAGCGGTGCCAATCATGTGGAGCGCGGCATCGCCTCCTGGTATGGCACTAAATTTCACGGGCGGAGAACAAGCAGTGGAGAACCCTATGACATGTATGCCATGACAGCGGCACACAAGAGCCTGCCTTTGCCGACCTACGTCAAAGTCACCAATCTTCGAAATCACCGAACTACTGTCGTCAAGGTCAACGATCGGGGGCCATTCCACGACAACCGTATCATTGATCTGTCCTATGCCGCTGCCACTAAACTAGGGGTTCTCGGGACAGGTACGGGATTTGTAGAAATTCAGACCGTAACCCCGCACGACCCTGAATCAGCCAACCCATTGATCCCAGTCAAAAATACTGTCGGAAAATCAACGGAACTGTTTGTACAAGTGGGTGCTTTTTCCAGCCATCTCAACGCAGATCGCCTGCGACGGCGCCTGCAATCCGCCACCGATCACAGCATCAGAATCCAACAGACTCAACGGGAAGGCCAGGAGGTTTATCGGGTCCAGGTCGGTCCGATTTCAAGCACGGAACAGGCCGATTCCCTCTCCCGGCAACTCTCACAACATGGAGTAAGCGATCAACAGATTGTCATTGAATAACCCGACACCATGATCCACTCCCTGGGATTCGTACTCCATCAACATTACATTGATGGAGTACCAGCCCTTCATGTACTACTATTTAGCCGAGCCGACAACAGCCAGACAAGGACCCATCCATCGTGCATCCAACCCCTACCAGCCGGGTTTTCAAGTACCATAGTTCCCACATTTTTCTAATGTTAATTGCACTGGTGCTGTCAGGCACCGGTGTCGCTCTCGCTGCGCCGGTACCCTCACCACCTTCAATCGCAGCCAGTGGCCATCTTTTGATCGATTTCGACAGCGGACGGGTACTTTCCGAAAAGAATGCGGACCAGCGTCTCGAGCCTGCCAGCCTGACCAAGATCATGAGTGCTTACGTGGTGCTTAGAGAACTCAAGGAGGGGAACATCAGCCTCGCTGAACAGGTTGTGGTCAGTGAAAAAGCCTGGCGAACACCGGGATCACGGATGTTTATCGAAGTTGACACCCGAGTCTCCGTCGAGGATCTATTGAAGGGAATGATCATCCAATCCGGGAATGATGCCAGTGTGGCGCTGGCCGAGCACATAGCGGGAAGCGAGTCGACCTTTGCCAATCTGATGAACGAACATGCCCATCGCCTGGGTATGGACAGCACCCATTTCGTTAACAGCACCGGACTGCCCGACAAGGATCATTACACCACGGCCGGAGATATCGCCAAGGTGTCGGAAGCCACCATCAGAGAATTTCCCGAATACTATCCCTGGTATGCTGAGAAAGAGTTCACTTACAACAAAATCAAACAGCACAACAGAAACAAACTGCTGTGGCGTGACGACAGTATCGACGGCATTAAAACCGGCCACACGGAAGCAGCCGGATACTGCCTCGTCACTTCGGCTGCCAGAGAGGGAATGCGCCTGATCTCTGTGGTGATGGGTACCAGCAGCGAAAACGAACGGGCCAAACAGAGTCAGTCGCTGCTGAACTATGGTTTCCGCTTCTTCGAAACCCACCGACTCTACGCCGCCGGCGAAACCCTCAACCGGGGACGGGTCTGGAAAGGGGACAAGGAACAGCTGGCGATGGGTCTGGCCCAGGATCTGTACGTCACCATTCCCCGACGCCGATCAAAAGACCTTCGTGCAGAAATGAGCGTCGAGCCACATATCATGGCTCCAATCTCAAAAGGCCGGGAGCTGGGAAGGGTCACTATCGAATTGGATAGCGATGCTATTGCCAACGTACCACTTGTAGCCCTTGAGCAGATCCACGAGGGTGGCATCCTCCGAGCCGTCACCGACAGTGTATTGCTCTGGTTCGAGTGAGTCTAACTTGGAGATAGAAACGCCCGGCATCGATCCAATCCACCGGACTGCAACCAGAAACCACCCGAGAATCGATCAGGAATCGTAAAACATATGGATGAATCGGATACGCTGATGAAGTTCCCTTGTGAGTTTGCTCTCAAGGCAATGGGGCTGGCCACCGGTGACTTCGATGCTCTGATTCTGGAAATTGTCTCCAGACACGTTGAAAATGTCGGGGAGGGCGCTGTCCATTGTCGGCCCAGCAGCAGTGGGAAATACCTGGCGGTGACCGTCACTTTCCAAGCCACGAGCAAAGTTCAACTCGATGCCATTTACCAGGAACTGACCGACCACGAACGAGTGCTGATGAGTCTGTGATAGCTGTTGGCTCATGGTTTGACTCAACCAATAAACAAGCGAACAATAAGAATCCCGGGAGAACACAAAAAACCGGTAAAAAGCCTCAGTTGTGGAAACATACCAAGGATCGTGGAGCGAGGGACGAACACGGCGATTCGAAGTACTGGAGCCTCTACGCCCATAGCCCACGATACATGTTTGCAGGAACCGGCAATGCACACAACGTCAAAAACCATCTCAGGAGGAGTCTATGTCGACCCAAGACCAATGCTGCACTATCGTACCTTACTTTAAAATTTCCAGCGGAAACCTGGAAACGTTCAAAAGCCTGTGTGAGCAATTCGTGGAGAAAACATCCTCGGAGCCCAAATGTCTCTTTTATGGATTCAGTTTCAATGAGGACGTTGCCCATTGCCGGGAAGGCTATTCAGATGCCGAAGGTGTACTCAACCACCTGGAGAATGTGGGCGCCCTGCTGGGAGAGGCATTAAAAATTGCTGACCTTACACGCCTGGAGATACATGGACCTGAAGGGGAACTGGCGAAATTAAGGGAGCCTCTGGCCGAGTTGAACCCCAGTTTTTTCATTCTGGAGTATGGTTTTCGTCGCTGACAGACCCGTCTACCCCCTGCAAGGGGGTAGTCCTGTATGAGGAGGCCTGCTTCATCAGCGGGCGAGCGGGAGCCCGGCACGGGATTAAGCCCGGCCAAAGCAGTTCCCAATCAGACTTCATACTCGACCGCTACTGCAGGGTTTCAGACTGCACGGGCTCGGCCTTGATATGCTTCTGCGCCTTCCAAAGGTCATGCCTCATCTGCTGAACCAGCCACTTTTTAGCACGGCCCACGTAAGCCCTCCCCAACCATTTTTCCAGTCGCATGGCAATTTTCACAGAAATTGCGGATTGGCCGTTAAGTACCTGGCTCAATTCTGCCTTACTGACGCCTATCTGCCTGGCCACTTCACTGACAGTCAGGTCCCTGGTGGACAGAACGTCCTCACGCAACTCTTCACCGGGGTGCGGTGGGTTTAACATAGTGTTCATTATCAGTCTCCTGTGGACTTCAAGCCGATCCCGAACTACTTCCTTCGTTCGATCTTTTCGTTGGATTAAGCTTGCAAAAGAAAACGGTCCAACTCGCTTGTATCCTCAGCTACCCCCTGCAACGCATAACGCTCTTCACGTGACAAGTGGTCAAATCGCTCATTTTTCGATACTCATCCACAGAGAGATAGAGACACAGCAGCCCCGGTTTATTTCATCCCCCTTCAGGGATCAAACCAGGGCAACACCCTCTGCACTTCAACGGATGTCTCAGCTCCGACTGCAAAGTGGAACTGAAAAAACTTTATGAGCTATAGTTATTTGCGGCATGGTTGCCGCGTTTTTGTGAATAATCCACGTATAACAATCTCTCCTATTTTCTAGCATAATTACATGACCCAGATCAATTTGACAACACATTTATCCGTTTTTTTCAAAGATCGAGAATTACCGCACGACCCTGGCGGATCGTCAAAGAGCATTCGAGGAATGACCAACGTCGCTTCAATCTGACAACGACATTCCCGGATAGTTGTTGTTGTGTTCATGACGAGGCACCCATACCAGGTGCTGCCAGGGGCCTGACAGCGATGACTGTACCACCGGATAAACACTGGAGGGCGCCCCGGAAATGGATCGCAGCCCATGACAGGAAAATACCCAGTCTCTCCATGTTGCCTCGAGTTGACGCCGTATCCATCCTCAGGATTTTAGGGAGTTACCTTTGTAAGGGCATAAAGTTCGGAATCCAGAAGACGACTGCCTCTCCCTCAAAAACCGTCAGTGGGTTGCCGTAATCTACCACCGCCGGTCCAACGACAAACCCCCTTTAATTCAGCTAGTATAGTTTAGACTGACCACAGGATAGGGATGCGCTCGATGTCATCGGCCGCACAATCAAAGGGGCACTGTCGATGCAAACCCGGCCAGTTGGGAGAAACCTGACCATAGGAATTGCATTCAGTGTTTTACTGTTGGCAGGACTGTCCGTTGGTTCATTTCTACTGACTGAAAAAATGATCCGGGAAAACACTGCCGGCACCTCCCTGGTAAACGTCAGCGGTCACCAGCGGTTACTTTCCCGACATATCGCTGAATTGGCCCGGCAGATACTGACCACCCGGCAAACAGGGAACGATGAAATCCTCCGCGGGAATCTTTCCACTGCCATCGACTTGATGGAGCAAGCTCATAGCGCCGTCGTTTCCGGAGACCCGAAGTTTAACGTCCCTGTAGCAATGTCCGGTGAAGTCAGGACCCTGTATTTCGGACCGGACGGGGTTCTTGATCGCGATCTGAATGCCTACATTTCCCACGCCAGATCCTTTCTCCACGCTGATCGCGATACCCTCGTCCCGGACAACGCGGATTACCTCTATATCACGGGAGTCTCCGCTGACAAATTACTCAATGCACTCGATACCGCAGCCCGCCGGTACCAGAATGAAAGTGACCAGCGAAGTATGGTTCTAAGCAGGATCCATTTTTTTACTCTGATCTCAACACTGCTGCTACTGCTGTTTCTCGGGCCAGGTATTTTCCACCCGATGATCAGACGAATCCGCAGAGAATTCGATGAGCGTCAACTCGTTGAAGATGAGCTGCGCGAGAAAGCCGCGCTGATTGAACTTCTGCATCGAACCGCCACCCAATCGAACCAGGCAACTGAACCCGACGAGGCGACTCGGACCTGTATTCACGCGTTGTGCAAGTACAAAAACTGGCCCCTTGGACATGCCTACATTCTGGATCCGGATTCACAGAACAGATTGTTACCGACCAACATCTGGTATGCCGAAGACACCTCCCGGTTCAAAGTTTTTCAGGACATGACAAAAAAAACGACATTTGAACCGGGAGTTGGCCTGCCTGGCCGGGTGCTGGCTTCCCGCCAGCCAGCCTGGATAGTGGATGTAACCAAAGATCGTAATTTTCCACGGGCACGTGGGGTGGAAGGTATCGATATCAAGGGGGCGTTCGCACTACCTGTCCTGATCAGCTCCAAGGTAGTTGCTGTCCTGGAGTTTTTTTCCAGCGAAGCAGAAGAACCGGACCAGGCATTGTTGAGAACACTGATCCATGTCGGTACCCAGCTGGGGAGTGCCATAGAGCGGCTGCAAACAGCCGATGCACTACGACACAGTGAGCGCCGTAAAAGCCGAATACTGGAATCCTCACTCGATGCCATCGTGACCATTGACAGAAACGGACGGGTAATCGAGTTCAATCCCGCGGCGGAAAGTATTTTCAAGTATCGCAACGAAGAGGTAACCGGTAAGAATATTGCTGACCTGATCATTCCCGATCAGTTTCGTGAGAAACATCAGAAAGGAATTCAGAACTACCTTGCAAGCGGACGCCCCAGGTTGATGGGACGTCGAATCGAACTCACCGCAGTTAGATCAGACCACAGCGAATTTCCAATCGAACTGTCGATCACCACCATCGATACGGGGGATGACCTGGTGTTTACGGCTTTTCTTCGGGACATTACAAAACGTAAAACAGCTGAAACCGAACTGCGCCGGAGTGAGGAACGCTACGCGATGGCTATCGAAGCAGGGAGAGTCGGCGTGTGGGACCTTGATATGAACACGGGGGAAATGTATCTGGCACCACAGTTAAAAAGACTCCTGGGCTATGGCATTTCCGATATAGATGACTCAATAGCCGGCTGGGCCGGGGTTGTCCACCCGGAAGACTTCCAGCCGATTTCCCGCAAACTGTCAAACTGCTGGAAGGGGTGGGAGCAGGACTTTCTCGTGGAACATCGCATACTGCACAGAGATGGCAGTACCCGGTGGTTTCTATTACGCGGTACTCTCTCTATCGATTCTGATGGAAAACCTCTGCGTATCACAGGCACCGAAACCGACATTACCGAAAGAGTCCATGCCGAGGAGAACAGCAGGAAACATCGTGCGCTTCTGGCACACGCACGACGGGTGAGTACCTTGGGGGAGATGGCTACAGGATTGGCTCACGAACTCAACCAACCCCTGACAGCGGCCACCACCTATCTGGGTGGAGCACTGCGACAGCTGCGCAGCCGGGAGCAAGTAACAGTAGAGACTGTCGAAGCGATCGACAGGGCCCTCAAACAGACATTGAGGGCAGGCGATATCATTCGCTGGCTACGCAGTTTCGTTAGAAAAGAGAAGGCGGATCTCTCCGCTGTGGATGTTCAAGAAGCGCTGAGCATGGTACTTGGTCTGGCGCAGGCTAGAATACGCAAGAGTGGTATTCGCGTCGACCTAAGAATGGAACATGCTTTACCCCGGGTCCTGGCTGAACCGATCCAGGTTGAGCAACTACTGCTCAACCTCATCTGGAATGCAGCGGATGCCATCGAAGCAAGCACACTCTCCGACCAGGTCATTCGTATCCATGCCCGGAAACACGATGAGCTTCACATAAAAGTTACCATAGCCAATACGGGTCCGGTTATCGAGAAGGAACAACTGACACGGATTTTTGACCCTTTTTTCACGACCAAGTCCGAAGGCATGGGACTGGGCCTGTCAATTTGCCGATCAATTGTGGAGAACCTCCAGGGCAGGCTGTGGGCCGAATCGGATGAGGCAACTGGAACTGCCTTCAAGTTCACTTTACCTAACTCCAGGGAGCCCCCCCATGCAGAGCCGTGAACTCATTGTCTATATCGTTGATGATGACCCTGCTGTTCGTGATGCCTTGTGCTGGTTGATGAAGACCGTCAGCCTCCCCACCAGAGCCTTTGATTGTGCCGATATCTGTATCGATTCATTGCAGGAAGAACCAGCAGGCTGCCTGATCACCGATGTGAGGATGCCGGGAATGAGCGGTCTGGATCTGCAACGGAACCTGTATCACAAGTACCCTGATTTTCCAGTGATCGTCATCACCGGACACGGAGATATCGATATGGCCGTGAGGGCAATGAAAGCAGGAGCTTTCGATTTTATCCAAAAACCCTTCAATGATCAGGAGCTGGTGGACTGTGTACACAAGGCAATCGAAAAAGGCGCCGTTGCTGATCAACGGAAACAGGAAAGCAACCGGACCAGAAGACTTATTGGCTGTCTGACTGATAGAGAGCAACAAGTACTTCACCTGATAGTTGGTGGGAACATGAACAAACAGATCGCCGCAACACTCTGTGTCAGCGAAAAAACCGTAGAAGTTCACCGTTCCCGGGTAATGAAGAAACTGGAAGCGCGATCGGTTGCCGAACTGGTCAGGGCCGTTCTCATAGCAGAACGCTTCCTGGAGTAGCCTGAGTCTTTTCCCGCGCTCGGCGTTGTATTGCGAAGCAGTTGAGATTCCCTGTGTATAACCGCCTGACCAAAATGCTTTCGACTTTCATCCAAAGAGTGTAGCGCAGCAATTTTTTGTAGTTTGAACCAGGACATCTGACAGTTTTCTTTTCACTTCCTGAATAGAGACCCAGCCACTTCTCTCTTCGGACCGAGGAGAAAATGAATTATCCAGTCTTTCTGGTCTTCTGGCCCAGGTTACTCGACGCGTCCCTGCGCCTCACCCTGAAGGGCTGGGGTGAAAATCTGTTCCAAACTGGTATCTGCTCACCCCCCGGAGACTACCCCCCATGGGTGGTCTGTGGAGGGAGTGTCTGTGGCAGGGATGCCAAAGCCAAGTCTGCAGGGAGGTATTCACGACGTCTTCCGGAACAGATCATCCATGGGGCGTGCGTAGATACCCAGACAGATTTTTACGCGTTGTGGAAAAGGTTACAAACGACGCTAGCGTGGCTATGCGCCCTTTTCTATGCCTGGAATCGGGGCTATCCCGGCGCCACGCTTTCCCTGCTTGGCTTGGGCACCGGTCTTGGACATCCTGTGCAACTCCTGGATACCTGCTTTTTTCTGTGGCTCACAGCAAGCGTTGGGCATTGGATTCCCCTGATAAAATTAGGGAAGTCCCCAATATTCAATAGTACCCTGTATCTTTTAAACTGGTGACCGTCAGGAATTCGCAGTGTTTTTCATAACAAGTTGAGCGGACAGTTGACGCGGGCGCGTTGAAGTACATGACCCGGGAACATCTGAAAAACGTCTCAAGCGCCGGTGTTCGAACCACTTTGGCACCAGTTGCTTTAGTCGGTGCTGCCCCGATGGCCCGAGTACTCAGGATATAACAACATTAGGGGTACTGGGATCGATAGTGGCGACGGGGGAAACCAAACCCCGCTACCCCCCATTAGTCCGCTGGTAAATAGTCCAGTCATGATGTCGTTACAAAACCCAGGCAGTCAGAAACTGTTGGACAATAATCATTAGATCGAGAGGATAACCGAATGAATAGAGCAATGCAGACCCTTGGAAACACCTGTACGTACTGTGCTATCGCGGGGTTTACCGCACTTGGCATCGTCAGTGCCGCCACGCTGATCTGGGCACTGCAGGTTTAGCCTCCCCTGCCGGAAGCTTGTTGACAAGGTATTCACAGGCTTCCGGAATCCTGTCAATTCAATACCGATGTAAGGGCCGCAGAAAAAAATACCTATCTAATCTTGCTGGTCTTTTGTTCCAGGTTATTCAGCCCATCCGTGAGCCTCACCCTGAAGGGCTGACGTGAAAATCTGTTCCAGACAGATTTTTATTCGGCGCGTCCTTGCGCCTTACCCTGAAGGGCTGACGTGAAAATCTGTTCCAGACAGATTTTTCCGCGTTGTGGAAAAGGTTACATGGAACGGCTATGCACCCTTTTTGCATCCTCGCTTCGTAAACGGTGCTTCCATGCACCACTTTTCACGCATTGAATCTGGAGCAACCCGGCGCTACGCTTTCCCTGCTTCGCTTGGGAACCGGTCCTGGGCGTCCTGCCCAGGCCATTCACTGCTGCGCAGTTCATCCTGTGCAATTTCTGGATACTTATTTTTTGCCGCGGCCCCTGGATACCCCCACTCAACAGGTGTTTGGAGAAAACTGCTATCCAGCGCCTGATTCCGAGAAAAAGTCACTGGCAATCTTTAAAGTTACCGTCCAATCAGTCGTTATACAGGGTAATTGCCATTCCAGAAGCGACAGATTCTGGTACGAATTTTGTACCGGTATACGGCATTTCAGGTACGTCTGCAGCCGCAAACAAGATTTAGATGCGTAGGAAAATACCTTAAGCAGAATACCGAGATTGATCGCCATGAATGATACAACACCCACATCCCAAGCTACTTTTTTCCAGCAGAAAAAACCCGAAGGCAATACATCTAACCCATTCGCTGAATGAAGCCTCTGACAAAAAGCATCTAACTGGTCAAGGAATTATCTCATCATGGTAACCAATGCAGACAAAACGCATTTTGGGCTCTTTGTTATCCGCTACCACGTCTATGCCCTCATCACGGTTGCCATAACGCTATCGATATTCGTGGCAGGCTATCTTTTCTGGCAGGAAAGCAAACGTTACCGGATGGAAGAGATTGCGAACAACTACCATCTGGAAGCCATGCTGTACGCCACCCGAATAAAAGAAGAGTTATTGCAGTACCAGTTGCACCTCCTCGAGAACCGGGAAAATGAAATCGCTGGCACCGGAAGCAACCCAAACCCGGACCTTGACACCCAGTCAACTGAGTTGATCAAGACACATCTGGAGCGTATCGCGCTGTTGCGGAAAAAGTACGAGACCAACTCCCTCGAGACCAACCGCATCGAACCCATTCTTGATAAACTGCAACGCCAGTTCAGCGAGATTCTCAGGTCACAATCAGCGATGAGCAGCAGCCAACCCCTGCCGACATCAGCACCCACTATCGAGATATTGAAAGGCTTTTCTCGCAGCGTCGAGCAACTGCGCCGGATACACAACATCAATCGGGAAAATCAACTGATTGAACTTCAGACAGAGAAGCAATCCGGCTACACGAAACTTGTCGCTGTCCTGCTGTTTTCAATGTTGATTGGCTTTCTCGTTTCAAGGGGAATTCTATCTAGAATAAAACAGCTTTTTGCGGAGCAGCAAAAAACTGAAGCCCGCCTCCGATTATCGGCTACGGTATTCGAAAGTAGCTCGAAAGGGGTCGTCATTACAGATACCAACGCTAAAATCGTCTCTGTAAACAGTGCTTTTACCGATATCACCGGATATGCAAAAAGTGAGGTACTCGGTAAGGACCCGAGCATACTCAAATCAGGCAGACATGATCCCTCTTTCTTCAAAGATATGTGGTCAACACTCAAGCAGAAAGACAACTGGGAAGGCGAAATCTGGGACCGGCGAAAGAATGGTGAAGTCTATCCGAAATGGCAAAGTATCAGCGCGGTTCGGGATGACGATGGTTATATCATCAACTATGTCAGCATCTTTTCTGATATCAGCAGTATCAAGCAATCTCATGAGCAGCTTCAACACCTGGCACATCATGATCCATTGACAGGTCTTCCGAATCGACTATTACTCAATGCCCGCCTCGAACAGGCAATCCAGCATGCACACAGGTACAACAGGCATATCGCCGTTCTTTTTCTGGATCTTGATCGCTTCAAACAGATCAACGATACGCTGGGCCACCCAGCGGGGGACCTGTTACTGCAATCAGTGGCGGAAAGATTGCTGGAAACTACCCGTAAAGGCGATACGGTTGCCCGGCTTGGCGGGGACGAATTGACTGTGGTTCTGGAAGGACTGCATAAAACCAACAATGCCATCAAGGTGGCCAACACCATACTGGAAGTGCTCTCGAAGCCCTTTGACCTGGACGGTCATGAAGTGTTTGTCTCCGCCAGCATCGGTATCAGTATCTATCCACAGGACGGCCTGGATTCGGGCACTTTGCTACAGCATGCAGACAACGCCATGTACCAGGCAAAACAGCAGGGCCGCGGGAGATACCAGTTCTTTGAGAAATCAATGACCAATGACGCTCTCGAAGCACTCACACTCGAAACTGATCTGCATCGTGCCTTCGAAAGCAACGAGTTGATCTTACGCTACCAGCCACAAACATCACTGAGAAGTGGGGAAATCACTGGCGTGGAAGTCCTTATGCACTGGGATCATCCAAAGAAAGGGACGATACCTTACGAGCAGGTCATTCTAATTGCCGAAGAGAGCGACCTGATGGCCACGATCGGCAGCTGGATTCTCCATACTGCCTGTGCCCAGGCAAAAGTCTGGCAGGATGAAGGCATGCCCCCCTTCCGTATCGCGGTCAATATGTCCGGGCAGCAACTGTCGAGCCGTGACATTATTGATGAGATAACCGAAGCTCTCACTTCAACCGGCCTTGATCCTTCATACCTGGAACTGGAAATACCCGAAGAGACCTTCATGAAGCAGACGGAGCGCATGAGGCCCATACTGGAAGAGTTGAGATCCATGGGCATCACGCTGGCAATCGATGAATTTGGTGCCGGATATTCCTCTTTGAGCCATTTGAACAAACTGCCCGTCGATCGATTGAAGGTCGGCCGTATTTTTGTGCAGGATATCCACGAAAAACTGGATAACCACGCGCTGACCAGAGCCATCATCGCATTGGGACACGGCCTGGATATTCAGGTTACCGCAGAGGGTGTCGATTCCCAGGAACAGTACCGCCTACTGAAGATGATGGGCTGTGATGAGGTTCAGGGTGGCCACTTCAACCGTGCGGTCCCTGCAGAAACGATCCCGTACCTGCTAACATCCAAAGACCACTATGCGACTGCGGCTCAATAGACCGGAATCAAATCGGCGCAACGGGTAATCGGAACCCACCGTTCCCTTTCCCTGCTGGTCATCTGCAGGTATAAAACCGGGGACCGGCAGACCGGACTCTCCGAAGCGAGATACGGAACCTGGAGCCTGAAAACGGATGTTCACGCTCCAGGATTCGGGGTACACCCCCTTCCTCTCTGATCGAAGATATGGGCGAACAACTCATCGACGTTTTGCAGGGATACGCAGAAAAAGTGCCATTCCCACCCGCCGGTGATGCTGAAGACCTGGCGAAGCAACTGATGGATCGAGCGGGCAAACCATCCACTGGAATCTGGGTAGCCGAAAGACGTCGTAAATACCTCCCTGTAGACCTGTAGACCTGGCTTTGGCATCCCTGCCAAAGACACTTCCTCCACAGACCACCCATGGGGGGTGGTTTCCGGGGAGTGAGCAGTTACCCTGTAACAAAGAAATGTCATTTTGCCTGGGCCTGCGTTCCGTTCGGCGGGTAGGCATCACTCCTCATGCAAGGGGTCAATGAATGGTGGAAAGAAGACAGGGACCTGAAACATCGTGCTCCCGGTAGTTTTTCATCGCCTTGCCGAAATTGACCGTGGCGTAACAATAAAGACATCCCGTCAGGCACGTGTTGTAAACACCAATATCCCGACTTTCCACACACCTGCAGGCAGGTCGTTGGCTGCTATCTTTGCGGCCCCTGCACTCCACCCCCCAGAGTCCCTTGATAAGCTGGTCATCCACACATTTCCCCGAATGAATACCCAGATGGGAAAGTTCTATCGTCTCCGCACAAGTGGTCATGACCATGCCCTTCTCACCTGCTATCTCACACATTTTCTGTAGTAGGGGCTCATGGACTGCAGGAAGATACTCCTGCAGTGCCATCCCTTCGATAGTGGATAACTCCCGAAGGCGTGCCCGAGTCTTGCGGTAGCTGTCCATAATGCTGACCATACAATGGCTGGTGGCCCCCTCAAGTGCACCGGCAATTCCGGCAAATGTGTTCAAATGGAAATCAGCATCGGTGACACCGGTAAATACCAGGGGATCATATCGCCAGATGACCCTCTCTTTTCCCACTCTATCGGCAAGGGCTCGAAAAGTTTTCAGTGATGCGGACAAGCCCGGCCCTCCGGGATCAATCACCTTCGGATTATTCATCAACGTGAAATGAAAATAGTACCGATATCCCAGCTGGTCCAACTCACCCAACCTGTGGAGCATCGGTCTGGGATTGCGAGTCCAGAACAGAATTGCCAGCACCTCTTCGGGTCTCAGGGATACCCGGGACACCTGTTTGGGATTAATGGGGTTTGGTACAGCACAGAAACCGGCTCGCAGGCGTGCGAAAAACCATTCCGAATAGTAGGCGGGAATGTCGGTTCTACGGCTTGCACTGATAATTTTGGGTCTTGGCATGGTTCCGGCCACCGAATATCGGATCCCTGAACAGCTGCCCCGTCCAAAAGCAGTCACTCCCTGACAGAAACTCCGGGACTTTCATCCGTGACTGACCACGGCTTGTTTGAAGTTGCATGGAAACGATTGGGTACTCAGGCACCCTGGATCGAAGTGTGCCTGGCAGTCTACACCCAACTGAATCAAGGTACAGCCGTTGCCGGGCCCTGGCGCTGTTGCTGCAACAACATCTGCCTTAAAACCCGAGCCGGTACCGGTCTGCCGTGGAGAAACCCCTGCTGCTCATCACAGGCGATGGATTGCAATAAATCTGATTGCTCCCTGGTCTCCACACCTTCTGCCAGCACCCGCATCCCCAGACTGTGGCCCAGTGCCACCACCGCCTGACAGATGGCCTGATCATCCGAATCGGTGGCAATATCTTTGACCAGCGTCCGGTCTATTTTCAGACAATGAACGGGCAACCGTTTCAGACGCGTGAGGGACGAATGACCGCTGCCGAAGTCATCGATAGCCAGACTGATACCCAGGTCCTGCAGACTGTCCAGCATGGCAGTGGTGCCTTCGTCTTCTTCCATGAGACTGTGCTCGGTGATCTCCAGTTCCAGCCGCCCATGTCCCAGCCCATGACTTTGCAGTATGGTGCCGAGCCGTTGACTGACACTCGCCGGAAACATCTGTTTCGCAGACAAATTAACCGCGAGACGAATCCTGGGCAGTCCTTCCTGGTCCCATTCATTGACTTGGCGGCAAGCCTCGATCAAAGCCCACTCACCTACCTCCTGAATCAAGTGGGTCTCCTCCAGTATGGATATGAACTGCCCAGGCAGCAGCATCCCCAATTCAGGGTGATGCCAACGCAACAATGCCTCCACTCCGACGATCCCTGAGTCCTTCGCCACCAGCTGAGGCTGATAGTAAAGTTCAAACTGGTTGCGCTGTAACGCTCTCCGCAGATGAGTCTCGAGGGACAGCCGTTCCTTGACCTGAGCAGTCATGCTTGACGTATAAAAGCTGTATCCATGCCGCCCCTGCTCTTTGGCGCGATACATGGCAATATCGGCATTCTTCAGCAACACTTCCGGAGTAGTGCCGTCATCGGGAAACAGTGTGATACCAATACTCGGCGTTATGAATATCTCTTTCTCGTCAATGCGAAAAGGATGATCCAGTGTTTCGATGAATTTTTCCGCCAGACTGGCTGCATCCTCTGAACTGTAGAGCCGCTCCAGAATAATGACGAATTCATCACCTCCTATTCGTGCAATCGTATCCTGCTCTCTGGATTTCACCCGGAGACGCTCAGCCACTTCGATCAGCAGTTGATCCCCCAATGCATGCCCATAGGAATCGTTGACATTCTTGAACCGATCCAGATCGATAAACATCAGTGCAAAGCCGGTCGGATTGCGCTTTGCCTGAGCCACGATATGCTCCAGCCTTGCATTCATCAACAACCGATTCGGTAAACCCGTCAGTGGATCGTGATGTGCCAGTTGAAACAGTTTGTGTTCAGATTCCTTTAGCGAACTGATGTCGGAAAAAACCGCTACGTAGTTGAAGGATTCATCATGGTGATTACTGATCCGGGAAATACTTACCCACTGAGGGTAAACCTCTCCGTTTTTTCTTCGATTCCATATTTCCCCCTGCCATTTTCCAGTGACATTGATACTAGCCCACATGGCCTGATAAAAATCTTCGTCATGCCTTTCCGATCTGAGCATCCTGGGATTTTTACCCCGGACTTCCTTCAGACCGTAGCCGGTAATCCGTGTGAAAGCCTTGTTGGCATCGAGGATAGAACCGTTGGCGCTGGTGACGAACATCCCTTCGCTGGCATCATTGAAAACGGTTCTCCACTGCAGCAACCGCTGTTCCCGCTGCTGATTCTTGATCGTGATAGCTGCCACATGGGATGCCGTTTCCAGGATACGTCGATGAAACGGTTCCGGCGAACAGGATTCGAACGAGGTAATGGCAAAGGTACCAAGAACACGCTTATCATCCGAAAGAATGGGCATTGACCAGCAGGCGCCAATATTGAAACGCCTGGCCGCTTCGCGCAACCCGTTCCAACGCACATCACCCGGTGCATTAGTCACAAACACCGGCTCACCACTGAATGCAGCGTTGCCGCAGGAACCCATATCCACTCCGGGCACCAACGTCTGAAAATAGGGTAATGCTTCTCGAGGAAAAGAAGGCCCTGCCTGCAAGACCAGCTGACCGGTCTCCTTGTTTAAGAGCATGACCGATGCGAGGGAATCCGGCACTATCGTCTCTATCATTCGACAGAGTTCTTCGAATATACTGGCGGAAGAGCATCCCCCCGCTATGGAACCAAGAATCGTCAACTGCAAGTGCAGCAGCTGATTCAGTCGCCCTGCACCTACGATATCCCGCTCATCCTTAAATTCGGGAGGGATTCGATTAAGCTTAACTTGGGTCTTCATACGCTGATAACCAACCTCCGCAGTACAACCAATCACCTGCAACCCAATATAGCGACCGCCGAACAGAGGTATTTAACTTATTTTTTTCCTGGTTGTATCACGGACACCCAGTGGTTGGTCGGTTATCCCGTGGTGCTGCAGCAGTCCCGATGCACCCTGCATACCCATATCGCCGACGATACCCCAACCTGTTTTCTGCATTTATTGATTGTAACGTTCAAGAAAGAGTACGGGGAAAGGATTGGAAATCACCCCAACGCACCGGGTTTGCAGCAGGCGATTTATGAGCCTGTAGCGCATATCCCTGTTCCGGCAACCGGCATCCCCGCGACCGGGCGGCGGTCATCCCGTCCTCAGAGAGCTGATCACGGGCCGGGTGTCCGGCCTCACTCCCCGCCAGAGGAAAAAAGACTCAGCGGCCTGTTCCACAAGCATTCCAAGCCCATCCAGGGACTGTGTCGCCTCCTGGCTCTGTCCCCATAGCACCATTACGGTAGGTTCGCTTCCATACATCATGTCATAGACCCAACCCCCGGGAGCCAGAATTCCATCCGGGATATCCGGTAGTTCACCCCCGAGACCGGCAGCAGTGGCGTTGATAATCAGATCGAACCGGCAACCGTTCAACTCGTCCAGACCACAACCCCGAACCCGCTCTGGCTCTGCCAGCACAGCCGCCAACGCCTCCGCCCGCCCCGGCGAACGATTGGCGATGGTAAGAGACTCAGGTCCGGTTTCCAAGAGAGGCCCCACCGTGCCGCGAGCAGCACCACCGGCACCAATTAACAGGAGTCGACTGCCACTGAGTAAGAAGCCGTGATTAACCGTGAGATCGCGCACCAGACCGACCCCATCGGTATTATCCCCTCGCAAACAGCCATTTTCGGCCATGGGAATCAATGTATTGACCGCACCCGCCACCCGTGCACGGGACGTGCACTCATCGGCCATGGCCCACGCGCGCTCCTTGAAGGGAACAGTAACGTTCAGACCCTGACCGCCCGTGTCGAAAAAATGCTGCACATCGGTTTCAAAATCCGTGGGTTCGGACAGTATTCTTTCATACTCCATGGCCTGTGAAGTCTGGGCTGCAAATGCACGGTGGATCTCAGGGGATTTACTGTGCGCAATGGGATTGCCCATAACGGCGTATCTACCTGCCATCTTACGGTTGCTCCTTACCAGTACTTACGGATTCAGCCACTGAGCTTGTTGGAAGCGCACTAGCCGTCCATCCATTGGGCGGCCTGTTTGGCAAAGTAAGTCAGAATTCCATCCGCTCCGGCCCGTTTGATCGATAACAAAGCCTCCATAACCACCGTTTTCTCATCCAGCCATCCATTCCGTGCAGCCGCAACCAGCATCGCATATTCGCCACTGACCTGGTAGACGAACGTTGGTGCACCAAATTGGGTTTTAACCCGGTGTACCACATCCAGGTAGGGCATTCCCGGCTTTATCATCACCATATCGGCGCCTTCGTTCAAATCCAGCTCGACTTCCCGCAGCGCTTCATCGGAATTAGCTGGATCCATCTGATAGCTGTATTTGTTGCCTCCCCCAAGATTGGCGGCCGAACCTACAGCGTCTCGAAAAGGGCCGTAAAAGCTTGAAGCGTACTTGGCGGAATAGGCCAGAATGCGCGTATGAATGTGACCCTGTGCCTCCAGGGCAGCCCGTATCGCACCGATACGACCGTCCATCATATCGGAAGGTGCCACCACATCCGCCCCCGCCTCGGCATGGGATACTGCCTGCCTGACCAGCACCTCCACGGTTTCATCATTCAGGACGTATCCACTTTCATCGATCAGGCCATCCTGACCGTGGGTGGTAAAGGGATCCAGGGCAAC
The DNA here is from genome assembly GCA_024227135.1 of Gammaproteobacteria bacterium. Classification (GTDB taxonomy): domain Bacteria; phylum Pseudomonadota; class Gammaproteobacteria; order Chromatiales; family Chromatiaceae; genus JAHEHQ01. Next base: position 44,757 of record JAAELC010000235.1, read on the forward strand.
ATCCGTAATCACACCCATCTCCGGTACGGCCTGTTTTATGGCGCGTACCGCCCGCTGAGCCAGACCGTCCGGGTTGTAAGCCTCCCGGGCATCGAGAGATTTGACATCCTCCGGGGTCACCGGGAACAGTGCCATTCCGGGAATCCCCAATGCATGAACCTGCTTTGCCTCTTCGACCAGCAGATCGATACTCAACCGCTCCACGCCCGGCATGGAGTCCACCGGCTCACGTCTGCCGCTGTCTTCGAGCACAAACAAGGGGTAGATGAGATCCGCTGTGGTCAAACTGTTTTCGCGCATCAGACGCCGGGAAAAAACATCACGGCGCATGCGGCGCATACGGGTGGAAGGAAAACGGGGTGTCGCTGTGGCCCTGGTCGGCATTCGTATATACTCCGGTGATCTCAGGCGGTATAAGATACCCCAGCATCGCCCAAGGCTCCAGGGGTGCGATCCTGATTCCTCCAAGAGTAAAAGCCTGCCATGACAGCGATGGGCCAACCGATACCATAGCGAGCCTTGCCAGCAGAGTTGATACCTTCACACCCGCCCTCCGATGCCACGCTCTGGTTTACAGGATACGACGCAATGACTTTGGACACAGTTTCACCCCTGATTTTCGACGTTGGTGAACGGGGATTTCAGGAGCAGGTTATTCAACACTCTGAAAAAAGCCCCATCCTGGTGGATTTCTGGGCGGACTGGTGTGCGCCCTGCCGTACCCTGGCACCAGCGCTGGAGCGGGTCATAGAACAGCTGAACGGCCAGGTCTCCCTTGCAAAAGTGGAGGTGGATGAGAATATGCGACTGGCGGGGCACTACCGCATCAGAGGATTCCCGACTGTGATACTGTTCCACAAAAAGCAGGAACTGGGACGATTCAGTGGGGCAAGACCCGCTCACTGGATCAAAGATTGGATCTACACCCATGGGGGCCAGTATCTGCCCGGTGATGCATCAGCACCTGCAGACGCCCTCCAGGAGAAAGCAGACGGGTAATACGCCGTCACCGCACCAGCGACACTGGCAGGCCCACCCCAGACCACACACAAATCTAAATCTCTGGATATCTACTCTCCCCTCAGGGGCGATCTGTTCCGGAAGACGTCGCAAATACCTCCCTGTAGACTTGGCTTTGGCATCCCTGCCAAAGACACTTCCTCCACAAACCACCCATGGTGGGTAATTTCTGGGGAGTGGGCAGTTATATCTCTGGTTACTATCAAGTAATACACAAAACCCGAGAACACCGGATCAATCGACAGGCTCTTGTATCCTCTGTGTCCATCAGGCAGTTCGCTGTCCCCCATACATCTATCGGACTACCGGCCGCAGCCTGTTTGAAATCAGTTGAAAATAAGTCTAAAGATTATCTCCTGAAGGCCGAAACAGAAATCAAGAGCGATTGCAACTGGTTTTTTAAAGCGGATTTTTGAGAGTTTGGCCCCCATCCCCTCGACAGACCAGCAAGATCGAGCTTGATTCATCCTCCTCCGGCGCCAGAATATGGCGCTTTCAGGGCTCATCTCCTCCCCAGATGAGCCCTTTTTTTTAGGGGCGAATCACCGAGCCGGTCAAGAGATCACGAATTCGGGAGGGTGCCCCATCCCCGCCAACCGCACCCGACACAACCAGATCCAACCCCGCCCGGAACCGCAACCGCACCCCCAGAGCACCTCGAAACGGGGGCTGGCCAGCCTCATTGGCACTGGTGGATACCAGGGGTGACTCACAGACCCGGCTAAGCGCAGCTGCCAGGGGGTGGGCCGTCACCCTGACCGCCAGGGTATCGTGGTTTCCGGTTAACCAGCGAGGCACGCCATCGGCTGCCGGCAGTAACCAGGTGTTCGGACCGGGCCAGCTATCGAGAGCGGTCTGGAGCCGGTCTTCATCGATCGGCGCCACGAACGGAGCCAACTGTTGATAGTCCGCAGCTATCAGGATCAGCCCCTTCTCCACCGGTCGCTGCTTCAGCGCCAGCAGACGGTATACCGCCTGGGCATCCAATGGATCACAGCCCAATCCATAGACGGCCTCGGTGGGATAGGCGATAAGACCGCCACTGTGAAAACAGCGGGCAGCTTCCCTGAGACGCCATGTACTTTCGACTCTCAACCCTTGAGCCTGATTTGCAGTTGGGCATCCTTCGCCTTGACACCCTCGGCATTGGCTTTCCGGTCAGCCCTGACCCGAGCTGCCAGATCAGAATCCACCAGGGACATGATCTGGGCTGCCAGATACGCAGCGTTCTTGGCTCCAGGCTTACCAACCGCCACAGTGGCGACGGGGATTCCACCCGGCATTTGAACTGTGGAGAACAGGGAGTCCATTCCCTGGAGCGGCCCTGCATCCAGGGGAATTCCGATGACCGGTCTGAGGGTAAGACCGGCTACCACACCGGCCAGATGCGCCGCCAGACCCGCGGCACAAATAAACACCACACATCCCCGGGCATCGGCATCTTTTACATAGGCGTGGGTGGCATCGGGTGTCCGGTGGGCAGAGGTAATCCTGGCTTCGTAAGGTACCTGGAGAGATTCCAGCACATCCATCGTGGATTGCAGTACGGGAAGGTCCGAATCGGATCCCATCAATATGGCAACAAAAGGCTTATTCATAAGCTTACTGCTCAATCTCTGTGTGAAAAACCGATGAAGATACCGGATTTTTCTCTTCCAGGCCATGGTGCCGGCCAATTGTTTCTTCGCTGGCCTCGGGTGCCCCTGGGCGATACTGCGTCAACAGTGCGAGAAACTGATCCCCGTACCGCTGGAGCTTTCTCTCACCTACACCGGTAACCCCCCGCAAGGCGTCCAGTGAATCGGGATGGATCTCCGCCATTTCCTGGAGGGTCCGGTCATGAAAAATGATATAGGGGGGTACACTCTGCTCCCGGGCTATTTTGGTGCGGAGCGCTCGCAGTGCATCGAACAACCCCTGGTGCCTGGGGTGGAGTCTGCTGTCGGATCCAGTACGTTTGATTTGCTGCCTTTTAGACTTGGGCCGCTGCTTTCTAAGTTGCAGTTTCTGCTCACCTCTCAGCAGCGGCCGGCATTTGTCGGTCAAGCTGAGACTGCCGAATCCGCCCGCATCGATATCCAGGTAGCCCCGGGAAATCAGCTGACGAAACAGACTACGCCACTGCACCCCGCTCATATCCTCCCCGATACCAAAGGTACTGAGTTGATGGTGGGCATTGTGGCGAATGCGCTCATCATCCTTTCCGCGCAATACATTGATCAGGTAGTTGGCCCCGAAACGCTGGCCGGTGCGGTAGACACAGGATAGCGCTTTTCGTGCCTCCTCCGTGGCATCCCAGGTCCGCGGTGGATTGAGACAGTTATCGCAGTTTCCGCATGGCTCTTGTAAATGCTCATCGAAATACGCCAGCAGAGCCTGACGCCGGCAACCGGTGAGATCGCAGAGCCCAAGCATGGCCTCCAGCTTGTGATGAGCCACACGTTTGAACTGTTCGTCAGCATCGTTATCCAGAACGAACTGCCTCAAGGTGATCAAATCCTGTAAGCCGTAAGACATCCAGGCATCTGCCGGTTCGCCGTCACGACCCGCACGCCCTGTCTCCTGATAGTAGGCTTCTATGCTCTTGGGAAGATTCAAATGAGCGACGAACCTCACATCCGGCTTATCGATACCCATCCCAAAGGCAATGGTAGCGACAATAATCAGCCCTTCCTCTCTCAGGAATCGCTCCTGATGAGTTCGCCGCTCATCCTGGGAGAGCCCGGCGTGATAGGGCAGCGCCTTTCGATTGCGTGAATTTAGCCATGCTGCTATATCATCCACCCGCCTGCGTGACAGACAGTAAACAATACCAGCATCATTCGGGTGTTCCCGTTCCAGGAATGCCCACAGCTGATCCCTCCCATTCCCTCCCTCTCCGATACTGTAACGGATATTGGGCCGATCGAAACTGTTGATGAACTGACCCGCTCGATGAAGGTCGAGCTGTTCGACAATTTCCTTTCGGGTACGTGAATCGGCGGTGGCAGTGAGTGCAATTCGGGGCACCCGGGGATACCTTTCATGAAGAACAGAGAGCTGCTGGTATTCTTTCCTGAAATCGTGCCCCCACTGGGAGACACAATGGGCCTCGTCAATGGCAAACAGTGCAATCTCCAGACGATCGAGCAATTCGAGGGTGTAACTGGACAGCAACCGCTCCGGCGCCACGTAGAGTAGCTTCAGCTGTCCCTCGAGCAGCGCCTGCTCAACCGACCGGCGACTGGCGGCATCAAGACTCGAATTGAGATAAGCCGCAGTTATACCGAGCTGGCGCAGCGCATTGACCTGATCCTGCATCAAAGCGATCAGGGGCGAAACCACGATACCGGTGCCTTCGCGCACCAAAGCTGGAATCTGGTAACAGAGAGACTTCCCCCCTCCCGTGGGCATCAGAGTCAGGGCATCCCCACCATCAACCAACTGGTTGATGACTTCGCTCTGGTTAGGTCGAAACTCATCGAACCCAAACACCTCTTTGAGTACTCGTCTTGCATGGGACATAAGCATCAGGAATAAATTTCTCGCTGGCAATGGCTTCTATCTTATCAGACCGTCTATCTATTCGGTTCTGCAATCGCTCATCGAATCGACAAAAGGAAGGATAGCTGTGAATGAAACTACCCACCTGCACCGGGGCAATAAACGCCTGAGAGCCCGATTCTCATGAAACGATGCAACTGCTGGGTCAAAATGCAACCCCCAGTCCATGTTTCTAACCTGGAATCTACTATAGTTACCCGAATATCCGCCGTTTAACCAAGGGGAGTATTTTCAAAAAATGACGAGGATCCGAGGGTTCCCATGAGTACTGCGAGCAGTCACCAGATATCACGACCGCTGGTCCGCGCCAGTGAGATTAGTTTTCGTACCGCGACGCCTGTAACATCTGATGCTCAGAAGCTGGTTATTCCCGTACCGGTATTTATCGATGGTGGAGAACCTCTGGTCTATCCAGAGAGTGATGAACGCGCCGGAGATCCAATCTGCGATGGGGATGACAATCCCCTTGGTGAAAATGGCGTGGTTTTCTGGAATACCCCCGACAGATGCTGGCAAGCAGCACCTGCAGATGGCTCCCACGTCATCATCTTCAATCAAACCTCGAAGCAGGAAGCTGAGTTCCTGCTTAAGAAGTACACCGAACACGGTGGCCCCGCACGGATGTCTCTTGCTGGAATCAAAGCGTTTATGGAATATGCGACTTCAATAGGGCTGTCAGATTTCTATCTTTCAACTGCGGGCTATGCACGGACTTGTCTTATGCCGGTCATCTCTGATGCACTGCAAATTGAGTACAAGGGAGTCATCACAGGTCTTATGAAACAGAATGAACAAGCCATCGCCAAGGCTGTTTACCAGGAAGGTCTGCTGAAGTTTGTCAACACTGAAGGTGTAATTCAGGATATGTCTGATGGCTGCGTCATTGTACAACAAGGCAACTCAATCCACGCCATACAGCCTGGTATTTTCTGCCAGACTTACCGACTCGCCAAAGATGGCAGCAAATTCCACAATCCTGCCACCGATCTCGAAAGCGTAATTCCGTGCCGCTGATACGGCAGACCAGAACTGCCTCAGCGAGCCAGTCAGTGGTACATCCAGAGATCTGACTCCGGGACGAGTGCTTTCGGGTGTTTTAGCTGTTGCGTACCGTCTTGGATTGGATTAAATTCGCCAGGAAGCAAGCTTGCAATGAAGCAGGCATCAGTTTCTGGCCTGGTGTCATGGCGGGTATAGCTTTTTCATTACCAGTTTATAAACCTTTCGCACCGCGAGAAGAACTACCGGAACCTGTTACAGTCGATACAGAATCCCTACCGCCTGTACACTGCAACCCACTGGAAAACTATTTGAGCCTGGGTTGGGCCGGTAAAAGTAACACTGCGCTAATTGAAACATTCAAGCAAGCAGAGAAACACGATGCATCAGCTCAGTACCAGCTTGGGGGCTACTTTCGCCGAGGGGATGAAATCCGGAGAATCGATGATGAAGCTATATGCTGATATAGACTCTCGGCAGCAAATGGCAATCTGGATGCTAAGGCAGAGATTGGCGTGATGTTCACCCGTGGAAATAGGTGTAGAAGAAGATGTATTAAAAGGCATGAATATATTAGTGCAAACTGCAAAAGAAGGTAATGAAAACGCCATGGCCCATATGGAGATGCTAAGAAAGCGCTATATGCGTTGACACAGCCACAACCCCTGAACTCAGCTGCCTGGTTCAGAAAATGGGGGTGGAGGGAGTTTTTTTCAGTTCCGGGGGCAATATACTGCCCCCGGAACTGCACCAAAGGTTAATTCCAGGGAAGGCCCGCTGGCGCTTACAACACCGAAGGCGTAACCCAGGATATGCCTGAGGGCTGCGTTATCGTTCAACAAGGCACTGGGATTCACGCCGTACAACCAGGTTTTTTTGCCAGACCTACCGACTTGCCGAAGATGGCAGGAGAATCCAGAATCCCGCCACCGACATCGAAAACGCGATTCCGGTTAACTGACAGGATCAACCGGTGCCGCTTCGACGAATCGGTCAGTACGATGCCGTTTCTGCATTCAAGTGCTACTTGGTCAATGCCTCCATGGCCTTCTGCTTGTCGACGGAATCGACTGCCTGCTGCTTGTCCACCGACTCATAACCCTTCCCCACATCCTTTTCCTGAATCGCCTCCATTGCTTTTCCTTTGTCCACCGAGTCGGTGGCCTTCTGCTTGTCAACCGACTCGTATAAGCCGCCGTAGTCTACCCCATTGGCCGCGCCTGCGAGAGTGAGGATAGCCAGTAAAACCAGTATGCGCATGATATATCTCCTGCTTGATCAACTCTCAGCACATCGGCTGAGCGATCACGGTAAGTGACACTGGAACATGATTGTAGCGAGTGGCAGGAATCGAATCCACATTATCAGTTCGGGACGCTGAAGCTTTTCCATTGAACTACACCCCCAGTTGACCCTGCAATCAACTACCTCACATTCTGTAACTAAGGTCAGTGCAAAAAGGTTGCGGAGGGACTGTTTTTCTTGAGAAGTTGCCAGGTGAGGAGTTGGAGCGGGTGATGGGAATCGAACCCACGTTATTAGCTTGGGAAGCTAAAGTTCTACCATTGAACTACACCCGCATCTTATCGTTTTCAAGTACCCTGCATCACGTGTCAACGGACAGCACCCGAAGTACGCCTGTGGATTCATGCCAGCCCGGATAGTCTATCCAGCCGTTCCTGATCCTTTGGCCCGCGATATGTCCGATAACTCAATCGGGAATTGAGATTCTATGCGCCGATGGATGCCGGTGCAAGTGCATCAACGGTGGTCCCCTCCAGCCAGCCCGCCGCGATACATGTCATTGACCTGTCCCGAATAGCGCTCCATGACTTTTGCCCGTTTCACTTTGAGTGTCGGAGTCAGCAGACCACTATCCACTGTCCAGGGCTCGAGCAGCAAAGCAATCCGGCGGATTTTTGCGAAGCCGGGAAAATCCTTCAGGGCTACCCTGATACGACCGAGTACCCGTGCATGCAGTTTGGAATTGACTAAACTCTTCGGGTCCATGGGATCCAGTCCGGCATCCTGAGCAAAACCCGGCCACAGGTCAGCATTCAGAACCACCAGCGCGCTCAAAAACGCTTCACCCTCCCCTGTCACCATCACCTGCTCAAAGAGCGGGTCGAGCAGGATGGCCAGTTCCATGTCCCCCGGTGGCACCTTTTCGCCATTTGAAAGAACCAGAATATCCTTGATACGACCGGTGATGTAGATGTGATCGTTTTCTATTCGGGCCTGATCACCCGTGTGCAACCAGTCATCTGAATCGATCATCCGGGAAGTGGCGGCATGGTTATTCCAATACCCCATCATTACTCCGGGGCTCTTGACCAGCAGTTCATCGTTCTCTCCCACTTTCACGTCGATCCCCCGTAGAGCCATACCGACACCCGCTGGATCGTTATTCTCCAGGGTGTTGACGCTGACCATCGGACTGGTCTCGGTAAGCCCATACCCTTGAATAATCGGAATACCCAGACCGATAAAAACCTTGGCGATTTCCAGAGAGAGGGGCGCCCCACCACTGACAGCTATACGCAACCGTCCTCCAAGCTTTGCACTGATCTTGGACGCAACCAACCTGCGCAGCAGCGGCCATAGCAGCAGTTGCGGCTGCCAACCTGACCTCCCCTGATCATACAGAAATCGTTTCCAACCCGTTTCGATAGCCAGATTAAACAAAAACCGGGCCAAGACCGATCGTGTCCGCACCTGCTCCTTGAGGCGCCCATAGATACGCTCAAAGACTCGCGGAACGGCAATAATGGCAGTGGGACGAATCAATTCCAGATCCTGTGCCAGTTGCCCGATGGAACGGGCATAGGCAACCGTCGACCCGGTCATTACGGGCAGATAGTAACCCGCGGTTCGCTCAAGCGTGTGGGAAAGCGGTAGAAAGGACAACAGCAAATCTTCCCGGTAACAGGCATTCGCCGTCAGCGCGGCATGGGATACCGAGAGCATGTTGTGATGGCTGAGCATCACTCCCTTGGGCCTGCCGGTCGTGCCCGACGTATAGACTATCGAGGCAAGCGCATAGGGGTCCCCTTTACGGGCGTTGGGTTTCGAGCCGCGCTCCGGCAACCAGGATTCCACGGAACGAACCCGCTCATCATTTTCCAGAGAAGAATTTGCGGACTTACCCGGGTCGTTGATCAGCACCCGAAGTAACGTATCATTTCCCTTGATAGCCGGTGCCAGTCTTTTCCAGCGACCGGCGTCCTGCACCAGCAGCAGCTTGACAGCAGCATCTTTCAAGATGTAGTCAATATTGTCAGGACGATCGTCCGTATAGAGAGGGACCACCACAAAACCGAGGCCCATGCAGGCCTGATCAAATATCACCCACTCGGGACAGTTACGCATTGCCAGCGCGACCCGGTCACCCGGTTGAATCCCTTCCCGGAACAGAGCCTTCTGCCATCGCCCCACCTGAGCTGCCATCTCATTCCAGGTGAAATCATGCCAGACTTTTCTGCCACGATGATAGTCTCTGTAAGCCACCCCGTCGCCTGAGCGGTGAACCCGCTGCAGAAACAGACCATCGAGTGTTCGCGCATGCTCATCAGAGATGAGATCTTCGGTCCACTGGGTCAAGTCAGTTCTCCCCGACTTCGGATATCCCGCCCAACCAGGTTATCCTTTGTTATTATTCAGTATTTCGCCCGCACCATAATCATACCACCATTACATGGACGAGATATCTGGCTCGTGCCTGATGATCAGCCCGGACTGGGGCCACCACCGCGCAGACTGTCCGACGAACGATACAGCCAGCCAGATTTTGCATCCCGGATGCCGTCAGTTTAGTGTAGTATTCGACAGGAATACATTCCGGGACAGAACCCCGGCTACTCGATATGCAGACAGCGGTTATGATTGAGATCACCATCAACGGCGAACCACATCAGGTTCCGAAGGATACCAACTTGTCCCGCCTGGTCGATTTGTTGAAGCTGGGTGATCAGCGAATCGCCATCGAGGTCAATGAAGAACTCGCCCCACGCAGCACCTTCGAAAGCCATGCTCTGTCGGCAGAAGACAAAATAGAAATCATACAGGCCATCGGGGGCGGCTGACCGGCCCCGGAGCAAAAAGACCCCATGCTACAGCCAACTCAGTGCACAGATATCCGTTATGCCCAGTCTCAATAAAGATACATTCAGCGTTGCCGGCCAGGAATTTCATTCTCGATTACTGGTAGGAACAGGTAAATACAAAGACCTGGACGAAACCCGCACTGCCATCGAAACCAGCGGTGCTGAGATCGTAACCATCGCCGTCCGCCGTACCAATATAGGGCAACATAGAAACGAGCCCAATATCCTGGAAGCGTTACCGCCGGAGCGCTACACCATCCTGCCCAACACAGCGGGCTGCTATGACGCCCCGACAGCAGTCAGAACCTGCAAGCTGGCACGGGAACTCCTGGATGGCCACAGCCTGGTCAAACTGGAAGTGTTGGGAGACGAGAAGACCCTGTTCCCCGATACGGTGGCAACCATCAAAGCGGCAGAGGAACTGGTCAAGGATGGTTTTGATGTCATGGTGTACACCAGCGATGACCCGATAATAGCCCGGGAACTGGAAAAGATCGGCTGCGTTGCGGTGATGCCGCTGGCAGCACCCATCGGTTCCGGGCTGGGCATACGTAACAAGCTGAACCTGCTGACTATCATCGAGAATGCCGATGTCCCTATTCTAGTCGATGCCGGTGTCGGCACCGCCTCCGACGCGGCAGTGGCGATGGAGCTGGGCTGCGATGGCGTACTGATGAATACAGCGATCGCCGCGGCTCGTAATCCGGTATTAATGGCATCGGCCATGAGAAAAGCAATCGAAGCAGGCCGGGAAGCCTATCTGGCGGGTCGCATGCCAGCCAAACGATTCGCCTCCGCCTCCTCCCCCGTTGACGGACTCTTCTTCTGACCGCATAATCGTCATTCGCCGCATGGGGCGCCTTACGCCCCCTGCCGGCGACATATCTTTTAAGCTGAACACATCACCGGACATGATCAAACCGGAGCAACACCACCGCCCCATTCGCAGTTTCGTGTTACGAGAGGGGCGCCTGACACAGGGCCAGCGGAGAGCTTTCGACCGCCTCTGGCCCCAGGTGGGCGTCGACTTCCGGTACCGTTCACTGGATCTGCCGGCGCTGTTTGGAAACCCGAACCCGATCCACCTGGAAATCGGCTTTGGAAACGGGGAGTCAATCGCCCGAATGGCGGAATCAACTCCGGAAAACAATTACCTTGGTATCGAGGTTCATCGCCCGGGGGTAGGCAGGCTGCTCCAGGCCATCGATGAACGGGGCCTGACAAACCTGCGAATTGTTCGCCACGATGCGGTGGAGGTGTTGGCCCAGGGTATCGAAGATGCCAGCCTGGCCGCTGTGTACCTGTTTTTTCCGGATCCCTGGCACAAGCGACGCCACCATAAAAGGCGCATTTTACAGACCGAATTCGTCGCGCATCTGGCACGGGTGCTCCGTCCGGGGGGGATTTTTCACGCCGCCACCGACTGGGAAGAATACGCCGAGCACATGCTGAGCACCATGACGTCGGCTGACGAGTTTGACAACTGCGGGGTTTCCGGGCGGTTTGCCCCCCGCCCAGCCTACCGCGTATTGACCCGCTTCGAGAAGCGGGGCCAAAACCTGGGACACGGCGTCTGGGATCTGATCTTTCAGCGGACGTGAATATTCCAGATGGCCAGTCTGACACTGATCCAATTTCAAAGTCGAATTCTCAATCCCATTGACCTGGTGGTCGCTGCCGGGGAATGCGTCACCCTGGCAGGACCTTCCGGTTGCGGAAAATCCCTGCTACTACGGGCACTTGCGGACCTGGACGCCCACAGCGGTGAGGCCATGATCGGAGAGCAGCACCAGTCCACATTGCCCCCGCCGGACTGGCGCAAACGGGTCGGAATGCTGCCAGCCGAAAGCCATTGGTGGGCCGACCGGGTTCGCGACCACTTTTCCTCCGTGGATGCGGAACTGCTCGAGTTTCTCGGATTCAACACCGAATGCCTCGACTGGTCGATTGCACGGCTCTCAAGCGGTGAACGCCAGCGCCTGTCACTGGCCCGCCTGCTGTCGGGACACCCCGAAGCCCTGCTCCTGGACGAGCCCACAGCCAACCTGGACGAGGGCAGCGGTCGGCGGCTCGAATCACTGATCACCACTTATCGCCGTGAACACGACACTGCGGTCATCTGGGTCAGCCATGATCCAAAACAACGGGAGCGTATCGCCAACCGTGCCTTCCTCATAGAGGGGCAAACGTTGAGACCCGAAACATGGAGTTGATCCAGCTCGGCCCGTGGGACCTCTCCGTAGCAGCAGTGCTGGTACTCGCATTGGCCGCCATTTCCTGGCGTCTGCGATTGGGAGTGGAAGTTCAGCTGCTGGTCGCGGCCATCCGCAGTATTCTGCAGCTGCTACTCATCGGGCTGGTGTTGAAAACCCTGTTTGCCCAATCCAACCCGATACTGATAGCTGCGCTGAGTCTTCTCATGCTCAGCATCGCCGGATACGAGGTAATGGCTCGCCAGCAGCGGCGCTTCAAGGGACTCTGGGGGGTAGGCATCGGTTCCCTGTCAATGTTCATTTCGTCGTTCAGCATCACCATACTGGCTCTCAAACTGGTGGTACAGGTGGAACCCTGGTACACCCCCCAATATCTGATTCCCCTGCTGGGTATGATGCTGGGCAACACCATGTCCGGTATGTCCATAGCGCTGGATAACCTGACCTACAATGCCTGGCAGCAAAGGGGTACTATCGAGGCGAAACTGATGCTGGGGTGGGACTGGGACCATGCCATCAGCGAGATTCGCCGCAACGCATTGAGGGCAGGACTTATCCCCATTATCAATGCCATGGCAGCAGCCGGCGTGGTCAGTCTGCCGGGGATGATGACGGGTCAGATTCTGGCCGGCAGCCCACCCCTGGAAGCAGCCAAATACCAGATAATGATTCTTCTGCTCATTGCCGTCGGGACCGGGTTAGGTGCAATTTTCGCAGTCTGGGTCGGATCCAGGCGGCTCTTCGATCAGCGCCAGAGGTTGAGACTCGACCGGCTCAGGTAGCCCGACGGAGCCCCGACAGGTTCGGACCCTGCCTTTCAAGCCTCCGGATCAACCGGCATGGCAATACCCGGGGAACACTGGCGCATAGAGGCGCCCCTCTTTATAGATACCCATTGATTCCGCCCCGGTAGAATCACAGCATATGCTGCCATTCAGAATCCTTGGATGCTTAAAATAAATTTGATGAGCTAATACCACACCAATAGTATAGTAATGGACTACCAGAAGCGAAGAAAAATGGAAAACACGCATAGTACTCGGAATCCTGGTAACCATTTACCCTATATTGATTGACATTTTTATTCCCAGTCCAGAATATAAAGCACTGTGCGTTGAATACCTATCCTGAAAACAGACTGCCCCAGCGACTGACAAGCGCCTGGAAACGGTTTGTTTCTCTGGATCCCATAGCCTCACAACGGGGAGAGACGTAGGATGCAGATCACCGGAATGTCGTGGGGAGCCAAGCTCCTCAATTACGTTGGCTATCCGACACCAGAAGTACTGGGGCCGGATGCGACCAGAGAGCAGATCAAAGGCCTGATCGACAAGTATGGCCAGATTCTGATCAAACCTGTTTTCAAAGGTGGCGTCGGGAAGAAGGGAAAGGCCGGGTTGATTGGCTTCGCCAGCGACGTAGACACCGCCATGCGCGAAAAGGAGCGGCTGTTTTTCGTAGAGCACCAGGTAGGGAACATCCGCGCCAAATCGGACGGTGTTACGTTCGAAGGCGCGATTCCCGCTGAGCATGAGATCTATGTATCGATCACGGACGACACGCACTACAGGGCACCCACGCTGACCATCACTCATCACGGCGGCGTGGACATCGAAGAGCTGGCACCCAATCAGATTGCCACCATCCCATTCGACGCGCTGACAGGATTCAAGGGGTTCATCGTTGCCAATGCCCTTGACCGGATCCACGCCCCCAAGGAGATTATCAGCCCGCTGGTTCAGAATCTTCCAAAACTCTGGGACCTGTTCAATAACTATGGCATGAGCATGCTGGAACTCAATCCCATCAGAATGATGCCGGAAAAAGACCGGCTGGTCCCGGTCGCCTGTGATTTCAAGTGTAGCTTCGATACCGACGATCTACATTGGAAGCGCCTTAATCTGCCTGGCAGCCTGCAGTCTACGGACTACTCGACGTTCGAACTGGAAGTCAATGAACTGCGTACCTACCAGGGACAATCGGATGCATTCGTCATCAATGACCAGGGTACGGTAACCGCGATGACGTTTGGCGGCGGAGCCAACGCATTGGTCACGGAACTGCTGGGTGACGCAGGCACCATCTCCTCTGATTTCGGCGGTAACCCGCCGTATAAGAAAATGTATGACATCAGCAGCATTGTCTACAAACACTGGCTCGGACAGAGCAACGTCCTGTTTATCATTGGTGGAAAAGCCAACAATACCGACATTTACAATACCTTCAGGGCAATGGGGGATGCGTTACGGGACTACTTCAACAAGTACGGTCCCAAACCCTTGTTTGTCGTAGTGGGAAGAGGCGGCCCCAACCTGATTCGAGGCATGGCTTATATGAAAGATGTGCTGGACGGCCTGGGTATTCCATATCGTATGTTCGGTCACGATTCATCTATCAGCGGCGTTGTGAACTACGCAAAGGCGATAGATGACTGGATGCGCGAGGGCGGATACAAAGAAGTTGCCAGGACGATGGGACTGGAAAGCGTGCAATGAGCTCAAGAGCCTGCTGCCGAAGAGCCCGCCATTCATAATCAGGGCACCTGCAGGGGCAAAAAGCTGGGAGTCGTTCTCTCGAAAGACAACCAGATACTAAACACATATTCTGCTGACACGCCGTTTCAACGGTATAGCACTGGGGAAAATCATGGCCAGTTCATCGTTTCATCGCAATGACTATCTACGCCCCAAAGGCCTGGATGCCTTTAAACATTACTATGTGGGCATCGACTCCCTCGGGGAGCTGGCAACCACAGACGACAGGGTCTGTGTGCTGAATATCCTGGGGAGCGAAAGTCGCTCGGTTACACCGACGAGTCATGTCTACTCGGGTGGCAATATTATCTGCGGCACTCAGCCGGGGCGGTCAGGATCCGCTCTGAAAACGGAAATTGGGGATATCCCAGTGTATAACACGGTGGTGGAGGCCATGGACGCCGGACACCGGTTCAATGTAGCTGTCGTCTACGTTCCACCGGCCGGTGTTAAGGATGCGGTCATCGAAGCCATCAGGGTCAACCCCAAACTCGACAAAGTCGTTATATTGACCGAAAAGGTTTCACTCAGCGATGCTCGGATCATTCGCCAGTACGGGCAACAACAGGGAGTGGATATTTTCGGCGGAAACTGCCTCGGCCTGGCAGACGCTCACCACGGCGTGCGCATCGGGGGCGCCCTTGGCGGCAGTCATCCTGAAGAATCGCTGGTACCGGGTTCGATAGCCATCTACTCCAACTCAGGAAACTTCACGACAACCATTGCCGTCTACCTGTTGACCGCAGGTTGGGGTACGACCGTCTCATTCTCCTCGGGTAAAGATGTCTATATCCATTTTGCAGCACCGGAGTTCACTCATGCCCTGCACAATGACCGGCGCAGCCGTGCTGCGGTCATGTACATCGAGCCCGGCGGGTACTACGAACAAGACCTGATTTTCCACAAGCCGGTGGTCGCCTGTGTCGTCGGCCGCTGGAAAGATCGCCTGACCAAGGCCTGCGGTCACGCCGGCGCGATTGCCGGCAGCGGGGACAACGCGAGTGCCAAAGAACGCTGGTTCATGGAGAAATTAGGGGTGGACGATCTCTTCACTACTGATAACCCGGTGTGCTCTGCAAAGGGTGCGGTGGTTACCAATATCGCAGATATTCCTGCGGCCATGACGGCGGTCATGTCTCTGAGCGGTTTCATCCCGGACTTCGAACCGAAGGGTGATTTATCCCTCAAGTGCTGGTTTGCCGACGATACCGACATCGAACTGCCCGCTGACCTGGATATCGAGACGGTCGAGGCCATATCCCCCTACCGCGAGCAGATTGGGATCGTCAATCGTCAGGTCGGTGTTATTTTACCCCGGCAATCCATGAAAGACGCCTCCGGTGCTTCGATGATGGACCCCAAGACACAGGTCAGCCGATTGCAGGGGGTCAGTGTACTCGATGCCGCCACTCACAGTTATGAAGACAACCTGGTTATGTCAGTCATCAGGGAGTATCCCGATGAGAACGGACTGGCCCTGGCGAACGTGGCACTGAATGCTTACGTGAATCTTCACGGTACCCCGATGCTGGATGCCGCCGCGGCAGCCCGCCGGTTCGAAAACAGCCCCAACACCGTTCTTTGTTCCGCTGTCAGCATTCTGGGACCCGGTGCAATCAGCGGAGCACAGGAAGCGGTGCGAGCCCTGCTAGATCTGTTCCGGGATGCCGGCCTGACCAATCCCACACAGACAGACTTCGATTTCGCCGCTGTGCTCGACAAGGCGCTGACCGGAAAGGCGATAGATACCCTGACCGCGGAAGAGCCCGAACAGCTGGCACGCAACATGCTCGAAGGAATCGAGACAAGGGGCGCCTCGTCAGTATTCGTCAAGTTTCTTCATTCGCTGGAAGAGCACAGTAGCAACCACCTGACCGCAGATGCGGTACTGGCTGCCATCTGCTGCCACCTGGCCTGGCACCCTATGATGCTCAAGCGGCTTTCCCAGACCACTCTGGTCAATATGCCATGGCACATGCGGGTATTCAGCACTATGGTGGGCGCCTCGGTTAGAATCGAGAGACAGACAGAACAGGCTTTCGGGGGTGTTCCCAACCTGGAGCTGATTAATGAATGGAGCTTTACAGAAACCGCCTTTCTGGCCTTGCTGGCCCACCGCCCCAGTGAAGATGAGCTGTTCGCATTTTCCATACTCATCGGACTCACTGTCACCAATGGTCCGGGAACGATTTCCGCCCAGGGTGCAAAAGGAGCCGTAGCCGCCGATGGTCCCGAGGCCCCCGAGCGCGTGCAGATCAATAAGGCCTATGCGGGATTTCTCACCCATACCGGCTATGCCCATGGGGGTAATGGTTTCGAGGCGATGCGCTTTCTCATCGAGCGCTTTGGTAAGTCATCGTTGCAGGATCCGGGTGATCCCGATCACGGCCTTGATCTGGAGAGCATCGCAGCAGCCTACGCCAAGGAGTACAAGACCTACAAAACTTCGGCCAAAGCGGCTGGAAATCTTTCCTACGCCAAGATTCCCTGTGTCAATCATCCAATCTTCAAAGACAAGGAAATCAACTACGATCCGCGAGAGGTATATGTTCATGAACTCTTCGAGAAGCGAGGCAGCTACAATCTGTTTCATGAGTTTTATCATGAACTTGTCAAGGCGCTGGCTGCTTACGGTGTCAGCCGCAACGTCTATTGTGTGAACGTGGACGCCGTCATTGCAGTCATTCTCCTCAAAATGCTGTGGAAGCCTTTCGTGTCAGGAGAGTTGGACGACCGGTTCCTGGAGTATGGTGCGTTCACTACTTTCGTATACGGCCGGATAGCCGGTGATGCGGCAGAGATAGAGGATCACACCAATCGGGGTCGCAATATGGATACCCGAACTGCTGCAAGCAAGTGCCAGTTTGTAAGCTGACGGAACGTAACTCCTTCGATCTCAGTTTGAAACTGGACGGCATGATGCGTTTGGTGCGCCCCTCTATATAAAGGGGCGCACTAATTCGAAAGACACAGAGCAAGTTGCATTCTGCATTTTAATCGGGGTTCCCCGAAGCCATTCTCAAACATCACAGCACCAGCAAACAAACCCTGTATCCGAACTGAATGTGTACACAGAAACCGGCACAAGGCCGCAGACACTCTGGTCTGGTATGATTGCATCCGCGCACAGCCAATAACAAGGAACAACCTATGTACGAAAGAGAAGAGAACCCCAGAAACGTAACCAAGGCGGACCTGGTAGTAGGACTCGCTTCTTACATGGAAGCAGATAATATCGATTATCCGACAGCCCAGGCGGACAAAGGTCTGAAACAGTACTATGGGGATAAATCTTCAGTCATTGTCAATTGTGACAATGCTTCGCCTGACGGTACGGAACAGGTCTTCCTCGGAACCACCACCGAAACCCCGAAAATCTACATAACCACACCACCTGATACTCCGGGCAAAGGCTACAACTTTGAGAACATGTTTCGCAAACTGCTTGAGCTGGACGGAGAGGCTCTGGTTTGTATCGATTCCGACCTGGAGAGTGTGACTCCCAAGTGGGTGAAGTATCTGGCAGAACCGGTGATGGAAGGCTACGATTTTGTGGCTCCTCTCTACTCTCGCCACAAATACGACGGCACCATCACCAACAACCTGACATTTCCACTCGTGTACGGACTGCTGGGCAAGAATATACGACAGCCCATTGGTGGTGATTTCGCTTTGTCCAAAAGATTTGCAGAACACCTCGTCTGCCAACCCTGGCATCGAACGACGGAAGAGTACGGTGTGGACATTTTCATGACCCTGAATGCCGTCCTTGGAGGATTCAAATGCTGTAATACAGGGCTTGGCGCGAAAATTCACAAACCCAGTGCGCCCAAGCTCGGGCAGATGTTCATCCAGGTGGTGAGTACCGCATTCCTGACCATCATCAAGAACGTACACCTCTGGAAGGAAGTGTCCGAAGTGGAGCAGCAGAAGCTGTTCGGCCTTCAGGAACTCGATAAGCCCCAGGATTTAACCATAGACCGGGAAGCTATTGAGAAGCAGGCAAGGATTGGTTTCTTCCAGTCCCAATCCTGTCTGGAAAAAGTTCTCTCAGCTGACCTTTACTCCCACTACGTAAAAATGTTCGAGGACGGCCCGATAGAGATCACGGCCGAGGAGTGGGCGACGACCGTATACGACATGATCAGTGCCTATAAATCCATGGGCAATATGATCAGTGTCATCGAATCATTAAAGGGACTCTATTTTGGTCGCGCCCTGACATTCATGAATCAGACTTGGAAAATGAGTTCTGAAAAAGCAGAGAAGGAGATACTGGCACAGGCCGAAATTTTCTTCCAGCAGAGAGATTATTTGATTAAAAAGATCGACAACTGAAGCGTTTTCCCCAACTGGGGCTGTCCTGAGCCTGAGAGTTCAGTCATTAATCCCAAGGCAGGCACAGGAGGTAGCTTACCCCCTGTGTCCGCAGACAATGCTGGCCTGCCCCATACCCCGTAGTACTCCCCATACTCCCCGGATTTCACTGATTACTGAGCCAGGCCAGGAAAATTTACAACGTATTCTTGGTCTGCCTGTTCTCGAGATAGAAGATGTGCTGCCCGATTCTATCCCCCTGAAGCAGGATCTTGCTCCAATAAGGCGTCGCATAGGTAGCGTGGTACCAGAGCGCACCGCCAGTGGTATCCTCCAGGTTTCCCGCGTAGATCTCCCGTGCCAATCGTAGCGACTGTTTCCAGGCTTTCCGATCTACCGGCTTATCTGACAAACCATCGCACCACCAGGAGAACTGACAGCGGTGAAGCCGCTTTTGACCACCCTGCTGGACGACCCTGCACACTGAATCCGGGTACTTGGGGTGGGCAACCCTATTCATTACGACATGACCTACAGCCTGTTGACCGCTTTCCGGCTCACTGCGTGCTTCAAAGTAAATATTTAAAGCCATGCAATGTACTTCATTCTCTAATTCAGTACTGGAAACCTTCTTTTCCTGGCCCGTGACGGAAGTGATCTCGGAAGAGACTGGGGTTTCGACAGTCTCTCGATCAACGACGCTTTCCATGGCAGGCTTTAAATCCGCTGCCTGCACAGTCTCGACTCCAGATAATCCAGACAGTAAAAGGACAAGAACAACAGGCAGACAACCGCGGAGCCAGCCAGGCGCTGCACCTGTTATCCCGGTTGAAAACCCTTGCTTTGGAATATTTGACGTGATCCTCACGAGTACCACTCCCTGCCAATACCTCGTTAATCATCAAAGATATTGCGCTTAATTGAAAACCGAAACCATGCCTAAGCACCAACTGTGCCAGTTTCTCTATCTTACTAATTTTGTTGGCGTTAAAAAACGGGGATGAGTCGTTTCGCTTCTGAGTGTAAAAATAACTGACAGAATCGGTAAGGAATTCCCACCCTACCGTCAAGCGCACGGCAGGGAAGAGGCTTGGTCAACGAACCCAAAATACCAATACTCCTTCGATATGCCGATGAAGGAGTATTGGAAAAAACTATTCCGCTATTGAGTCCGAGGGGGTGTTTCGATTTCGGGCATCTCAAACAGTAACGGTATGAGTATTTCAGCAACCTGCACAGCGACGGTTACCGCAGCGGTGGCCCCGTAACTGCCATCACCCACCACTACTCGCAACAAACAGGCCTGGGCCGCCCCACTCGCACCAATGACATGCATACTGGCATTGCGGATCAGGACAAAACAGGTCCCGGCCATCAATCCCGTGAACGTGCAGTCTCCAGCGGCATCGGTCTGCCTGCTCATAACGCAGTCGCCGCTGGTTTCGTAGAGATAAACCGAGGTAGAGGCTATAGAAAGCGCGAAATTGATATCACAGATTATAGCGCCCGAAGTAACCGTGACAACGGCTCACTGGGTAGCGTTGCATGAGCCGGCTCTCGGGGTGTCGCTGCACGCCGAATGGCGTTGCCGAGATAAAACCTAATCAGGCCTTCATTGGGGACTCAGAGCCTTCACTGCTTCCTGTCTCTCACGGTAACAGCCAGACCTGGCGACTCAGGCCGCCTCTGAATGCGGTAAAACAGCCGAATGCCCCGGAAACCTTACCATGGTCACAGTATCCATGGATTTCAATGTCACACCACAGGTATGAATCAGAGTTGAAACGGTGCCAGGATCGAGGAAAAATAACTATCCACTCTTGCTGGTGTTTCGGCCCAGGTTACTCGGCTCATCCCGAGCCTCGCCTTTCGGGCTGGCGTGAAAATCTGTTCCAGACAGATTTTTCCGCGTTGAGGAAAGGTTGCATAGAATAACTATGCACCCCTTTTGCATCCTCAGCTCCGTAAACGGTGCATCCATGCACAACTTCTCACGCTTTGAATCTGAACCATCCCGGCGCAGCGTTGTCCCTGCTTCGCCGACAAATACCCGTATCAGCTATTATCTGCCTCGACGGCACCTTCCAGAAGCTCAAGAAAATCCGGGATCGCACTGATCACGCGGTTCCAGTTAGGAATGAAGGGCTTCTCCATGGGATTGGCGAGGAAGGTCTCACCGGCATTTATAATGTTCTGATAGAAAAGCTCCACCGCCTTTTCTTCAGCATGACGATCCAGCGCCAACCCGTTGAACTGAGCATCACTGTGATAGGAGTCTATGAATTCCAGGGCAATGCGATA
Organism: Gammaproteobacteria bacterium; assembly: GCA_024227135.1. Classification (GTDB taxonomy): domain Bacteria; phylum Pseudomonadota; class Gammaproteobacteria; order Chromatiales; family Chromatiaceae; genus JAHEHQ01. Next base: position 65,787 of record JAAELC010000235.1, read on the forward strand.
ATAGGTCGCCTTAATGGCTCGAAATGTGTCGGAAGACAACACGACACCATTAGATGCCAGCTTCCGAAACAGCGTCTTGGAAATATCCAGGCTCATCTTCGACAAACCGGACTCGGGGTTATCGAAGGACAGGGACTGGTGCTTGTGGTCGTAGTTATCGGTGATATCCACCTGGCACAGATGGTTAGCTGAATAGTTCCGGTGAACCTCCGACAGCACACCAATCTCCAGTCCCCAATCACTGGGAATCCGGATATCCCTCACCACGTCGGTGCGGAAAGAAAACTCCCCTGCCAGCGGGTAACGAAAACTATCCATGTAGGTCAGGTAAGGGGTATCCCCTACCACTTGCTGAAGCGCACGAATCAAAGGCGTGACCAGTAGACGACAAACCCGTCCATTGATAGAACCGCTGGTCGTGCGGGAATAGTAGCCTTTGCAAAACTGATAGTTGAAGGCGGGGTTCGCAACAGGATAGATTAATCTCGCCAGCAACTCCCGGTCATATGTCACGATGTCACAATCGTGCAAAGCAACCGATTTAGCCCGCTCTGACGCCAGTATATAGCCATAGCAATACCAGACGTTCCTACCTTTCCCCATCTCATTCGGAGCGAGCCCCAAATCCTTGAGTTTCTGATCCAATGCCATCAACCTGGGACCATCCTGCCAGAGAATGCGATGGCGCTGGGGCAGTTGGCCAAAATACTCCCTGGCATGTTTGAACTGCTTTTCGTCAGCCCTGTCCAGCCCGATAACGATTTCACTGAGATAGGGAACTTTGCAAAGTTCCTGGATAATGTTCTCGAGAGCCGGGCCTTGCAGTTCAGAATAGAGGGATGGCAAAACCAGGGACATGGGTCGGACTCGGGAAAAATCGAGCAACTCCTGTTCCATTTCTTCCAGTGAGCGTTTACGAAGATGATGAAGCGTCGTAATCACACCATTCTGAAAAAAATCACTCATAACATCACCCTCCCCATAGATCCTGAATTAAAGAAACTCGCCATGGATTACTTCCCAGTGACAATCTACGACTCAGTCAGGAAATGTTTCCAGGATACGGCTCATTGCCCGCTGCCATCCGGCCGGGCCTTTCGCTCCAGCATAAATCACTGAATTAAAGTCCACAAGTTTTAAAGGGTCTCCAGCCGCCGGCTCAATAACCACTGGTATATCAACCGCCTCCAGCATAGCCTGATCATTGGGGCTGTCCCCCAATGCAACAGTGACAAACTCGGAATCTGGCAATGCCTTCCGGTAACGCTGAACTAACCAACGTATTCCTGCCGCTTTATCGGTCTCTCCCATCACATGGTAGAAACGCCCACCACGCAACACCCGAAGGCCATGAGATTCCACCGCTTTGCAGAAGGCTTCCAGCCTCTGCCTGGTATCCTGCCATTGCAGCGGTTCTGAGCAATCTCGCTCGTTTGCCTTTTGAGCACCTTTCAAAGAGAGTCCAGTCTCTTCAGCCAACACCTTGGCCGTCATATCACTGAATCCACGAAAACGAAATCCGAACGTCTTTTTCAAAGAATCCAGAACACCCAGGATTTCATCACGGCGAGTCGCAAAATAGCAGCTTTCCAGGGACCCTTCCCGCACAATACCGCCCTCGGAAAAATAGCCTGAGGGGTAATACAGTGCACTACCATTTTCCACGATAAAAGGGTGCTGGTTTTCGAGTTCCTGACGTAAATCGAGAATTTCGCTACGGGTCTTACTGGAATTAATGATAAGCGGGATCCCTTGTTCAGCAAGCTGCGACAACGCATCAGCCGCCGCGCTCCAGCTATAATCATGGTGATCCAGCAGCGTTCCGTCCAGATCTGTGAATACCAGAAGCTTTTTCATTGTTTTGATCTGGTGCTTTACCGACCCAGTTGCCAGATGCGAAGCAGCTTAAGGATAAGTACCACGAAAGGAGTGCCATGGAGCAGCAAGTCAAAAATATCCAGCGGGCGGGTGAGATTTCCCGACGCCAGCATTTTCAACTTTTCCCAGATGTGCGGTTCGGGGAAGAAAGGAGCAAGTCCCAGCAGTAGACAGGCGATCACAATTAAAGGCAGAGAGAACTGGTCAAGCCACGCCATCGTAAATATCACTCCTCATGATTTAAACTGAAACGGTCGGGCAGCCGTCTGTATGCTGTTTCCTTGATTACTGACCTGCCGTATCATCTTTGGTTGAAACTAAACGATCCAGCTACCATATTTAATGGCAATGGACCGGAAAAATCCGGCACAACAAATAAAGCTTTTAATCTGAACTTCCATTCACCAGGTAATCCATGACCACACTGACCGGCCTACTGATCATCGCCCTGACTCTGTGGTTCTGGCTGGACAGTGCCAGGGCTCGGGAGATCGCCACTGCGGCAAGCAAAGCAGCCTGCAGACAGCGTGAACTGCAGTTTCTCGATCAAACCGTTGAACTGCGCCGTATCGGCTTGCGTTGGACCAATCGTGGTTTACGGCTTCGCAGACTGTTTCGCTTCGAATACAGCGAACAAGGCGTTGGCCGTCACGCCGGACACATCACTCTGGTAGGTGTTGATCTCGAAGATTTCAATCTTGGGCTACCCGACACCCCCAACTCGACCTAGGAGCCTGCCTGAGAATAAGGGCCGACCGGTTTTTGCTCCTGCAAAACCGGCACTTCCGCCATCCATGGCGGTCGTAGCGAGGGAAAGCTGGTTTGAGACAGGTTTTATGATCATTTGAGGCGAATATCGGGCATATTTAACGATGATATCGGCAGGATGCCGATCTGACGGCTGTAGCCGCCCCGCAGCAGTGGCACAGGGATGTACCACATCAAAATATCTGGCCAAATCCAGCTTTTCCACAGTAGGCTCGCTATTCTCGGACAGGCTCCTAGTACGCTATTTCACCACTTTGAGGGTGGGGCGGTCCGGTGAGGTATCAGGTTTCCCTTCCGACTCCCCTGCACTTTCAGTGGGCGCCTCTTCATCCCGGAAAAGCATTCCACGGCCATTTTCCCTTGCATAGATCCCCAGCACCGCGGAAGGGGGAACCCGAACACTCGTTGGCTTACCACCAAAACGTGCACTGAAACTGATCAACTCGTTGCCAAGTTCCAGCCGTTGAACCGCACTGGGACTGATATTCAAGACAATTCTGTCATCCTGTACGAACTGACCGGGGACAATCACATCCTCCCGATCTGTCGCCACCAGTAAATGCGGTGTGAGATCGTTATCCACGAGCCACTCGTAGAGCCCACGCAAAAGATAAGGACGATTGGACGTAATACTCATGAGAGCCCCCGTAAATCGGTTATGGCCGTCTTGTACCTTACCGAATCATTCAGGTAAAGAGGATCACGACACAGGCTGACTATTTCGACTAAGTCAGGCATACCTTTGGGCTGCAAGTCCGTTTGTTCGATTCCCTCAATACCTTACGATTCTCTGTTACTCGCGCATATCCCGCTCAAATTCGGTAATTCCCTGGGTAAAGCAAGGTCTGTCAAACATCCGCCTGGCGTACTCCTCCACCGGCTTGGCTTGACTGGGGAGATCCACACCCAGAGAAGGAAGCCTCCAGAGCAACGGTGCAATGGAGCAGTCCACCAGTGTGAACTCGCTACTCATAAAAAAGGGTTTGGCGGCAAAAATCGGCGCACTGGCCGTCAAGGTTTCTCGTAGTTCCTTACGCGCCCTGCTCGCAGCTTTCCCACCCTTGAAGATTTGTTCCATGAGGCTGTACCAGTCACGGTCCACCCGATGCATGAACAACCTTGAGGTCGCCCTCGAAACGGGATCCACCGGCAACAACGGCGGATGTGGGAACCGCTCATCCAGATACTCCATAATGATGCGGGATTCAAACAGGACCAGATCACGGTCTACCAAAGTGGGAAGGGTACCGTAAGGATTCAGGTCCATGATGTCATCAGACAGATCCATCGGGTCTGAGTCCACTATCTCAACCGAAATACTCTTCTCCGCCAGAACCATTCGCACGCGATGACTGTAGGGACTCCTGGGGTCCGAGTACATGGTCATCACAGATTTCTTATTAGCAACCACCGCCATACCAAACCACTCCAGTATTAATTATGTCCGTTAAGTCCCCGGTCAACAGCCTGCATATGATACCTTATTATGCTGGCTCAAAGTTGCCGGTTTACGGCTTTTTAGTACTATATCGGCCAATCAGATGACTGAAATACGGACTCGAGCAATCCCGGAACCCAGGAATCCAGCAATAGGTAGAGGTAGATTACCTTAAAACACCCGGAAAACCCGAACCACCCACCGTCCCCCACATCGAGCAGTCAGACCACCGCAACAGCGCGAGTCAAAAAAAAAGGGCGCACGATCTATTCCAACCGTGCGCCCCGATCTGCGTTAGAAAAACCGGATCAGTGTACGTCCTTCCAGTACTCTTTCTTGAGCATATAGGCAAGCCCGAAGAACACCGCAATAAACAGCAGTACCCAGACACCCAGACGCTTGCGCTCCATCTGAATCGGCTCACCGATGTAGCTGAGAAATGCCGTCAGATCACGCATTGCCTGATCAAATTCTGAGGTACTCATGGAACCTGGTGTGACCTGCTCGAACTTCTCGAACACCTTATTCCCGCCATCATCTTTGAACACGGCTTTCTGCATACCTTGCAGTTCCCAGAAAACATGGGGCATGCCCACATCGGGAAACACCACGTTATTCACCCCGAATGGACGCGACTCGTCGATGTAGAAACTGCGCAGGTAGGTATAGAGCCAATCCACACCCCGGGCACGGGCTATGACGCTCAGGTCCGGTGGTGCAACTCCAAACCATCGCTCCCCATCTTCGGGGGACATGGCGATGGTCATGGTTTCGCCTATCTTGTCGGTGGTGAACATCAGGTTCTGCTTCACCTCCTCCTCGGTAAGCCCCAGATCCTTGGCAGTCCGATTGTACCGCTGGTACTGTGCTGAGTGGCAGCTGAGACAATAGTTGACAAAATACTTGGCACCCCGCTGGAGCGAGGCTTCGTCGCCCATGTCGATATCGGCATCATCCAGATGGGCACCACCCCCAGCAGCAAAACCAAACAGAGGTACCGCAGCCAGTATAAAAGCGATAAACAGCTTGTTCATTTGGTCACCCTCTCAGGTACAGGCTTAGTCTTGTCCATCTTGCTGTATATAGGCATCAGGAGGAAGAATGCAAAATAGAGGAAGGTGCAGACCTGTGCCAGGAAAGTCAGCAATTCGGTGGCCGGCTGCGTGCCGAGCCAACCCAGCACGATGAAAACCACCACAAAAATCCCGATTGCACTCTTGACGATTAGACCCTTGTAGCGAATCGACTTAACCGGACTGCGGTCCAGCCAGGGCAGAAAGAAGAAGAGCACAATGGAAGCCCCCATGGCCAGCACACCAGGAAATGCGGAACCCGCCATCGATGGCACCGCACGCAGAATGGCGTAGAAGGGCGTGAAATACCAGACCGGTGCAATATGCTCCGGAGTTTTCAGAGGATTGGCCGGCTCAAAGTTTGGATGCTCAATAAAGTAACCGCCCATTTCCGGTGCAAAAAATACCACCGCAGCGAACAGAAACAGAAATCCTGCCACCCCGGCAATATCCTTCACCGAATAGTAAGGGTGGAATGGAATTCCATCTGCAGGTGCCGTATCACTCCACTTGTTACCCTTTGGACCCTTTTTGATCTCGATACCATCCGGATTGTTTGAGCCCACTTTGTGCAGCGCGACGATATGAACGAAAACGATCGCCGCCAACAGAAATGGAAGCAGAAAGTGTAAGGCAAAGAATCGGTTGAGGGTGGCATCGGATACCACATAGTCGCCACGTATCCAGACCCCCAGCTCTTCACCGACCACGGGTACCGCAGAGAACAGATTGATGATTACCTGGGCACCCCAGTAAGACATCTGCCCCCAGGGCAACAAGTAGCCCATGAAAGCGGTAGCCATCATCAGGACGTAGATGATGACACCAATAATCCAGAGCAGCTCCCGGGGTTTACGGTAGGAGCCATAGATCAGCCCCCGATACATGTGCAGATAGATCACTATGAAAAAGGCGGATGCCCCGGTGGAGTGCAGATAGCGGATCAGCCATCCCCAGTCCACATCCCGCATGATGTATTCAACAGAGCCGAAAGCCAGTTCTGCATCGGGTTTGTACATCATGGCCAGCCAGACACCAGTCAGGATCTGATTGACCAGTACCAGCATACCCAGCGAACCCATGAAATACCAGAAATTGAAGTTCTTGGGTGCGTAGTATTGTGCCAGGTGCTCATTCCACACCTTGGTCAGTGGATAACGATCATCAAACCACTGAACCATGTTCTTCATCATGCTCATCAGGCAGCCCCTCCGTCTTCACCGATCAGGATCTTGGTATCTGACAGATATTGATGCGGCGGAATAACCAGATTGGTCGGTGCCGGCACGCCACTGTAAACTCTTGCGGCCAGGTCGAATCTTGAGCCATGACAGGGACAGAAAAACCCCCCTTTCCAGTCCGCTCCCAGGTCAGCAGGCGCCATTTCCGGCCTGAAAGTCGGCGAACAACCCAAGTGGGTGCAAATACCGATGGCGACCAGGAATTCAGGCTTGATTGAACGTACCGGATTCTTACAGTAGTCCGGCTGTTGCGGCATCTCAGACCCTGGATCAGCGAGCACCGAATCAAGACTGGACAGGTCCTTGAGATTATCTTCGGTACGGCGAACCACCCAGACGGGCTTTCCACGCCACTTAACTCGAAGCAGTTGACCCGGCTCAAGCTTGCCTATATCCGCTTCAACCGGCGCACCCGCCGCTTTGGCCTTTTCACTTGGAGCCCATGAGGCCAGAAAAGGATAAACCACGTAGCCGGCACCCACAGCGCCGACCACACTTGTTGCGGCTGTCAATAACCGCCTTTTTTTCAGATCCACGCCACCTGCGCTCATGCTCACGACCCCCAGAGTCGGATGGATATTCCCGTTTTCAGCCGACAACATAGTTACATATGCTGCAACTGCAAAATCAGAATATGCTGAATTTACCCAATACCCAGACGGGGCATTCTCCACCATGCACCGCCGGACGTCAAGATTCACTTAGAGCTGAAGTGGGTTTGATACTGACCAGGGCTTTGGACCGCTGTCAAACCGGGTTGGGCACATCGATAAACTGGTGGGCCAGACCGAATTTATTCGCCAGATGCACACCCAATGCCTGTACTCCGAAACGCTCGGTTGCATGATGGCCTGCCGCGAAATAATCGATACCAAGCTCACGGGCCAGATGCACGGTCTGCTCTGAAATCTCCCCGCTGATAAATGCATCCAGACCCGCAGCCGCAGCCTGTTCCAAGTAGCTTTGCGCAGCCCCGGTGCACCATCCGATCTGCCGCAATGGACGACCCCCGGCACCTTCGATAAACAAGGGGATTCGCCCCAGGGCTTCACCGAGCCTTTCGTTCAGTGAAGCCGATGTCAGATGTTCAGAAAGCACGGACTGCCAGAGTAGCCCACCGGTGCCAGGCAAGGGTCGAGGATCAGGAAAAGCCATGCGATCACCCAGCAGACGGTTGTTACCCAATTGTCCGTGGGCATCCAGGGGTAGATGATACGCCATCAGGTTGATGCCCTCCCCCATGAGCCTCCTTACACGCCGCCCTTTCACTCCGATCAATTCAGGGGATTCACCTTTCCAGAAATAACCATGGTGCACCAGCAGCAGATCGGCATTCTGCTCCGCTGCGGCCTCGATCAGCGCCAGACTGCCTGTGACCCCGGTAACGATCTTCCGGATGTCCCGTTTTCCCCCGTCAACCTGCAAGCCATTGGGGCAATAATCATCGAATCCGGAGACATCCAGGAACCGATTGCAATAGGCTTCAAGTTTTCCAATCTCAATCATCTATGGCGTATCCGTATGCATTTAATCAACAAACCACTCCAAATCGGGAACAGGGTAGTTTATCCCAGTACTCGACCAAACTGATATCGAAGGCACCACATCGGCTCCCAATCCCTCCCGGGACGTCACCGGCAACAATCTCACTGCCCCGAGTTCCGGTTCAGTGAAGTGTCCACCCGGGAAAATCCTGGAGTGCCCATGGGGAACAAGACCAGCGCCACAATTCATTGGTACCATACTTGAGTAATCCCGAACAGTCCTGAAAGGGGCCAGGAAACCCGCCTGGACTGCAAACGTTCGGACTGAAAACAAAACTATCACTTGAATAAATAGCCGATCCCGATGCAACTGCCCAGATTAGCCTTGTTTACCATAATTTCAGTCGCGGCCGGCTTGCTTGCAGCGCTGCTGACCATGAGCCTGGTGAATCATCAGGATCCGCGGCCACGACCCGGCGCCTCTATCGTCAAGCGCTTCGGTGCATCCCAGTCGGGACCTGTATCCTATGCAGACGCGGTTGAAAGAGCAGCACCTTCGGTAGTCAACATCTACGCCACCAAGCTGGGTGTCGAACGTAGGGAAGGACTCTTCGATGATCCGTTGTTCCAATACTTCTTCGGCGATAGCTTCGCCACCAAACCACGCAAAAAGTTACTTAACAGCCTGGGTTCGGGCGTGGTCATCAGCAATGAAGGCTTTATCCTGACAAACCATCATGTCATCGTAGAGGCGGATGATATCCGCGTGGTTCTGCCCAACGGGCGCACACTCAAGGCACAAGTCGCCGGCACCGACCCTGATACTGACCTTGCCGTGGTAAGAGTAGAGTCGGAAGCAAACGATCTGCCCGTCATTACGGTGGGAGATTCGGATCATCTTCGGGTGGGGGACGTGGTTCTGGCCATTGGAAACCCCTTCGGTGTGGGGCAGACCGTGACCATGGGGATCGTCGGTGCCACCGGCCGGAATCAACTTGGCATCAATACTTTCGAGAATTTTATTCAGACCGATGCCGCTATTAATCCGGGAAATTCCGGAGGAGCGCTGATCAACGCCTATGGCGAACTGATCGGTATCAATACAGCGATATTCTCCCAGACCGGAGGATCCCACGGTATTGGATTTGCCATTCCTGTCGCCCTGGCCAAAGGCGTCATGAACCAGATATTAAGTCGCGGGCGAGTCGTCAGAGGCTGGCTGGGCATCGCCGGACAAGACATCACTCCGGAACTGGCTGATTCCTTCGGCCTCCATGAAATTCGTGGCGTGTTGATTTCGGGAGTACTCCAGGGCGGGCCTGCTGACATTGCCGGTATAGAGCCAGGCGATATCATCACCCGCATTGACAACCGGGTACCAGGCAGCACCCAGGATGTGCTTGCCATTATCTCGGGCCTTACCCCGGGAACCCGGGTGGAGATCAGAGGCTGGCGGGGGGACCGGCCTTTGAAACTTCAGGTAGTGGTCAGCGAAAGGCCAAAAAGCCGGGTGATAAGGGAATAAGAAACCCGGACAATGGAAAAACACATGGATCCATGTATATCATATGGTAAAGGATCATCGCCTTATTACAATGATGTCTGGTAGCTACTCAGGCCCCATGGGCGATCTGCTCCGGAAGACGCCGTCAACACCTCCATGCAGGCCTGGCTTTGGCATCCCTGCCAGAGACACATCCTCCACAGACCACCCACGGGGGTTAGCCTCTGGGGTTGAAAAGCCAGTTACAGGCTGGCGGTGAGTACGATGGATTCAGGCTGGCTGTCCTTCCCGAAGTGCAGGCGCTGATTCGTCATGCGGGTTCGGACTGGGGAATCTGCTACGGCTGCCCCGGTGAGATACCCCCCATGGAAGACCTGATCACCCTGATAGGATCCGGGTACAGCTTTGGCACCGGTATTTCAACCTGGGGCTACACGCTGAGCGACGGCCCCTCTACTTTTTTCAACGGTGTACTTTTGAGCGTGGACTATGGGGCAGAACAAAAATACGCAAACACCTCAGGTGGATTCAAAGACAGCAACCCCTACGGCAATCTCGGGGGATTTCTGGTGCGGGAAGCCCAGGTAGCCGAACCAGGAACCCTGGCGCTGCTTGGCTGCTCTCTCCTGACAGTGATGACCAGACGGCATCGAAGATATAGGATAGGTTCAAGCCGATGGCTGTTACCCTGTATTCATGACAGGATAGGTTTGGGAATCACCACCACGCAGACTGAATACGAGGCACACCTCCGCTGCCCTCCATTGTCAAACAGGACCAACGGCCCTGAGAATGGCAGATACAGGCATCGCGTCGAAGTGCAATGCTGCCTCACCCAACCTGCTCCACCAGCCCCCCCGGGAAAAAACCATCCAGAGGTACCGGCCTGGCTATCCCGTAGCCTTGAGCATAATCGACCCCGATACCGCGCAATCGCTCGAGAATAGCACGACTCTCCACGAACTCGGCGATGGTCTGTTTTCCCATGACATGACCAATTTCATTGATTGACCTCACCATGGCAAAATCTATTTCATCTTCCATGATATCCTGAACGAAAGCGCCATCAATTCTCAAGTAATCAACCGGTAGATTCTTGAGATAGGCAAAAGAAGACATCCCGCTTCCAAAATCATCCAATGCAAAGCGGCAACCTTAGTTTTCGCAGCGTTTCGATAAATTTTACCGCGTGTGCCAGGTTCGACACTGCCACAGTCTCCGTAATCTCGAAGCAGATACAACCCTTGGATATCTGGTAGTGGTCCAACTGGCGAATCAGATAATTGAGAAACTCTTCATCGGTAGTCGAATGACCGGAAAGATTGATGCTGCACATTTCCATACGGTCAATGTATTCCGGATGACTCTCCAGCCATTCAAACGTGGAGTTGACCACCCAGCGATCGATGGTCGGCATGAGGCCATAACGCTCCGCCGCGGCAAGGAAAGTCACAGGTACCACGAATCCACCCTTCTCATCCTGCATTCGAATCAGAATTTCACAGTGCCAGCCACTCCCTCCGCTCAACTGATCCAGGGGCTTCCGCAACTGGCAGTAGAGAGAAAAACGGCCCGATTCGAAAGCATCCTGGATACGACCGACCCAACGCATCTCGCCCTGAAGACGGGCTAAATCCATATCATCCTGTCGAAACAGATGCACCCGATTACGCCCCCCCATGATACGTCGGCTCCCATTGCTGAGGTGACGCCTCAAGCCTTCCCGATGCATCCCTCGCAGTGACTCCGGAACCAGAACGTCAGCAACCTCCCGGCCGATCACCTGGTGCCGCTTGTAACCGAATACCTTTTCTGCCGCCCGATTAAACTCCACGATATGTCCCTGGTGATCCATCGTAATTATCGAATCGAGCGCCGATTCCATGATGACGCTCTTCCGCGTCTCGCTCCGGCGCAGTTCTTCTACAATTTCAAGCCGCTTCTGCTGCTCCCGTCCGAGATGCCAAAACGCATAGGTCATCAGCAGCAGACCCAGAAACCAGACGATGAGCAGGGACACCCCATCGGCCAGGAGACGTTTTTCCTCCATGGCCAGTAACCCTTTCATGGGCACCGAAACACCCACCGCGCCAGCCACTTCACCTTCCCGAAGCCCTTGATGCTGGTGACAACTGATGCAATTCTGCTGGGCGATAATAGGACGCAGCAATCGTAAAAAAGCTCGCTGTTAACTTCGATATAGGCCAGTACTTCCTCATTTCCATCGATGAAAGAGAGAATCGCATTGCGCTCCCAGGAATCGGGGTCATGGTGTAATTGCTATCGTCCCCCACCGGTTTATCTTGACCCCGGCAGCGCTTAAATTCCTCTCAAGGGAACCCTTGGGCTGAGACCACCAGTGCTGAACCCATCAGTGCCATGGGAGCATTCGGGATCTGGCCAGGCGTTGGGGGAGTGATCGAGCCTTTTCCGGGCACCACGGCTTCGGGATACCCCGAACCTCCTTCCATCTCCCCGACCGGTCTCGAACCCCTCTGCTTACAATACGGAATCGAGGGCACTCAAAAAGGCATCGTTTTCTCCGGGGTTGCCCACGGTAACCCGGAGACAATCGGCCAGCAACGGGTGTGATCCATGCATCGATTTGACCAGCACACCTTTGCTTCGCAGCCCTTCATGCACCTGTTCCGCATTGCCCTTGCTCAAACGCAGCAGAATGAAGTTTGCATCGCTGGGAAAAGGCTCAATGCCATCACGAGCCGCCAATGCCTCGAGCAGGCGTTCACGGGACGCCCTGATCGCGCTGGTCTGCTCTTCAAAAACTTCATGATGATTCAGCGCAAATTCAACACTCATCTGGGTCATTACGTTGATGTTGTAGGGCAATCGGGTCTTTTCAACTTCTGCCATCCATCCGGCTGGCCCTGCCAGTAACCCCAAGCGCAGCCCTGCAAGCCCCATTTTGGATAGTGTCCGCATCACCAGCAGCTTCTCGTTCTGCAACAAACGCGACATGAAACTGGCATCCGTGAACGGTGCATAAGCCTCGTCAACCACCACCACACCAGGCGCTGCCTCAATGATCTGCAGCATCACCGCTTCATCAAAGAGATTTCCGGTGGGATTGTTGGGGTACGCCAGAAATATGACCGCTGGCTGGTGCTCCTCAATCGCTGCCAGCAAACGCCCTGGATCGAGATCGAAAGTCTTCGGACACAGCGGTACCCCCACATAGTTCAGACCTAAAAAAGTGGCGATCATCTGGTACATCACAAAGCTAGGTTCCACTGACAGGATCGTTCTGCCTGGACCGCCCAGGGTGATAGCAATCATCTGAATGAGTTCATCCGAGCCATTGCCCAACACCAGCTGAGCATCCTCAGGGATACCCATCACCCTGCGCAATGCCAGCTTGACCCCGGGGGCCTGGGGATGGGGGTAGCGGTTGACATCCAGATTCCGCAACCGGGTAAACCAGTCGTCCCGCAGCGTTTCAGGCCAGATATAAGGGTTTTCCATGGCATCCAGCTTAATCAGTCCTGTTGCTTCCTGCACCTTGTAAGACGAAAGCCCGCAAATATCCGGGCGCACCCACTTTTTTACCAGATTATCAATTTTCTCAGCATTCATCCGGCCTAGTTTACTCATAACTTCTGAGTAATTCCCGGATTTTACAACGCGGATTCCCTCCGTATATCAGAACCCTGTTACTTTTCAATTTAGAGGGCAGTACCGATCCGAAGCTGTCCAAGGATCATAATTCGCCAAAAGAACTCCTCTTCCTGTCGATATATCCCACCAAGTACTCCATAAAAATCTATCGCCACAGCAGGCCAGGTGACTGAGTATGGAGCAGACTTTCTATCAATTCCTAATACTGACTTGTGATAACGACGTGTCCAGGTCAGTGAGGTAACCAGCTGTGGAATCATTTGTCTGGAACGATGACCTGCTTACGGGGATACCCGAGGTGGATGAACAACACCACAACCTCGTCGACATTATCAATCGATTGAGTCAGCTTCTGACTCAAAATGAAGTGGATTCCGGCGACGTTACACAGGTGTTCCTGTAGATGTTCGATTACTCCCACTACCATTTCGAGAAAGAGGAAGCACTGATGTTCCGCCTTGAGGTGGACAGTCGCCATTTCGACAGGCACCGCAGAGAACATCAGAGTTTTCTGGAAGAGATCGGCTCACTGCAAAAGGCTGTTTCCGCCGAAACACCTCGTACAGCAAAATCCATCCTGAAGTTTCTTACCCGCCGGCTCACGTATCACATCCTGGGCTCTGACCAGAATATGTCAAGGCAGGTGGCTGCCATACAGGAAGGAAAAAGTCCCAGTCAGGCCTACGAAGATGTCTACACGCTCTGCAGCGACGAAGACCCCGGATGCACTGATCAAACTGGCCGATGAGGGTGTCTATCTCGCAAAAAACGCAGGCAAGAGCTGCGTCCGGGTCAAAGCCCGCACAGACTGGGCCAAAAAAACCGGCTGAACAGACGGAAACTGCGCTGTACTTCAGATCCGATCAATGATGCGACTGCAATTCAACCGTCCTCACCTCGAGCAGGTACAGTTCGGCTCACCCCACTGCCTTTAAATCGATATTCAGCGGATCGGGCGTGGGCGGTAAGCCCCTCTCCTCTGGCCAGCACCGAGGCCGTATTACCCATGCTCACGGCACCTTGTTCAGATGCCATGATCAGACTGGTCCGCTTCTGAAAATCGTACACCCCCAGAGGTGATGAAAAACGGGCTGTGCGGGATGTGGGCAACACATGATTCGGTCCCGCGCAATAATCCCCGAGTGGTTCGGAAGTGTAGCGCCCCATGAACACGGCACCGGCATGGTGGATTTTTTCGACAGCGGCCTGGGGATCGGCAACAGAAAGTTCCAGGTGTTCCGGGGCGATGCTGTTTGCCACTTCGAACGCCTCATCCAGATCCCGGCAGACAATAAGTGCCCCCCTGGTTTCCAGCGCTTTGGCAATGATGGGTTGCCGCTCCATACCAGGCAGCAGACGTTCGATACTCTCCAGTACCTGGTCTACGAATTCCTTGTCCGGAGACACCAGAATCGACTGGGCATCCTCGTCATGCTCAGCCTGGGAGAAAAGATCCATCACTATCCAGTCCGGATCGGTCGAACCGTCGCAAACCACGAGTATCTCAGAAGGCCCGGCCACCATATCGATGCCCACTTGGCCGAACACCGCGCGTTTTGCCGTGGCCACGTAGATGTTTCCGGGTCCGACGATTTTATCCACCGCCGGAATCGACCTTGTGCCATAAGCCAGCGCTGCTACCGCTTGAGCGCCCCCTACGGCAAACACACGACTGACGTCTGCAATGTACGCCGCTGCAAGTACCAGCTCATTAATCCCCCCTCCAGGTGTGGGCACGACCATGATCAACTCCGGCACACCTGCTACCTTGGCAGGCAACGCATTCATAAGCACAGACGACGGGTAGGCAGCCTTCCCCCCCGGGACATATAGCCCGACCCGGTCCAGCGCCGTCACCTGCTGGCCCAACAACGTTCCATCCTCTTCCTCATAGCTCCAGGAAGGGATCTTCTGCCGCTCAGCATAGGCAAAGATCCGGTCTCTGGCATGCTGCAGCGCCTGTTGCTGTGCAGCTGGAACTGCCTGCCAGGCTGCCTCCAGGCGCTCCATGGGTATCTCCAGTTCGGCCGAAGATCGTGCCTCCCAACCATCGAATCGGTTGGTGTACTCGAGCAGCGCCTGATCACCTCTTGCACGGACATCGGCAATGATACCGTCGACTGTGCGGTTTACCCCGGTATCGGATACCGACTCCCAGGCCAGCAAACGGGCCAGCTGCTGTTGGAAATCACTATCGTCGGTGGACAATCTGTTTATGATACTCATGGGATACTCGTCTACAAATGTGTTGTTCCCCGGCTGTTGCGCCATCTACGTGATGCCACTGACAGACCCTGGGTCATTCGGGAAGCGAAACGGCCTCCCTTAAGGTTTCCAGCAACCCGGTTACCGTGGCGTGCTTCATTTTCCAAGCCGCCTTGTTGACCACCAGTCGGGAGCTGATATCCGTAATGAACTCCAAGGGCACCAACCCGTTGGCTTTCAGGGTATTTCCACTCTCCACCAGATCGACAATGAGATCTGACAACCCCACCAGAGGGGCCAGTTCCATGGAGCCGTAGAGCTTGATTATCTCCACCTGCTGTCCCTTAGCAGCAAAATGTCGGCGTGCCGCATCCACATACTTGGTTGCGATACGAAGCCGGTTCCCGGTCAGGCTCGCGCCCTCCGCACCCGCCACCATAAGCTGGCAGGCGGCTATTCTAAGATCCAGGGGCTCGTACAGCCCTTCACCGCCATGCTCGAGCAGCACGTCTTTACCCGCAATACCGATATCAGCCGCACCCCACTGGACATAGGTGGGCACGTCGGTGGCACGAATGATCAGCAGTCGTACCTGGCTGTGATTGGTCTGCAGAATCAACTTCCGGCTTTTGTCCGGATCGTCCAGGGGCTGGATCCCGGCATGATTCAACAACGGCAGGGTCTGCTTGAATATCCGCCCCTTTGACAGGGCAATGGTAATGGGATCTGAGAATTTCATGATTTACGTCAAGTGGGACCAAACAAACCGTCGGGAGACCGCATAGCTTACCCCAACAGTACGCCGGGGGCATAAGGAATTCAGTAGCGGAGCGCTACCCCCCGGTGACAGGAGGAAAGAATGCCACTTCGTCACCATCTTCGATTTCACTGTCAGGACCAACCACCTCCTGGTTCAGCGCCATGAGTACGGGGTGCTCGCCACTGAACGCCTGAGCCCATTCACCGCCTCTGGATCTCAATAGCTTGATGACAGCCTCTATGTTTCTGGTTTGTGCACCGGGCGCAAGCTCCTCTGATTCAGCGCCCAGTTGTTCCCGGAGACGTGCAAAATAAAGTATTTTTATCATGACAAAAGCTCGCTGAAGGACAAGAACCCGACCCTGTCCCCCCGTTTCAGAGGTTGTGACTCAGGCAATACCGCCAGCCCGTTGGACCAGGTCAATGAACTTAACACTCCGGAAGAGCGGCTGGGATAAACCGACAACCAGGCTTCCCCCCGATCGTCCAGGTCCAGCCTGGCCCTCGCGAATTCCCGCCGTTTATCAGGGTGGGGCCAGTCAAAATTCACCCGCGCAGTGACAACCGCCGGGGACAGATCACCCGACACTCCCTGACACTTCAGAATAAACGGCCGGGCAAACAGACAATAGGTGACAAACAGGGATACAGGATTTCCCGGTGTTCCGATGAAAGGCGTACCGTCGATATGACCGAAAGCCAGCGGTTTTCCGGGCCGGATGGCTATTTTCCACAGGTCCAGACTACCCAGCTTTTCCACCGCGGGCTTGATATGATCCTCCTCCCCCACCGAGACACCGCCTGAGGCCATTACCAGATCGGCCTGAGCCGCAGCCTTTATCAGGGCAGCGCAGGTCGAACCCAGGGTATCTTCGACAATCCCCAGGTTGACCACTTCGCAACCTATGGCCCGCAGCAACCCATCCAGGGTGAATTCATTCGAGTTGTAGATTTGCCCCGGTGCCAGGGGTTGGCCGGGCATCACCAACTCATCTCCAGAGGAAAAAAGCGCAACTTTTACCCGACGATAGACCCTGACCGTATCCACTCCCACGGAGGCGAGCAATCCCAGATGCTGGGGCTGCAGGCGAGTCCCGGGGGCAAGGATTTCCTGGCCTTCACGGGTATCCTCCCCGGCACGACGGATATTGGCACCAGGCGCGGGGGCTTGCCCGACAATGATCTCATCCCCATCAGTTTCGCAAACCTCCTGGATTACGACGGCATCGGCACCGTCCGGAATCGGTGCACCGGTAAAGATCCGGGCCAGCGTCCCAGACTCCAGGGGAGTGCCTGACACGCCGGCGGGAATTCGCTGAGAAACCCTGAAACGCCTGTTGGGACCCGCCAGGTCAGCGCTGTTGACCGCATATCCATCCATGGCGCTGTTATCCCAGGGCGGCATGGTGATTCTGCTGGTTACGGTTTCTGCCAGCACACGACCCAGGGCGGCAGAGAGATGCACCGGCTCCGACTCGGTCACAGAAACAGCATGATCCAGAATAAGTGCCAGTGCCTCTTCGAGGCTTTTCATTCCAGCCGCGACCGGGCCGGCAGAACAATCACAATCGCTCATGGTTGAAGCATCTCTATCAAGTAACAGCCAATTTGCCTGGCCTGAGTACGGCCTCCCGGCCATTGGGGTGATCAGGTGTCAGGATTTGACCTGTGGGCCAGGCTCATCTCCCTCAGGCACGGAACATCTGAGCGAAATTGCAGGGCCGGGTACGATGATCCAGTTGCTGTCCGAGTATCTTTTCCCAGCCGGTTCGACAGGCCCCCGTTGAGCCTGGCAGGCAGAAGATCAGCGTCTGATTGGTCAACCCGGCAATAGCCCTGGACTGGATAGCTGAGGCACCAATCTCCTCCATGGAAACAGACCGGAACAGTTCACCAAATCCCTCGATCGGTTTATCCAGCAGAGGCTGGATCGCCTCGGGAGTGCTGTCCCGTCCAGCGATACCCGTTCCACCAGTACTGAGAATGACGTGTACCCCGGAATCGGCAATCCAGCGGGAAAAAACCGCCCGCATCTGATAAATATCATCTTTAACGATGGTCTTTTCAACCACTTGGTGCCCACTCTTCTCGGCAGCCTCTTTCAGTATCTTACCTGACTTGTCCGTCTCTTCAGTGCGGGTATCGGAAACGGTCAGTACAGCGATATTGAGCGGAACGAAGCCGGCTTCCTTATGATGAGCGGTCATAACATACTCTCCAGAAAAAAAATAGGGGATTCACGACATCTGATTTCAGATACTGAAACCAAACACCTGTTGGAACCGGGCATCGAACTCAGCCCGGGTGAAACTGTGATTTTGAGTACCGGCGTGTCCTATTTTGATGGCCCCGAGCAGTGCCGCAACACGACCGGTGACCTCCCAGTCCAATTCATTGAGCAGGCCATACAGCAAGCCGGCACGGTAAGCATCACCGCAACCGGTGGGATCGGTCAAACTCACCGCAGACGCAACCGGAATCTGGTAGACCCTGTCCCGAGTATATATCTCGGAACCTTTTGAACCTCGGGTGATAATGACGGCCTCCACCATTTCAGCGAGACGCTGGGGGGACAGGCCGGTTCGCTCTTCCATCAACCTGGCTTCGTAATCGTTGAAGGCCAGCCAACTGGCCTGCTCGGCAAACCGAACCAGATCCGGACCATCGAACATCGGCATACCCTGCCCCGGATCGAAGATGAAGGGGATCCCCGATTCCACAAACTGCTCGGCGTGTTCGATCATACCTTGCCGCCCATCCGGAGAGACCAGCCCGATACGGCAACCGATCGACTGATCAATGGTGTTTTCATGGGAACGGTTCATCGCACCCGGGTGAAAAGCGGTGATCTGATTATCGTCCTGATCCGTGGTTATATAAGCTTGGGCCGTATACTCACCCTCGATTTCCCGCACATATTTCCGGGGAACACCACAGCGGTCCATCCACTGGGCATAGGGGGTGAAATCCCTACCTACTGTACCCATTGGGTAGCCTGCCTCACCCATGAGTTTCAGGCTGTAAGCAATGTTCCCGGCACAACCACCATACTCCCGCCGCAATTCCGGGACCAGAAAAGAGACGTTTAGAATGTGTACCTGGTCGGGAAGTATGTGCTTCTTGAATTGATCATGAAACACCATGATAGTGTCGAATGCGAACGAGCCGCAGATCAGCGCTGACATAAATTGATCCCGATGGTCTGGCCAAATGGGGGGAGTTTACACCAAACCCGGGACTAACCGCAGCCCCGATTCACGTTATGGGACAACCTGCTGAAGCCTGAGCATCGCGTCGCTGGCACTGATGGGATATCCCAGCAGAAATCCCTGTGCTTTGGGACATTTCAGCGCTTTCAGATACTCCATCTGCACCGGATTTTCGACCCCCTCCGCAATGATATCGAGGTTCAGCTCACGTGCCATGGCAATGATGGCGGTGATGATCGAGTTGTTACCCTGAGACGACTGGATCTCGCTGATGAAAAGCCGATCAATCTTCAGCGTATTGAGGGGCAGGGACTTTAGATAACCCAGGGAAGAGTAACCGACCCCGAAGTCATCAACAGCGACACGCACGCCTCTGCCAGCCAGCTTGCGCAGCTCCAGCACCGCACGGTCCATATCGCGCATCAGAATGTTCTCGGTAATCTCCAGTTCCAGACGATTGCCGGAAAGACCATGGCGCTGCAGCGTTTCCAGGATACTCTGGGCGAAACCCTGCTGTTCCAGCTGAACCGCGGATATATTGATCGCCATCACCACATCAACCGCACCGGCTTCACTCCACTTTCGAAGTTCCCTGCAGGCCGCTTCAAGCACCCAGCTTCCTATTCCTACGATGAGCTGACTGTCTTCCGACAGGGGAATGAAATCATCTGGCAGAATCAAACCCCGTTCGGGATGGTGCCACCGGATCAGCGCTTCCATACCACATATTCTTCCACTGTTAACCTCTACCTGGGGTTGAAAGAACAGTTCAAACTGATCTTCCTCCAACGCCCGCCTGATGCCGTTCTCCATAGACAATTGCTGCTGATACAATCCTTTAATGTTGTCGGAGAAAAACTCATAACCGTTCTTGCCGTGGCTCTTGATATGGTACATGGCCATATCCGCATTTTTTACCAATGCTTCCATCGTGGCCCCATCCTGGGGAAACAGGGCGATACCGACGCTGAAACTGATGAATATCTCGCAACCCTCCAGATCAACGGGCAGTTTGAGCTTTTCAAAGATCTTGGTGGCAATCCTGACCACATCCTCCCGACCACTGATATCCGGAACCAGTAGATTGAACTCGTCACCACCCACCCGGGCGAGGGTATCGCTGTCGCGCAGACAGGTACTCAATCGACTCGCTACGGTTTGCAGCAGCTGATCGCCCGCCAGATGACCCAGAGAATCATTAATGACCTTGAAACGGTCCATATCCAGGTACATCACTGCCAGCTGGGAATCATTTCTGCGTGCCTGGGATATGGCGTGATTGAGGCGATCACGAAAGAGTGCTCTGTTAGGCAGACGGGTGAGCAGATCATGGTACAGCTGGAAATTAATAACTTCCTCAGCCCGTTTCCGTTCGCTGATATCCCGGGCCACCCCGTAGGTCCCGATGAATCCCTTCTGGCGATTCTTTTCTTCAGCTTTATCGCCATACATGCCCATCGCATTCAGCTCGATGGTAATAGAGCGTGATTCGAAATAGCGATAAGGCAGCGAACTGTCCTTGCACAGTAGACGCAACTCGATATTGTGGCTGGCCCGGCGCCCGGTACGACGCTCGTCGAAGGCATAACGAGCTTTTTCAAGATCTTCCTTATGCACCAGCTCAGAGTAATGACGACTCATGATTTCGTCGGGTTTGTAGCCAAGAAGCTCAAAAACTCTATCGTTGACGAAAGCGAAGCAACCCTCACCATCAAGCATATAGATGATATCCGGGGAGTTGTTGACGATGAACCGGTAACGTTGCTCAGAGGCTTCCAGCCGCAGTTTAACGTCACGAATATTCTGCTCTATCTGCTGTTTCTGCAGCAAACCATTGAGAATCTGGATCAGGCGATCCGGGGCATAGGGCTTGCGGAGAAAATCCTGGGCTCCGCAGCGTAACGCCTCTGTAGCGCTCTCAAATGTGGTTTCTCCGCTGATCACCACGATGTCGGTATCCGGGTGTTTTTCCGACACCTGCTGCATGACCTGATAACCGTCGACTCCCGGCATGTTCAGGTCGAGCAACATCAGATCGATCGCGTGTTCTCCCAGTATCCGCAAGGCCTCTGCGCCACCATCAGCCGTCATCGACTGATATCCATAGGCACTCAAAAGCTCTTTGACACTCTGCCTCATTCGGTGATCATCATCCACCACCAGAATGGTGGATACCGGAGTTTCCACGTTCTCCGCCGCCGCTCCATGACGATAGGGCACATTGGTCCTATAGCTAGTCCCCAGCCATGATGTCGAGGCTTTCATTCATCACCCTCATTTCTCATTCATCTGTTTTGCGGGGCAACAATATGACGAACTCCGCGCCCCCCTTGGGTTTATTACGACAACTGACCGACCCGTCAAGGCTCAGTACCAGATTTCGTACTATGGTTAGCCCCAGACCTGAGTGTTCGCGCCCCTTGGCACTGGACACCGGATTAAAAATACCCTCCATAACCTCCAGGGGTATTCCAGGGCCATCATCCTCGATGATCAGTTCAACAAACTGCGTACCATTGACATTGACACGATCACAGGTGGCGATCGACAGCCTCCCCCCTTTAGGAAGGGACTCCACCGCATTTCTGATCAAATTGGTCAGAATCTGCTTGAGGCCGTTTCGATTGGTTATTATGAGCGGCAGATTAGTATCCAGAAGCAACTTTTCGCGAATATTCTGGGTGGAGAAATGGGAGACACGAAAGATTCCAATCAGATCCTTGACCATCTGATTGATGTCAACGGCACCCTGCAGGCGCTCCACAGAGCCTGAGACATCACGCATGCGCAGTACAATGCCGGCCACACGCTCTATCTCCTCACCCAGTATGTCGATATGCTCCTGAATACCCCTGTCCTCTGCCAGGCGGACCGACAATACCTGCAGATAGTTCTTGATGATTGCCAGCGGATTGTTGGCTTCGTGGGCCAGACGGCTGATCTGTCTCTGCTGCCTCTCCCGCTCATGCTCCAGTACGCCCTGCCGGTCCTGGATCAGTAATCGGCATTTATTGACTGCGGTAGCAGCCGCAAGAGAGAACAGTCGCAACAATTCAGTTTGCTGCCCCAGCCCCTGGCCCTCTTCAGGATCGATACCCGCTACCAGAACACCCACATCCTGCTCCGGACGATGCAAGGGAATGCAGAGAATTCCACCCGCATCCATAAGCTCAGCAAGCTGGCCATCCACTACCGATACCACCTTTGACGTTTTCTCATCGAAAGTTGACAGCACCGAACGGCCAAGCAGCGCTTCTGTTACCAGGCTTCGCCCCTGTTTGAATGGAATTTGAAATTCCCGAATCTGCTCCAGGCTGGCTACGTTACCCGCGACTGCCTGCAGATGAACGCCGTCTGCCTCCACCAGAAACACCAGACTGCGAGACAACCCGAACAGTATTCTCAAATCCTGGAGCAAAGCCACCACTGTGGGGTCAAGCTGTTCCGAGTCATTGAGGTGCTGATGAACACCATCCAGCAACGCAAACTCCCTGACTTTCTTGGCCAGTTCCAGTCTTATCTCTTCGGTATCGGCGTCATAGACTCCCTCCTTCACACCGCCGAGACGGATATCCAGCCCAGCCGCCGCCTGTTTCACCTCGGCCCTGACCCCTTGCAGCATGTCTTCGATCACTGGGCGTGCCAGGCCAAACAACAAACCAGCCTCATCGAAAAGCCTGTCCGCCGGTGTGCCGCACTCACCCAACTTGTGGGCGAAATTCACCAGCTTTACCAACCTCGGTGTATCCAGGACCGCTTCTGCTGAAGCATCCTGATAAAGCACCGAGTCGCCGAGAAACGAATCAGGAACCCATTCCTTCAGCGCGGCAGCCCCCACCTCGCTGCCCGTCACCCCGAACAGCGTCTGTTCCTGGGCGTCCAGTTCTGCCTCGGTCAAAGATTCGTTCAACACCTGGGGGTAACCCAGAGGGTCCCTTCTGAATAACACCATTCGGCCAATTTTATGCAGCAGCCCGGCAAAATAGGCCTCATCTACAGAGTCATAACCGGTCAGTCTGGCCATTGCCCGGGCTATGCAGGCACAGGTCAAGGATCCATGCCAGAAGTTGCCCATCCAGAGCCCCAGCCGAGTGTCAAAACGAGAGAAGAACTGGTGTACGGCTGAGGTGATGCCGATAGTCCTGATGGTGTTGAGTCCCAACACTGCCAGTTGCTGGTTGAAATCCCTGATGTCATTCTGCCGAACACCGGCAGGGGAATTGGCAATGGCTATCACCTTGGCACTGAGCGCAGGGTCCTGACGAATAATGGCACCCAACTCTTCATAGCTCACATCGACTTTATGACAGGCATCGATTAGCTTAAGCAACACCCGTGGAACAGAAGGGAGTTGACCCACTTCGATCTGCACAACATCGCTGATAGTCGACACCCCAGGCATACCCGATAAACCTAAATAGACAGAGAATCTTATGATCGTTATTCAGACTAATGTAATAAAAGTGTTACTTTTAATAAACACCCCACCACACCATAACTAACCACAGGTCTGGGCTAAAAAATGACCGTACCAACTGAGCAACCCGAAACCGCACGGGTAGTGGCTATCACCAGCGGAGCAGAGAGTGCCGGCAGAAGCTGTATAAGCCTCAATCTGGGCCTGGCACTGATCCAACAGGGACACAAAGTCTGCCTGTTAGGTGCAGACCCAGAACCCTCCTTCTCTGGTCCCCCACCACGGCTGCCTACGAAACACAGATTTCAGGATTTCCTTCTGGAAACACTCGATCTCTCTGAAGTACTGATAGAGGGTCCCCTTGGCATGGGCTACATCCCCGCCACAGAGTGTATTGCAGATTTCATGCGCCTCAACGGTACACAGCAGACCCGGCTTCTGTCTGTGCTGCAGGAAATAGAAAATCACTTTGATTATGTTCTTATAGACACGACGGGGGGGATCAGCGAATCCACTAATCGGCTTCTGCTTGCTGCACCCTTCACCATAGTTACACTGACACCGGAACCCACATCCCTGGCCGGTGCATTCAACCGACTCAACGGCGTTAACCGATTTTATTACGATCACCCTGTTTTTGTCATCGTCAATATGTCATCGCACCTGCAGCAAGACCGCAGTGTTTACAGGGAATTCAAGCGATTGGCCGCCAGATACCTGCAACTCGAGATCAGTTATCTTGGCCAGATCCCCAGGGATGAGGGGCTCAGGGCGTCAATGGCGAAGAAGATATCGATACTGCTTAAACAGCCGGACTCTCTGGTCAGTCACCGCTTGAACAGTATCGCCAGCAGATTGCACCACAGGGCTGCCACAACCACTGAAAACTGTAAAAAATTCAGTGAGTTCTTTAAAAAACAGAAACAGAATGCCAGCTGGGCAGAAGCAACAACCCTAACCCCTTCAACTACCCGCCCCCCCTTAGCAACCGAATCGACGGAAGGGGCGGAAAGCATCGAAAGAAACAGCCCGGAAGATGAAACGACAGCGTTGTCCGCAGCCAGCCGGTTTGCACGGCTACTCGGGCCAATGCACGAATAAGCGCCCGTGGTGCAGACCCTGAGGCAGTGTTCCCGGTCGGCACACCGGAAAACAATGAACACCTCAGGCCTGTCCGGTCAGAACCAGAAACCAGACAATGCCTGCCAGGAAGATTGCCAACAGCACCGCCGCTGACCCGATATCCTTGGCGCGACCGGACAGTTCATGAATTTCCCCGCCAAAACGATCAACCACAGCTTCGATGGCCGAGTTAATCAACTCCACCAGAGGTACCAGAAGCAACACGCCAACCAGAAGCGCCCGTTCCAAACCAGTGCGCCCAACCCAAAGCCCGACAGGAATCAGAATCAAAAGACTGAAAACCTCCTGCCGGAATGCCTCTTCATTTCGGAAGCAGGCTTTAAAGCCTGCCCAGGAGTAGATAAAAGCGTTCGCCAGCCTCCGCCACCCCCGGGCGCCTCCACTTGCCATCAGTCCTGAGTCGGTTTCCAGGCCAGATCAAGCACCCTTGCCGCCCGCACATCATCAAGTCGCTTGACCGGCAGAAAATGAGGGGCGCTCTTAACCAGGCCGGGGTCTTTCATCGCCTCTTCATAAATGGTTTTCATCGCTTCGATAAATGCATCCAGCGTGGCTTTGTCTTCCGTCTCTGTTGGTTCGATAAGCAGACATTCAGGTACCAGCAATGGAAAATAGGTGGTCGGAGCATGAAACCCGTAATCCAGAAGCCGCTTGGCAAAGTCCATGGTATTGACACCCGAGTCCTTCAACAGCTGGCGTAATGTGATGATAAACTCGTGGGTGGCGCGTCGGCTGGGATAAGCTGCCTCAAAACCGGCTTCCCGCATCTTCACCATCATGTAGTTGGCGTTGAGTGCCGAATACTCAGCTACCCTGGGCATCCCCTCACGCCCCAGCATTCCCGCATAGACATAGGCCCTTAACAAGACCCCTGCATTACCGGCAAAGGCTGAGAGGCGCCCTATAGTCTGAGGGTATTCGGATTCTGTAATCCATTGATAATCTTCACCATTTTTCGCCACCATGGGTACCGGTAGATAGGGAAGCAGCCGCTCCCCCACTCCCACCGGTCCGGCACCGGGACCACCTCCACCATGAGGAGTGGAAAAAGTCTTGTGCAGATTCAGGTGGATGACATCGAATCCCATATCACCGGGCCTGACCTTACCAAGTATCGCGTTGAGATTGGCCCCGTCGTAGTAAAGCAGGCCGCCCACCCCATGCACCAGTTCAGCAATGTCGACGATGCCCCGGTCAAAGACCCCGAGAGTGGAAGGGTTGGTCAGCATAATGCCGGCCGTATGGGGACCGATAACGGCTTTCAATGCCTCCACGTCCACATCCCCGTCGGGGCCGGAAGGTATCTCCCTTGTTTTATAGCCGCACATGACCGCTGATGCCGGATTGGTTCCGTGAGCCGCATCCGGCACCAGAATCTCGGTGCGCTCCGTATCACCACGATGATCGTGATATGCGCGAATCATGGCGACTCCGGCAAACTCCCCCTGGGCGCCCGCCGCCGGGCTGAGGGAGATCGCCTGCATCCCGGTCAACTCCTTCAGCATCTCCTGCAGATCATACATACAGGCCATGAATCCCTGACTGTGACCATCCGGTGCTTCCGGGTGCCGATTCACGAATCCCGCCAGCATAGCCTGCTCATTGGCCCCCCGGGGGTTGTACTTCATGGTGCAGGAACCCAAAGGATAAAACTCGGTATCGATGGAAAAATTCTTTCTCGACAAGCGGGTATAGTGACGCACCACCTGCAGCTCGGAAACTTCAGGCAATGGAGCAGAGCGACGTCTTCGAAACTGCTTGGGGATGCCCGACGGCTCCTTCCTCTCAAGAGGCGCCTGAGCAACTGCCCGGCGCCCGGGCTTGGACTGTTCATGAATTAGAAGCGACATCTCGATCACCCGTCTTTCGGTTGCAACCCGCAAGGCACACCACCCTGCAAGCCGATAATTCGATTGGTTTTCTGTACGAAACTGTCTATGTCCTCAACAGTACGCTTCTCCGTGGCACAGACCAGAATGGCACTTCCAAGTTCCGGATAATCCCCGGAAACATCCAAGCCGCCAAGAATGTTGTGGGCCGCAAGGGCACGCAGAACATCCCGCGCGGGAACAGGCAGACTGATCAGTCTTTCATGAAACACTGCCCCATGAAAGCGCGCTTCAACACCCGGTATACCACAGAGCCCTTCCACCAGATCAGCGGTCCTGGAGTGACAGTCCAGCGCCACCCTCTCCAGTCCTTCCGCACCCAGCATAGCCATGTAAATGGTAGCCGCTGTCACCATCAATCCCTGATTGGTGCAGATGTTCGAGGTCGCCTTGGAGCGCCGGATATGTTGTTCTCTGGCTTGAAGCGTCAACGCAAACCCACGATTTCCATCCTGATCGAGAGTCCCGCCGATAATTCGACCGGGCATCTGCCGTACGATTTTCTGTCGACAGCACAAAAACCCGAAATAGGGTCCGCCGGAAGAGAGGGGAATGCCCAGGGGCTGACCTTCGCCACAACAGATATCCACACCGGCTTCACCCCACTCACCGGAAGGCGCCAGAACGGACATTGCCAGCGGGTTCACCACCGCAATCGTGAGCGCTTTATTTTCATGGGCCCACGCTGTCATCCCATCCACATCCTCCAACACGCCGAAGTAGTTGGGCTGGGGAATGACCAGAGCAGTTATATCTTCTCCACTGTACTGACTCAGAGCCTCAAGATCGGTTTGCCCCTCATCCAGGTCGAACGGCAGTTCGACAAGCTCCACCTGCTGGTTTTTAACGATATTGTGCAACACTCTGCGATAGGAGGGGTGCAGGGAACGGGGAATGAGTACCCGCCGGGACTTGGATTTACGGTTGGCCCGTACCGCCATCAATACCGCCTCAGCCAGCGCTGAAGCACCGTCGTAAAGCGAACAGTTCGACACCTCCATGCCCGTCAATGCGGTCATCATGGACTGAAATTCATAGAGTAACTGCAGCGTACCCTGACTGGCTTCAGCCTGGTAAGGGGTGTAAGCACTGTAAAACTCACCCCGTGTGGCGATCTGCCAGATTGCAGCAGGAATATGATGGTCGTAGGCTCCCGCACCGATGAAGCAGACCGGTTGCCCGTCCTGCCGTGCCCGCCGGTTCATCTGCTGGGACATTTCCATTTCCGACAAGGCAGCGGGAACAGCTTCAAGCTCGCCGCAACGAAGATCCTGGGGTATCTCGTCGAACAGGTCCTCGATACTGGAGACACCGACAGCCTCCAGCATCTCCTGAACTTCAAGCTCTGTATGGGGGATAAATGGCATAACGTATTACCCTGTCAATGGCCCTCGGATTCGACGGATTCCGCGTAGGCGTCAGCGTCCATCAGATCGTCCAGCTGACCGATGTTTCCGGGCTTAAGCTTAAACATCCAACCGTTCCCGAATGCATCCTCGTTGATAGTCTCCGGTGCGTCGGCCAATTCCCCATTGACTGCCAGCACCTCTCCCGATAGCGGGCTATAGACATCCGAGGCGGCCTTGACCGATTCAACCACTGCGCACTCGGCGCCGGCATCGAGGCTGTCCCCGACCTCCGGCAATTCCACAAAAACCAGATCACCCAGGAGTTCCTGGGCATGATCGGAAATCCCCACGGTCACTGAGCCATCTTCCTCTTTACGGGCCCACTCATGACTCTTGGCATACCTCAAATCGCTCGGTAAGCTGCTCATTTATATTTCTCCTAGCATCACAATCAAATAATCTCACCCGGCAACCTCTCGCTGGACTGTTTCCGGAACTTAACAGGCGTACCTGGACTCAAGCCGTGAGGTTTTCCGGTACTTCGAACCACCCCTGGAATCTATCCTCAAACCACGCCGGTGCCCACAGCTTTCAAACTGTTGAAGGACTGCTCACCTGTCCGGGTGTATCTGCCGCTTACAGATGGCAGTTACCCGCGAATCAGGATGGGAGTGACATCGTCACAGCGTAATTCTTGCTTCACCAAATCGTACGAATGGCGCTTTGACGACGCGGGCACCCACCTGCTTGCCACGAATCTCCACCGTGCACTCACCGGTGACCCCCGGGCTGACACGGGCCAGTCCGATAGACCGCCCCAGCGTCGGGGAAAACCCTCCTGATGTGATTTCACCCACCGGTTCACCTTCCGAAAAGACCCGCAGATGGTCACGCAGTACACCTTTACCGGTCAGCAGCAGGCCGACGAAACGGCGCCTGGCCGGATCTTCCCGCTGCGCCTCAAGGGCGCCGCGACCAACAAACTCCCGATCCCCGGGTTCCCAGGCGACAGTCCAGCCAAGACCGGACTCCAGAGGTGAAACCAATTCGTCCATGTCAGACCCGTATAGATTCATACCCGCTTCAAGACGCAACGTATCCCGGGCACCCAGGCCGCAGGGGTGGACACCGGAAGCCGCGAGGGATTCCCAGAATGCCACTGACTGATCCCCTGGCAGCATAATTTCGTAGCCATCCTCACCGGTGTAGCCGGTCCTGGCGACAAACCAATCGGCAGCACGGGCAGCATTGAACGGTGCTAACGCCTCCGCGCTCTGCCTGACCTCTTCCGGTAAGGACGGAATGGTTTTTTCCCGTGCATTGGGACCTTGAACGGCAATCATTGCCAAGTCTCTGCGCGGTTTGGCCACCACGCCATAATCTGCGGTAAACCGCCCGATCCATGCCAGATCTTTCTCCGTGGTACCCGCGTTGACGACCATACGATACCAGTCATCTGCTACGAAATAGACGATCAGATCGTCGACGACCCCACCGTCTTCGTTGAGCATGCAGCTGTAAAGTGCTCTGCCGGATTGTTTGAGCCGTGCCACGTCATTGGCCAGCAGGTGCTGCAGGAATTCCCTTGAACGTTCACCGGTGATGTCAACCACCGTCATGTGACTGACATCGAACATGCCCGCATCCCGCCTGACATGGTGGTGTTCCTCAAGCTGGGAACCGTAGTGGAGCGGCATACTCCAGCCGCCAAAGGGCACCATGCGCCCCCCCATAGCTTTGTGAGTATCGAATAGAAGTGTTTTGTTATCCATAGCGGTACCCCTGGTGAAATAAACGAAAAGGGCGACACCGGGTCCGTGGATCCAGCGCCGCCCCTCTGTCCAAAACCTGAGAGTTTGGGCTGATAAGATTCAGCCTCTGCCCCATCGGTGGATCTTTACGATCGCTCTCCAGAGTCAATCCTCACGAGGCCTTACCCCATGTCAACCAGTGGTCCTTTTGCCTGAGCGATTCCGGACGATTTGCGCCTTCGGCGCCAGCGCCATGGCTGGTCTCTCCCGCTGGGTTTGAGATTGTCTGGAAACTATAACCTGACGATCCTTGCTTGCCAAGCAATAACGGGAAGCATCACTTATCCCCGGGAAGACCCGACTGATGCCTGACACAACCCCGACGACGCTGATACCTACTGATTTCCCGGTCGCGCAAGGGTCGGCCTCTCTCCCACCATACCCATGGCCCGCCGCATGATCATCTGTTTTACGGGGCCCGAATGATCCGCCAGCCCGAGGCCCAGGTTGCGGATACCCTTGAGGGGTAAATTTCGATTGCTGAACAACCGTTTGAACAGATCCATTGCACCCAGCATCCCCATGTTCGCACCCTTACGGGCCCTTTCGTAACGACGAAGCGTAGACAACGATCCCAGGGGGCGCTCACAGGCCCGGGCTTCAACGAGGGCATCTGCCAAAGCAGCAGCATCCATAAATCCCAGGTTAACACCCTGCCCTGCAAGCGGATGAATACCATGGGCCGCATCACCGATCAGGGCCAGCCCCGGCTTCACATACTGGTCCGCATGGCGCAGGCGCAATGGAAACACCCCGCGGGGGCCACAGCGAGCCATCCTGCCGAGCACACTGTCGCTGGCCAAAGTAAGCTCTCTGAGAAAGTGTTCCTCATCCAGCTTCATCAGATGTTCGGCATTGGCAGGGGAGGTGGACCAGACAATCGAGCAACGCCCATCACCCACCGGCAGCAACGCCAGGGGGCCATCAGGCATAAAACGTTGCCGGGCCACATGGCCGTGGTGGATTTCCGACCACACAGTGGCAACGATCGCGTGCTGATCGTAATCCCATCCACTGGAAGTAATCCCAGCCATATCTCGGACCGGTGATAGGGCGCCTTCTGCGCCCACCAGAAGACCAGCCTCCAGCGTTCGCCCGCTCATCAGCTTCAGCCGGGCACGCTCTCCTTCGATTTCGAAGCGAACCGCACGGTCAGGACAGAGCCGGACCTGCTGCTCAAATGTCCCGAGCCGGTTCCACAGCGCCAGGCGAGTCACCCGGTTTTCCACTATGTGTCCGAGATCCGGTTCTCCGATATCAGCAGCGTCGAAGCGAATACTTCCCCACGCACCTGAATCCCAGACGTGCATCCCCTGGTAGGGGCTGACGCGCATCCGGCTCATGGCTTCCCAGGCAGACAGGTTTTCCAACATGGTCTGTGAGGCTCGACTCAGTGCGGATACCCGCAGGTCCACCTCGTCGGCAGGCCAGTCGCTCACCGGCTCCCTGGGTTCGATGACAGCCACATGAAACCCCCGGTCCGCGAGGGCGCAAGCGAGGGCGCACCCAACCATACCACCACCGGCGATGGCAACGTCGCAGCTGATATCGGTCGATTCCGGCTTAGTCAAAACTCACCCCCCGGGACAACCTGGGCAAGCGACCATTGAGACCCATGAACTGTCGAAGTAACACTTTCTTAACCGGGGGCGTCACATCCAGCGCCAGCATCCCCAGATTTCGCAGTACGCGCACCGGCATCAGGGGGTTGGTGAAAAGTCGCACCAGCCCGTCAGTCAGCATCACCACCCTGTGCTGGTCACTGTTTCGCCAGTCCGCATAACGCCTCAACACATCGATAGCCCCGATATCCGACCCCTCCCGATAAGCAGAAGCCAGCACATCGGCAAGCACGGAAACATCACGAATACCCAGGTTGAAACCCTGACCGGTAATCGGATGAAGTGCATGGGCCGCATTTCCGATCAGCGCCACTCGTGGCCGCACGTGCTCTCTGGCAAACAGCAGTCTAAGGGGATAGCAGCTTCTCCGCCCCGCTTTCTGGAAGACGCCCAACCGATAACCGAACCGCGCCTGGACGCGATGCAGAAATGTTGCATCGTCGAGAGCCATCACCCCACCCACATCCCCTTCATCCAGCGTCCATACCATCCCGCAGCGCCCTTTGGTAAGTGGCAGCATCGCCATGGGACCCTGGTCGGTAAACCGTTCATAGGCCACCCCGTTCTGTGGACTCCCCGGTGTCAGATTACTAATGACAGCAGTCTGACCGTACCCCCATTCCCGCATTTCGATACCCGATAACTCACGGACCCGGGACTTGGCACCATCAGCAGCAACCAGCACCCGGGCCGTGAGGTTGATTCGATCGCCCTCAATATCGACTTCGGCTATCGCTCTTTCTTCACTGACTTCAAAACTGTGGAGGCTGGCCGGACAAAAAAGCATGACGCCAGGCAACTCACCCAACCCCCGGAGCAGTACCTCTCCCAGCAGGTGTCCGGTCGCTACATAGCCCAGGGCACCCACGTCCAGTTCACCGTGATCCAGCCGTGTGAAACCGAAATTCCCCCGGTCCGAGACATGGATACACCGAATGGGTGCGACGTCCTGCTCCATTGAGGACCACAACCCCATGCCCTGAAGGATACGGCGGGTACCGTAGGAGAGGGCAATCGCACGATCGTCATAACTGGGCTGCTGCCGGGTTCCCAGCGCCCATGCCTCGAGCACGGCGATAGACAGGCCGAGTCCGGACAGGGAGCGCGCCAGGCTCGCCCCCACCATACCCCCACCGACGATGATGACATCGAAGTGTTTTCTCATGCTTCAGCCCGCCATCAGCGCCTCTATTTCCTCCGCCTTCTTGGGGACATCTTTACTGAGTATATCGCTGCCGTCCTTTGTCACAACCAGATCATCCTCGATTCGGATTCCGATATTCCACCATTTTCTTGCCACACCCTTGCTGCCCGCTGGTATGTAGAGGCCGGGCTCGATGGTCAATGCCATACCGGGTTCGAGCAGACGCCAGGTACCATCGACTTTGTAGTCACCCACATCGTGTACATCCATACCCAGCCAATGGCCGGTCCTGTGCATGTAGAACTTTTTGTAGGCTTCGTTTTTGATCAGTGTGGGTACCCGCCCCTTCAACAGCCCGAGCTTCACCAGACCACGGGTCAGGGTCTGAACCGCAGCAGCATGGGGATCATCCCAGTGATTACCGGACCGCACCTGTGCGATAGCGGCCTCCTGGGCACTCAGCACCAGTTGGTACAGGGCCTTCTGGGGCTCGGTAAAACGACCATTGACCGGAAAAGTTCTGGTGATATCGGATGCGTAGTAACCCAGCTCGCAACCCGCATCGATCAATACCAGGTCACCGTCTTTCAGTTCGTCCTGATTGTCCGTGTAGTGCAACACACACCCGTTAACACCACCCCCCACAATAGGGGAATAGGCCTGGTGCCGTGCTCCTGATGATGCACAGACATGTTGAATTTCCGCTTCAAGCTCCCACTCGCGCATACCCGGCCGGCAGACCTTCATGGCATGTTGGTGCGCCCGGGCGGAGATACGGGCAGCCGCTCGCATCCACTTTACCTCCGAACGGCTCTTGTAGAGACGCATGTCGTGGATGTAATGGTCCAGCGCGATAAACTCCAACGGCCCCTGAACACCGGTGCGCCCCTTTTCGCGAATCCCCCCCACCCATTCGGATATTCGCCTGTCAAGGTCCGCATTACAGCCCACGGCATAGAACACCCGCTCGCACTGTTCGAGCATACGCGGGAGAATCTCATCCATATCCCCGATGGGAAAAGAGTCCTCTGCACCGAACGTTCCGGTAGCACCCTCCTGCCCTGCCCGGGATCCATCCCAGAGCTCTTTCTCCGGATCACGCTCCCTGCAGAACAGCACATACTCGGCCTGCGCCCGCCCCGGAATCAACACCGCGACAGCAGCCGGTTCCGAAAACCCGGTAAGATAGTAGAAATCGCTGTCCGGACGGTAGGGGTAGTCGACATCGCGATTACGCACCGAAACCGGCGCAGAAGGGAGAATGGCGATACTTCCTGGACCCATCATGCGCATTAACTGGCGGCGCCGGCGTTGATATTCCACTGTACTCATGACGAGGCAGTCCTGTTTGAATCCAGCTCATGGTAAACCAGCATGGCGGCTACCCAGACATATTCCGAAACTTGCATGAGAGCATCCTCATCGTCTTCATCATCACCCAGCACACCCAGATCCATTCGGGTGATTTCAGCCAGGTCGTGGAGCGCCTCCCTGGTCTGTTCGGACTGCAATGCGTCCTGGGAAATACCAGCCAGACCGATACCATACAGGAACCCCCTTGACCAATCTCTTACCGCTTCGGCTCTCACCTTCAGTGGCAGTCGTTCGGAAGGCAACAGGGGTTCCATGGTCGACTCCGGCCCTTCCAGGGCTTCTCGGGTCTGTTGATAGAGCCGATCCATTTCCTGCCGGCATTCGCCTACCAGTAAATCCGCCTCGTCAACGCCATCGAAAAGCGCGCTCATCCAGAGCGCACTGGAATCAACACCCCCACCACACAATATTCCGCACAGCATCCCATGGGCCTCGGACCCTCCTGTCTCCAGGTTTCCTGAGGCGATGCGACGCTCCAACCGTTCATGTTCTACTGGGATTCCCGACACGGCTCCTAATTTTACTCTCCCATAGCAACGCCGGAATCACTAAACTGAGGCACCGGCACACAAAAGCGAATCATATCATCGTTGACCCTCGGGGTGGTGCAATCTATGATTTGACTCCATATGAGTAACCAATCCAACAGCAAGAATGCCGACGTCGACCTCGAACACCTGGAATTGCAGGTGGAAGAGCTGATTCGTACACTGACGCAACTCCGGAATGAAAATGTGACCCTGCGTTCCCGGCAGGAAGACCTAATGACGGAACGCGCCAGCCTGATCGATAAGACAGAACAGGCAAAAAGCCGTTTGGAAGCTATGATCAGCAGGCTGAAATCGTTGGAAAACAAGCAGTGAATGACATAACCATCCCCGTTGTGGTCCGTATCCTGGACAAAGACTACCGAATTGCCTGCCAGCGCGGAGAAGAAGACTCACTGCGCGCGTCTGCTCTTTATTTAGACCAGAAAATGCGGGAAATCAAAACCGGTGGCAAAGTCATCGGTTCAGACCGAATCGCAGTCATGGCTGCTTTGAATATCGCCCACGAGCTCCTGGAACATAAAGGACTCGAAGACCTTGGAGCCCAGGCAATCTCAAAACGCCTGCAGCAGATGCAGGAAAAAATAGATATTGCACTAAATCAAGGTAATTGACTGGAACTTTCTCTCAATAGGGTTTAGCCTTTAGCTGTAGGTACTCCCTGCAGTGTTCGTAAGCGGGCCGGGTATTTTCTTGAGCCTAATACTTACCCTGGGGGCATAAATCCGTGGCGGTGTGCATGTCCGCCATGAGCGGAAAGCCTTAAGCCACAGTGTTGTCCCCACTTGAACCTATTGGTTCAAGAACGAAAGCACGCGACGGCACAGGCGGGGAGTACCCCTCCTTCACCAGGGCTGCTGATGTCTGACGGTACGGAACTGCGCAAAATGCTCCGTTCAAGGCGGCTTGCGCTTTCGCCCGGTGAACAGAGAACCCATGCCCTGGCGGCAGCCAGGCACTTCCTTTCTACCGGCCTGTTGCTGCGCTGCAATACCATCGCGCTCTACATAACCAACAACGGTGAACTGGACCCTGCTCCTCTGGCGGAACAATTCAGGCGCCATGGCAAGCGCATCTTCCTGCCGGTTCTCCGGGCACGCCCCAAGCAGGCACTCTGGTTCCGTGAGCATCCACCACATGGCCCATTGCAACAGAATCGATTCGGTATTCCGGAACCACTGTTCGGTACCAGTCGCCTGATTCCACCCTGGGGACTGGACCTGATTCTGCTCCCCTTGGTGGCATTCGACCCTGATGGCAACAGGATGGGTATGGGGGGAGGGTTCTATGACCGGACGCTGGCCTATCTTCGCCGCCGCCACTGCTGGCGCACCCCCCTGCTGATCGGGCTCGCCCATGAATGTCAACATCTGGATCGAATCGACCCGAACCCCTGGGACGTGCCCGTGAATGGAATTATCACGGAGGCAGGTTTCTACAGAAAAGACCCATCCACCAGCTGACGCCGTTTCCCCGGCCAGCGGACAAAGCGAGCCGGAAAGGATCGCCACTGAAAGCGGCAACCCATCACAGGTCAGGATTCCGGCAGTGGGCAGGATCCACCGCAGGCGAATAACCGATAGGCCGGATTGTCGGTTTCCTCCTTCCACGAATAATCGAGTTGCTGCAGAAGATCGAGAAAATCCTGCTCGTTGCTGTGGTCAATCTGTATCCCCATGAGGACCCGCCCATAGGCGGCCCCATGATTGCGATAGTGAAACAGGCTGATATTCCACCGCTTTCCCAGTTGGGAGAGAAAAGAAAACAGCGCACCGGGGCGCTCTGGAAACTGAAACCTGAACAACCTCTCATTGTCGAGACCGGGCGCATGACCGCCCACCATGTAACGGATGTGCAGCTTGGCGGTTTCATTTTCAGTCATATCAGTTACCGAATAACCTTTACCCTCCAGACGCTCCACCAGCGCTTCCCGCTCTCGCTCACCATCGTTGAGTTCCACACCGGCAAACACGTGGGCACGACTTGTATCTGAATAACGGTAGTTAAATTCAGTCACGTTGCGCTTGCCCAGCGCACGACAGAACCGCAGAAAGCTGCCGGGCCGCTCTTCAATCTCCACGGCCAGCAACGCTTCCCTCCGCTCACCGATCTCGGCTCTTTCAGCCACATGGCGCAAACGATCGAAGTTGATATTGGCTCCGCTTTCGATGGCAACCAGGGACTGATCGACGATCCCCTCCCGCTCCACGTACTTTTTCATTCCAGCCACGGAGAGAGCACCCGCCGGTTCAGCAACCGTTCGGGTATCGTCGAAGACATCCTTGATCGCGGCACAGATTTCATCGGTACCCACCAGTATCACCTCGTCCACCACCTCGCGGGCCACCCGAAAAGTCTCTTTGCCTATTTCCTTGACAGCCACACCATCTGCGAATATCCCCACCTGGTCCAGTGTGATCCGGCGACCAGCCTCCAGTGCCCGGAAAAGTGTGGGTGCATCTTCCGGTTCGACGCCTATCACCTTGACCTTCGGAAACACATACTTCACATACGCACCAATGCCCGCGATAAGCCCGCCGCCACCCACCGGTATGAAAATCCCATGAGGCGGCCCCTGATGCTGACGGAGAATCTCCATACCTACAGTACCCTGACCGGCAATTACCAGCGGATCGTCAAAGGGATGAATAAAGACCATCCCCTTTTCCTTGGAAAGACCTTGGGCATGGGCATAAGCTTCGTCATAGGAGTCTCCAACGAGCACCGCCTTTGCACCCAGGCTCTTGACCGCCTGCACTTTGATAGGCGGCGTGGTGGTAGGCATCACAATCAGTGCCCGAATACCCAGTTGACGGGCTGACAATGCCATCCCCTGTGCATGATTGCCTGCTGAAGCGCCAATCACCCCCTGCTGGCGTTCCTCGACACTCAGGCTCCGGATTTTGTTGTAGGCACCCCTGCATTTGAATGAAAATACCGGCTGCAGATCCTCCCGCTTTAAGAAAACCCGGTTACCCATACGGGCGGAGAGCCGTGGTGCCGGATCGAGGGGCGTCTCCCGGGCAACG
Source organism: Gammaproteobacteria bacterium (assembly GCA_024227135.1). Taxonomy (GTDB): domain Bacteria; phylum Pseudomonadota; class Gammaproteobacteria; order Chromatiales; family Chromatiaceae; genus JAHEHQ01. The sequence continues at coordinate 103,305 of JAAELC010000235.1, forward strand.
TCGTAGACCTGGGCCCGCAGTATCTCTTCGATATATTTTTTTGGCATCAACGCTTCCCCGGAATCCAGAGCCGGTTTATCAGACGAACGGGTAGGGTAACGCAAACATCATGCATCAGGCGATTCACTTCGGTGACTTCTGATAAAAACCTGATCGGAACTCTATACCCCCTCAGGAATACGCATCGATTAAATTCACGCTAATGCCCCGGAAACACGAAAGGCCCTACAATCCAACCAATGAATATTCATCTTATATCGGTGGGCACCCGTATGCCCCGCTGGGTACAGGAAGGTTATGGCGAGTACGCCAAGCGCCTGAAGGGAGACTGCCGACTGAAACTGGTCGAAATAACACCGGGCCATCGCAAAAAGGGAGCGGATATCCAGCGGGCTCTGCGTGAAGAAGGCAAACGCATGCTGGCTGCCATTCCCCGTGGCTGCGCCGTGCTGGCACTGGATGTGCGGGGACGACCGTGGAACACCGAACAGCTGGCCGGGAAAATGACAGGCTGGATGAATGACGGCCGCGATCTGGCGTTGCTGGTGGGAGGTCCGGAAGGACTCGCGGCTGACTGTGTCAAACAGGCCGAAGGACGATGGTCACTTTCCCCGCTGACACTACCCCACCCGCTGGTCAGGGTTATCGTGGCCGAGCAGCTCTACCGCGCCTGGAGCGTTCTGCACAACCATCCCTACCACCGGAGCTAGACTGTGTATCTCACCGGAGCCCAGAGGTCCAAGGTGATTCCGTAAAGCAGATTGCACAACTTTTTTGAATTAAATTCAGATACCTGACAACCTCGAATGTTATGATGGAGCCAGCAAGGGCCATCAAAAAAAACCTTGATCACCAACAAGATCCCATAGACTCTCCGGGCGGTTTTCAATGTCTGCCGAATTTTACCTCGCTTCCACTTCCCCCCGTCGACGACAGCTCCTGGAGCAGTTGGGTATGGAGCCGACAGTACTGCGTATCGACCTGGACGAGAGCCGGCAAAGGGATGAAACGCCCGAAGTTTATGTCCTGCGCCTGGCAAGCACCAAGGCCGAAAAGGGCAGATCCCTGCTGCCGATACCACAACACCCGGTTCTAGCCGCCGATACTGCAGTGGTGATCGGCAACCAGATCCTCGGCAAACCCCTGGATCATCATCAGGGGGTGAGTATGCTGCAACAGCTTTCCGGTCGGCAACACGAGGTGCTGACCGCTGTCGCCCTGCTCAACGACCGGATGGAAACCCGATTGACCAGAAACCGTGTAACCTTCAGACAGATAACTATTCCGGAAGCCCAGGCTTATTGGGAGACTGGAGAACCCGCAGACAAGGCCGGGGGCTATGCCATTCAGGGGCTTGGTGCACTTTTTATCTCCCATATAGAGGGGAGCTATTCCGGTGTAATGGGGCTGCCACTTTTCGAAACCGCTCAACTACTGCAAAATGCCGGTATCGACCCGCTCTCATATCAACAGAGAACAAATAGTGGATGACTGAAGAAATACTGATAAATGCATCTCCACCCGAAACCCGGGTAGCTGTCATCGAGAACGGCGTGCTCCAGGAAATCATCATCGAGCGCAGTGAGCACCGTGGCCTGGTCGGCAATATCTACAAAGGCAGAATTTGCCGTGTACTCCCGGGCATGCAGGCGGCCTTTGTTGAAATCGGCCTGCAAAAGGCGGCATTTCTGCACGCAACAGACATCCTGTGCAACCCGGATTCAGATTCGGGAAAAGTTGACGACATCAACAGTCTGGTTCGAGAAGGGGGCGATGTGGTGGTCCAGGTGGTCAAGGACCCACTGGGAACCAAGGGAGCACGACTGACCACCAACGTTTCGATCCCGTCCCGTTATCTGGTCTTCATGCCCGCGCTGGGAAATACCGGTATCTCCCAGAAGATTGAAAGCGAGGAACAGCGCGCCCGCCTGCGACAGGTGATCGACAATTTCACTCAGGATAATCAGATATCAGGTAATTTCATTGCGAGAACCGCCGCAGAAGGGGTGGGAGACGAGACCCTTATATCGGACATGCGGTTCCTTTCCAGACTCTGGAAAGAGGTTCAGGAGCGCTTTAAAACCGCCCTTCCGGGTACGCTGATACACGAAGATCTACCGCTGCTGCTGCGCTCCCTTCGGGATCTGGTATCTCCAGAAGTGGAGAAAATCAGGATCGACTCCCTGGAAAGCTGGCAGAAGGCCAAACATTTTGCCCACAAGTTGATCCCCGACCTGAATGTACAGATAACCCACTATACCGGTGGGCGTCCGATCCTCGACCTGTACAGCGTCGAAGATGAGATCCAGAAAGCACTGGAACGTAAGGTCGAGCTCAAATCTGGCGGCTATCTGATCATCGATCAAACCGAAGCGATGACCACCATCGATGTCAATACCGGCGCTTTCGTGGGCCACCGCAATCTGGAAGAAACGATATACAAAACCAACATGGAAGCTGCCCAGGCCATCTGCCGCCAGCTGCGGCTGAGAAACCTCGGTGGAATCATCATTATCGACTTTATCGATATGCTCGATGAAGATCATAAGCGGCAGGTATTGCGGGCGCTGGAAAAATGCCTGGCCCGGGATCATGCCAAAACGCTTATCACCGAAGTGTCGTCTCTCGGGTTGGTGGAAATGACCCGAAAAAGGATTCGGGAATCCCTCGAGCATATTCTTTGTGAACCCTGTCCCTGCTGCAGTGGTCGGGGTTCACTGAAGACGGCAGAAACAACCTGCTTTGAAATATTCCGGGAAATTCTGCGGGAAGCACGGCAATTCGATGTGGAATCCCTGTTGGTGCTCGCATCTCAGGAGGTGGTCGACCGGCTGCTGGACGAAGAATCCTCCAATCTGGCCGAGCTTGAGGACTTTATCGGCAAAACCATTCGACTTCAGGCAGAATCCCTCTATACCCAGGAACACTACGATGTCGTCCTCATCTAGCAGGGTTCTGTACCTGGATTGAGACTTCCCGATAAACCATGCACTTCCCAGTGAATACACAGGTCCACGATCAGCCAAGGTCCGACAGGCTCTGCACCATTATCCTACCGGCATAGCTCAGTCACTCGAACACGGGATCCAGCCACCGGCTATGAATAACACACCCACCGGACCCAGCTCAGCGGCAAGGCTTTAGTGTGCTACATATCGCGAAGTCTCTGGCACTTAAAATATGGTTGGTGGTACTGCTGATCCTGGTTCTGGGCGCCGCAGCAATTGTTTTCGGGCGCCTGCTGGTCATCCCCACGGTTGCGGATTATCGAGTGGATGTGGAGCGGTGGGCCACCGAAGGACTGGGCAGAGAGGTCCGGATTGGAGCACTCAATGCCCGGTGGTTGGGGCTGGGTCCGGAGCTGATTCTCAAAGACGTGAAACTGCTTTCCCGGGAAACCGGAAAGCCCTCTTTGAGACTGTCGGAGATCCGCATACATGTAGCACTCATCGACAGCATTCGAGCTTGGGGCATCAAAACCCGCGAAGTGACACTCTCGGGAGTTCACCTGCTGGTCAAACGTCGCTCGAATCGGTCTCTGGTAGTGGTGGGCCTGGAAAACCTGGAAGGTGAAACGGAGGATGCCACACCCCTGTTTCTGCTGCCCAGCCGGGTCGTGGTCAAAGACAGCCTGATATTCTGGGAAAACCAGGTCATCGGAGCTGAACCGATTCGCCTCAAAAATGTAGTTGCAAAGCTGATCAACGCCCCCGGACGCCACCAGTTGAACGGCAGCTTTGAGCTGCCCGGCGAAAAAGGAGGCAGGCTGGAGCTGGCAATGGATATCAAGAGTACCCTGACCGGGTCCGGTGACTGGGATGGGGATATCTATTTAAAGGGGAGAAGACTGGCACTGTCCGAACTACTGCGGCACCGCATACCGGAAGGCTATGAGCTGTCCGGCGGACTCGGGAACATCGAGCTGTGGAGTCGCTGGGAAGACGGCCACATAGCCCGTTTGGAGGGTAGCGCTTCGACCCACGGGCTGCGGCTCAAGCAGTTTATGCGTAAAGAGGGGAAGCGGGAACGGGCGCTGGGTATAGACAACCTGGGTGGCCGTTTCAAATGGCAGAGAAACACCGACGGCTGGACCCTGGATGTGGCCGATATCGAGCTGAAACGGATGGGATTGAGCTGGCCAACAGCAAACTTTACCCTGAAAACCCGTATCGACCCGAAAGGAAAGCTGCACTTAGCCGCCGGATCAGACTTTGTGAGAATAGAGGATCTGGTGGATATCATCCGGGTATTTCCGCTACCCGACCCGGCCATCGAGCAGGCACTGGATAAAATCTGGCCACACAGCGATCTGTATCATCTGCGCTTCAACTACAACGAAACCGCCGATGCCCCCAGATGGTCTGCACGAGGGGAGGTCCGCTCCCTGTTTACACGTCCCTGGAAACGGATCCCCGGCATGAGTAATCTCCAGGCCAGGTTCCAGGCAGATCAAAGTGGTGGCAGGTTGAAGATCAGCGGAAAGGAAACCACCCTGCGCTTTCCTGGACTGCTCCGTGACCCACTCGTTCTGGAGCAGTTCAATGGATCATTGGACTGGGGAATCGAAAAGGATGGCAGCTGGCACATCAGCACCAACAATATTCGGGCCATCACCAACGACATCCGCACCCAGACCCGCCTGACCATGAAGTTTCCATCCCAGCCCGATACGCCCGTTTTCATGGATCTTCAAACCAATTTTGCTGATGGCAACGCCGCCAGCACCTCCCGTTACCTGCCGGTGGGAATCATGCCGGACAAGGTCGTTGAATGGCTGGACAGGAGTATTATTACCGGTCAGGTCATCAGTGGCAGCTGTATTTTTCGTGGCCCCCTTCGTGGTTTTCCCTTCGATGAGACCCACGCCGGCCGATTTGAAGTCTTTTTTCACACCAGAGACCTGGTGCTGGATTACTGGCCAGGCTGGCCCAAGCTTGAGGCCATCAATGCCAGAGTGCGTTTTCTTGACAACAGTTTCGATGCCTGGCTGGAACAAGGGACTTTATTCCAAAGCGAACTAAAGCACGCCCATGGTCGAATCAGCAGACTGAAGCAAGGCTCTCCCTTCGAGCTTAGAGGCGTCATTGAGGGTCCGCTGCAGGATAACCTGCGCATACTCAGGGAATCACCACTGAAAAACCGATTCGGCCCCATCGTTCGTGGTCTGCTGGGTAAAGGGGATGCCAGACTGGAAATGGGATTCGCCATTCCGATCAAAAAACAGGATGCCTACCGGCTGGATGGAAAACTGACATTTCATAAAAACGACCTGGTTCTGGATACCTGGGGACTGACCCTAAAAAGTATCACTGGTGACCTGCTGTTCGACCTCAATGGCCTCCAGAGTAAGAATTTACGGGCAGACGCCCTCGGCAGTACGATCAAACTGAAGCTGAAGACCCGGGAAAAATCCTCTGATACCACCCGGATCACTGCACAGGGCAGAATAGGTTCAGCGGAACTGGCCAATCAGTTTCCGGCACTGAGCCTGGGTTACCTCGCAGGCAAAGGCCTCTGGAATCTGCAGTTCGACGCCCCCCATCATCTCAGTGCACCGGATCACGGAGTGTCGGTGAAGCTGTTCTCCGACCTTAGAGGCATCGAGGTCGACCTGCCCCCACCCCTCAATAAAAAGGCCGCTGAAAAGCGTAACCTGACAATTACAGGCACGATCGGCCAACCACCGCGCAGTCAAGTCAGGCTCCGCTACGGATCGCTGATCGATGCAGCGCTGCAGATCGAAACCGGGAAAAAATCTCCCCCGTTTCTGGAAAGAGGGGAAATCCGAATTGGCAGAGGAAAAGCCCGAATCCCTGGGCAATCAGGGCTGGCTGTCTACGGGTCGCTGGAAAAACTGGACCTGGGACCCTGGCTGGGTTTGATGGAAGAGAGCAGCTCCCGGGGAGCACGCCCCACCATACGCAGCATCATCCTGGGAATCGATAAACTGACCCTCGGCGATACGCTGCTGGAACAGTTTGAAGTCGATCTGAGCCACCATGACGGCGGACTGAAAGGGAAGCTGTCGAGCACCGATTTCACCGGCTCGATTCAGATTCCTGATGCACTCACCGACAAGCCCATCGACGTTAACCTGGATCAACTGCATCTCAATTTCGATCCGGCACAGCTCACACTGCCGTCTGGAGAAAATCCCAAACGCCGAGACCACACAGACCCCTCCCAGCTTCCCGCACTGAGCCTCAATGCGGACACCGTAACGATCAACCAGCACGACTTCGGACGACTGCAACTGATCAGCCGTCGCGTTCCCAATGGGATCGAACTGCAGACCCTTTCACTCAATTCCGACCGGGTCAGGCTCTCGGCGGCAGGTGACTGGCTGAAAACTCCCGGCAACACCCATAAAACCCGCTTGGATCTCTCTTTTGAAACCACCGGACTGGGGCGGCTGCTGGAACAACTGGGGTTTACCCGAAACATCGACCAAGCCCCCAGCGAGTTCGACAGCCGCCTGAGCTGGAATGACTCCCCCCTCGGCTTCAGCACCGGCATTTTGAATGGCGACATCACCATGCAGATCGGGAAGGGGCAATTCCTGGAAGTGGACCCGGGCATCGGACGTGTATTCGGTTTACTCAATTTTAATGCCTTACAGCGAAGACTGACTCTCGATTTCAGTGATCTGTTCAAGAAAGGGTTGGCATTCGACAACATTGAGGGCAGCTTCCTGCTTGATTCCGGAGATGCCTTTACCAGCGACTTTCGCCTGAGAGGCCCAGCCGCGGCGGTGGAGGTTTCAGGGCGTATCGGACTCACCACCGAGGACTTCGAGCAGCTGATCACCATTACACCCAGAGTGTCTGCCGCCCTGCCGGTGGCAGGTGCGATCGTAGGTGGACCGGCGTTAGGTGCTGCAGTGCTTTTCGCCCAACAGCTGCTGGGCAAAGCCTTCGATAAAGCATCCCAGCGCCAGTATCAGGTAACCGGCCCCTGGGAAAACCCTGAAATAGAGCGCCTGGATACCCAGAAAAAGACGCAGAACTCCGGTAGAAAAACAGAAATTCCCACCCTGACCCCTCCTTTGGAGCAGGGACTCTAATCTCCCTTCAACGGGATGTGCACGAATACAGCGACCCGTTGGGGTTTCGTATCGAGATCCGTCGCATGAGGTTAAGTCATCCCCTTCCCGAACGCCGGGACGCGGCAGCGGTAGATCACAGAGCCACCCTCCATGGCCACGCCCGGCAAAAAGGAAGCACAGGCCCTGGTCCAGGCCAGACACAGGGGGCACAGTGATGGATGATCGCTAATGTGCTATTGTCCAATCCGCACGGGGCAACAGAACCTGCAAAACCAGAACACCTGTCTGCATATCGCAATGAGTGATAAACGAACCAAGGCCGCAGCCATTCAGATGGCATCCGGACCAAATGTCAGTGCCAATCTGCTCAAAGCAGAGCAGCTGATCGCTGGGTCAGTCAAGAACAAAGCCGGGCTGATCGTATTGCCGGAGAATTTTGCCTGCATGGGAAAACGGGACGGTGACCTGCTCGCGCATCGGGAAATCGACGGAGATGGCCCGCTGCAGGAGTTTCTCAGCCAGACTGCCAAACGGTATGGAATCTGGCTGGTGGGCGGCACCATCCCTATGGAAGCCCACGACGACAGCAAGGTTCGCGCTGCCTGCCTGGTATTCAACGACCAAGGTGAGCGGGTCGCACGCTACGACAAAATTCATCTGTTCGACGTTCACATCGTCGAAACAGGTGAGCGCTATATGGAATCCAAAACCATAGAGCCCGGTGAAAAAACCATGGTGGTGGATTCGCCCTTCGGAAAACTGGGAATCACCGTCTGTTACGATCTGCGATTTCCGGAACTGTTCCGCAATCTGCTTGATCAGGGCATGGAAATCATATGCCTTCCCGCCGCCTTCACCGCGTTTACCGGCAAAGCACACTGGAAACCCCTGGTCCGGGCACGGGCCATTGAAAACCAGAGCTTCGTCGTGGCCGCCGCCCAAGGTGGGTTCCATGTGAATGGCCGCGAAACCTATGGACGCAGTATGATTGTGGACCCCTGGGGCAATGTACTGACCAAAATGGGCAGTGGAGCAGGCGCCGTATGCCATACCCTGAATCGGGAAAATCTGGCAGCCACCCGGCGTAACTTTCCAGCAATCGACCACCGTAAATTTCATCTGGATCAGTTTTGAAGAGAACAAGGAACGGAAAGCCGGAAAATTGCCCCAACCCCCCCATGAGCAATGGGTTGAAAGCCGGCAACCGACACCCCACTTTCCCTTGAATACCTTTAACCGGTATTCATACACCCGGTCATTACCAGGATTCACCTGGACCGGAACCCCATTGATAGATTCAGCGCCAACGACAAATCATGCTTACACCAACTGACATCGCCTGCGAAACACTGATCGCACCCGCGGCATTGAGAGAGAGTGACCTGGACAAGGTGATGGACCAGGTACTTTCCACGACCATCGATGCAGCGGATATCTATTTTGAATCCAGTCGCCGCGAATCCTGGGTATTGGAGGACGGCATCATCAAGGAAGGCTCCTACAGCATCGAGCAGGGCGTGGGTATCCGGGCGATAAGCGGTGAAAAAACCGGTTTTGCCTATACCGACGAAATCCACCTGCCCAGCCTGCTCGAAGCGGGTAAAACAGCCAGGGCCATTACCCAGGGCGGCAACGGCAGCGGCGTGCGCATTCAGGGATCAGTGGCACCCCGACACTACTACGGTGCCATCAACCCCCTCGATAGCCTCACGGAAGCACAGAAAATCGATCTGCTTCGACGCATCGACAAGGAAGCCCGGGAGCAGGACCCGAGGGTCAGCCAGGTCATCACCAGCCTGGTAGCAGTTCACGACGTGGTGCTGGTCGTGGATAGCGACGGCAGAATGACGGGGGATGTAAGGCCACTGGTCCGCTGCAATGTTCATGTCATCGTCGAACAGGGTGACAAACGGGAGCAGGGATCCAGCGGTGGGGGTGCCCGCCAGGAGTTTCAGTTTTTCATCGATGAGAACCGGGCACTGGGATACGCGCGGGAAGCGGTAAGGCAGGCGCTGGTCAACCTTGAGGCCGTCGGCGCACCCGCCGGCACCATGCCGGTCGTGCTGGGCCCCGGGTGGCCTGGAGTGCTGCTCCACGAAGCTATCGGCCACGGCCTCGAAGGCGACTTCAACCGCAAGGGCACATCCGCATTCTCCGGCAGACTCGGCGATAAGGTTGCTGCCGAGGGTTGTACCGTGGTGGACGACGGCACCTTGACGGGGCGATGCGGATCTCTCAGCGTCGATGACGAGGGAACCCCGGGCCAGTACACGGTGCTGATCGAAAACGGCATACTCAAAGGCTATATGCAGGATCGACTCAATGCCAGGTTGATGGGCACCCATTCCACCGGCAACGGCCGGCGTGAATCATTTGCCCACCTGCCGATGCCCAGAATGACCAACACCTACATGCTGGCGGGAAAACATGACCCGGAAGAGATCATCGCCTCGGTGGATAAGGGGTTATATGCCGTAAATTTCGGTGGCGGACAGGTCGACATCACCTCGGGAAAGTTCGTTTTCTCGGCCAGCGAGGCCTACATGATCGAAAACGGCAAGGTCACCCATCCGGTAAAAGGGGCCACCCTGATCGGCAACGGTCCCGATGTTCTGACTCGCGTGGGGATGGTGGGCAACGACCTGGAACTGGATTCCGGGGTCGGAACTTGTGGCAAAGAGGGTCAGAGCGTACCCGTGGGCGTGGGACAACCTACACTCCGAGTGGACGAACTGACTGTGGGGGGTACCGAGGCCTGATGTTACTCGACAATTGATCTGGAACTCCGACCACACCCGACAGTGAGCCGCTGCCAGACAGCGCCTGATACCCGGCACCGTACATTGCAAAAGCTTACCTCGCAACACTGCAAACTGCAAACTGCAAACTGATAACTGATAACTGATAACTGATAACTGATAACTGACCGAATATACCGATGCAAGACATGAGAGAAAAACAAAGCGGAATGGAGCAGATGGTTGAAAATCTGCTGAAGGAAGCAAAAAACCAGGGGGCAAGTTCTGCAGAGGCCGTTGTAAGCAGCGACACGGGACTTTCGGTCACCGCACGAATGGGCGAAGTGGAAACGATCGAGCATACCCGCGACCAGGGACTGTGGATCACCGTCTACTTCGGACATCGCAAAGGATCGTCCAGTACTTCCGATCTTTCAGCAGACGCTGTCAAAGATGCCGTACGTGCTGCCTGCAACATCGCCCGTTACACAACCGAAGATCCCTATGCAGGCCTGGCTGACCCCGAACTCATGGTTAAGGAGATTCCTGAACTCGATCTCTACCACCCCTGGGATATCGAGGTAAACCAGGCCATTGAGAAGGCGATCGAATGTGAAGCCGCCGCACGGAACCTGGACCCACGGATCAGTAACTCCGAAGGCGCTTCCCTGAACACCCAGAATGGCCTCCAGATATACGGTAACAGTCACGGGGTCATCGGTGGATATCCCAGTAGCAGCCACAGCCTCAGCTGCGCTGTCGTAGGACAGGAAGGAGATTCGATGCAGCGGGATTACTGGTACACCGCCGCCCGTGCCGTGGATGCTCTGGAATCAGCTGTCGATGTCGGTCGAAAGGCCGGTGAACGAACGCTTGCAAGACTGGGCTCGCGGAGAATCAGCACCCGGGAAGCACCGGTTATTTTCCAGGCCGAGGTCGCGGTCAGCCTGCTGCGCCACTTGATCGGCGCCATCAGTGGTTCGGCACTTTACCGTCATTCAAGCTTTCTGCTGAATCAGCTGGGGCAACCGGTATTTCCGGATTTCGTTCGCATCCATGAAAACCCGCTGCTGCCCCGGGGACTGGACAGTTCCGCCTTCGACAACGATGGCGTGGCAACCAGCGTGAAAGATTTCGTTTCCGATGGCACTCTTCGCAGCTATGTACTGAGTGCCTACTCGGCGCGCAAGCTCGGCATGCAGACCACCGCCAACGCCGGAGGCGTTCGCAATCTGTCTATCGTACCCGGTGATCAGGATTTCCAGTCGCTGCTCAACAGCATGGGGACCGGACTTCTGGTAACCGAGATGATGGGCAGTGGCCTGAATGTGGTGACTGGAGACTATTCCCGAGGTGCTTCCGGTTTCTGGGTGGAGCAGGGAAAAATCCAATACCCGGTTGAAGAGATCACCATCGCCGGCAATCTCAAAACCATGTATTCGGGACTGGTGGCGGTAGGAAATGATATTGACCCGAGAGGCAGTGTCCGGACCGGCTCATGGTTGATAGATTCCATGACCATCGCCGGAGAGTGAGCGCCCCGAACATCTAAGTGTATCTGCAGGATCGGTCATGTCCCACGACAAACAGTTTACTCTGGAGCTGGAGCAACGCCACGGCTACGAATTCCAGGTCAGGTTAGACCTGGAAGGTGTTGACGACTTGTTGGTGGATGAAGCTCCACCCATTGGCCAGGGTAAGGGTCCCAACCCCGCCAGGATGCTGACCATTGCTGCCGCCAACTGCCTCAGTTCCAGCCTGCTGTACTGTATAACCAGGAACGAGCCACCCCCTGGCAGCCTGCACACGACGGCCACCTGTACCCTGATCCGGAGCGTCAGGGGAAAATTGCGAATCGGCAGCATCTCAGTTCGGCTGCAGGTGGGCGAGGTGCTCGAAAAAGCTATCCGGATGAAGCGTTGCCTGGACTTGTTCGAGGATTTCTGTGTCGTCACCGCCAGTCTGCGGGACGCATTTCCCATCGAAGTCGAAGTCGTCGATCCCCAGGGTAAGGTACTCCACCGGTCGAACCTGCCACCGACAACATCATGAACCGGATCAACGTCACGAACTGACGCCACACCACCTCCCAGACGGAGAGCTCATGGCTACGAAACCAGACCTCAGCAAGGTTCGCAACATTGGTGTCGCCGCCCACATCGATGCGGGTAAGACCACACTGACCGAGCGGATCCTGTTCTACACCGGTGCACTGTACAAAATAGGTGAGGTGCATGACGGAGCCGCGCACATGGACTACATGGCGGAGGAGCAAAGCCATGGTATCACCATCACCTCCGCAGTCACCCGGGCCGACTGGATGGATCATTCGATCCAGATCGTAGACACACCTGGCCATGTGGATTTCACGATTGAAGTGGAACGTAGCATGCGCGTCCTTGATGGCTGCATCATCGTTCTCGATGGTGTGCGGGGCGTTGAACCCCAGACAGAGACGGTATGGCGACAGCGCGCCCGGTTCAACCTGCCCTGCATTTTCTTCATCAACAAAATGGATCGTGCCGGAGCAGACTTCAACCAATCCCTCGAGAGTATCCGAAAGCGCCTGCACAGCACCCCTGTGCCAGTCACCTGTCCGGTCCCCGACAGCGCTTCGGTAGTCAACCTGATCGACCGGACCCAGATCCATTTTGCGGGTGAGCATGGCGAACAGGTCATCACGGAACCTTGTGAGGACAGCCTGTGGTCCGCCCTGGAAACAGAGCGTGAGAACCTGTTGCTGGAACTTGCGGAAACCGATGACGAACTCGCAGAACTGGTGCTCAATGGAAAACAGCCTGACAGCCGCCTCGTCTGGCAATCGCTGCGCCAGGCCACCCTGTCGGGCAGGCTGAATCCCTGTTTCAGTGGGTCGGCGCTGCACAACCTGGGGGTACAGCCGGTAATCGATGCTGTAATCACTTTGCTGCCCTCACCCCTGGAAAGACCAGCGGCAACCGCCTATCGGGAGGATGGCAGCGAAGAGCAGGTCGAGATGGTAGACGCCGCCCCACTGGCGGCTCTCGCCTTCAAAGTCCAGATGTGGGAGGGGCGGAGACACGTTTTTGCCCGCCTTTACCGGGGGCTTCTGAAACCCGGCGACCCGATAACTTACTATCGCCCCGACAAATCCTGCACCACCGAGCACGTTGCCCGCATCTTCGACGTGGATGCCTCCAAGAAGAGTCGGCTGAACCAGGCCCATGCCGGCGAGATCGTGCTGCTGGCCGGACTGCGACACGCCTCCACCGGGGATACGCTGTGTGATCCCGAGCATCCGGTACAACTGGAACGGATCGAAACCCGGGAACCGGTACTGAGCCTCGCCATCGAGCCTGCACACTCGGATCAGGAGGAGAAATTTCTCGACGTGCTCGCCAAACTTCAGGAGGAAGATCCCACCCTCCACTTCGGTGAGGATCCAGAGACCGGTCAGCGCCTCCTCAGCGGCATGGGTGAACTACACTTGCAGATCATCATTGAACGCCTGGAAAGGGAGTACCATCTCCAGGTGAAATCCGGTCGGCCGGCAGTGGCGCTGCGCGAAACCATCACCCGTCCCGGCCGTGCCGACCTGATGTTTCAGCCCCTGTCAGACCACGCCAGTAAAGGGGAAGCCACCCGGGTCAGGGTAGTTGCCGCGGTCAAGCCCCTGGAGCGTGGGACCGGGCTCCAGACCTTAATGGAACCGACGCTGTTACCGGAAGGGGCACATCTGACAACCCTGCAGCACGAGGGACTGGAACAGGGGCTCCGATTCTCTCTTGGTGGAGGCCCGTTGGAGGGTGCCGCCCTGCAGGACCTGGAGATCGAGATCACAGAGCTGGAGCTGTTCGGCAGTGCATCCACCCCGGAGGCCATCAGCGCCGCCACCTCCCGTGCCGCACATAAAGCCATCGCTGCGGCAGAACCGGCGCTGCTGCAACCAATCATGCATGCCGAAATCGTGGTACCCGAGGAGAACATGGGAACCGTGCTCGGGGATCTCCAGTCCCGCCACGCCATCATTCGCGATACCAGCCGAAGCCTCGAAACAGTCACCATCTCCTGTGAAATCGCGCTCGCCCAACTGCTGGGATACACCACAGTGCTAAGGAGCATGACCCAGGGCCGGGGGCAGTTCAGCACCCTGTTCGAGCGCTTTGACACCTCCTGAACATTTAGATCCCGTAACCAATCGGGAACCCGACCGCCGGGGCAATCCGGCGGCTGACGACTCTGTTGAACCGGGAGACAGATTATTACCGGTCAAACCGCTGCATTATTCAGGTACTTCGCCCATGCGCTCCATCAATGCCAGGCTCAGAATCATTACAACTGGCGGTACCATCGATAAAATCTACTTCGATGCCAAGAGTGAATTTCAGGTTGGCGATCCCCAGATAGTCACCTTGCTTGCCGAGGCCAATGTCTCCCTGAACTACACCCTGGAACCGTTATTGCGAAAAGACAGCCTGGAGTTGACCGATGAAGACAGGCAACAGGTGGCGGAACGGGTCAGCGCGTCCCCCGAAGACCGGATCCTGATCACCCATGGTACCGATACCATGGTCGATACGGCCCGCGCCCTGTTACCGCTTACCGGGAAAACGATCGTATTGACCGGCTCCATGCAGCCTGCGCGGCTGAGAGTGTCAGATGCCGTCTTCAACATTGGCTACGCGATTGCCGCCGTTCAGTTGCTGCCCCCCGGAACCTACATCGCCATCAATGGTCAACTGTTCGACCCACGGATCGCCCGCAAGAATATCGATCGCAACCGATTCGAGATCAATCAATACTGACGAGGAAGCAACCATGAAACTACATTACCTGTGTCTCCCGCTGCTGTTTTTCTGGAGCAATACATGGGCGGACCTCAAGCCGCTCACCTACGACCGGATAAATCTCTCGGTTTCCTCGGTCAAAGAGGTGGAAAACGATATTCTTATCAGTGTGCTCTACGCCCAGGAAGAGGGAAACGACCCCTCCAGTCTGTCGGCGACGGTGAATCGCCGTATCGCCGACGCAGTGGAACTGGTGGGTAAAAATCCGCACATCAAGGTACAGACCCTGGACTACAGCACCAGTCCGGTTTATCGAAATCAGACACTGACGGGCTGGCGGGTACGTCAGTCCATCCGTCTGGAGAGTCGCGATGCCACCGGCCTCAGCAGTCTGATCGGAAAGCTGCAGGCCCACCTGGGGGTCAGCCGCATCTCCTATTCGATCTCTCCGGAACATCAGAAAACGGCCGAGGACCAATTGATCGCAGAGGCCATCGCCGGCTTTAATCAAAGGGCTGACATGGTCACCGGACAAATGGGCAGGAAGGCGTACCGTCTGGTGGAAATGAATATCAACACTTCCCGCACCGCCCCCCGCTCTCTTGAGCTGCGCTCGTTGAAAATGTCGGTGGCCGCAGATGCGCCGCCACCGACACTGAAATCGGGTACTCGCCAGGTGGAGGTTCACATCAATGGCGTTATCGAACTGAAGCCCTGACGCCAGTCAACGGCTCACACCTCATCAGACGGAGCAGCACTCCTGGAAATACTACCCGCACTGCGAGCCACCCTGCCGGTGATGTTTGGCTATGTACCGCTGGGAATGGCTTTCGGCATGCTGTTTCAGGACCTGGGTTATCCCTGGTACTTTTCACCCCTGATGGGGCTGTTCGTCTTCGCCGGTGCCGCCCAGTTTATGGCCATCGGGCTGCTCACGGTTCAGGCCGGGCTGCTGGAAGTGGGAATCTCCACTCTGGCATTGAACTCCCGTCATATCTTCTTCGGCCTCTCGGTGCTCAACAAGTATCGGGGGCGGGGACTGAGGAAGCTCTATCTGATCTTCGGGCTGACCGATGAGACTTACTCCCTGGTCACCAGCACAGCTGCCGGAGAGCCGCACAACAAGCAGAATTTTTATCTGCTGATTACCGCGCTCAACCACAGCTACTGGGTGCTCGGCTGTACCCTCGGGGCACTGACCGGCACCATGGCCGATATCGACACCACCGGTATGGACTTCGCCCTGACGGCGCTGTTTGTAGTCCTACTGATCGAACAGTGGAAAAAGGTCCGGGAATATCTGCCTTTTCTCATCGCATTGCTATGCGGGCTGATGGGCATATTTCTGTTCAAGGACCAGATGCTGCTCATTGCTATCGGCTTATCGATCGCCGTGTTGATCCTGCAATGGCACCTGTCGGAAGCCCGAAAATGAGTGACACCGGCTATTTGATCGCCATCATTATCGTCATGGCAGCGGCCACTTTCCTCACTCGGGTCATCCCCTTCATCCTGCTTAGAAGGATGGCGGATCACCCGCTGCTGCTGTTTCTGGGCCGTTACACACCACCAGCCATCATGACCATCCTGGTCTTATACAGCCTCCAAAACCTGAACTTCACCACGCCACCTTTCGGCGCTGTGGAACTGATTGCTATTTTTTTAACGACTACCCTGCATGTGTGGCTGCGCCATCCTCTGCTCAGTATTTTTGCCGGAACCGGATTCTATATGGCGGCCATGCAGAGCGGGGTACTCTCCTGAGCCGGTGATCCGTCAGGCAGCCAACATCACAGATCCCGGGAAAGAATTGCAGAAATACTGATCGGAAGCAGGACAACTGCACATCCCGTCCGCAGTTGGGTAGCGCCTGTAAAAATAAGGTGCTAAATTCGGGGATTATTAACCTGTGCTAATAAACATAGCCGGTTTCGGAGAATCAGGGCCCGCAACAGCCTTCCACCATATACAGAATTAACCACCCATATCACCAAATAGAGAGACTTGATGTTATGAGCACTACACAAACCGGCAGGGATAGAACGAATCACACCAGGCTACTGGCATGGATCGACGAGATGGTCGCACTCTGTAAACCCGAGAACGTCCACTGGTGCGATGGCTCACAGGAAGAGTACGACAAACTCTGCCAGGAACTGGTGGATGCCGGTACTTACACCCGCTTGAACGAAGCGAAGCGCCCGAACAGCTTCCTGGCTCGCTCCGACCCCAGTGACGTCGCCCGCGTGGAAGAGCGTACTTTTATCTGCAGCGAAAATGAAGAGGATGCCGGCCCCACCAACAACTGGCAGGATCCGGCTTCAATGAAGGACGAGTTACGCGGGAAGTTTGATGGCTGTATGCGTGGCCGCACCATGTACGTCATCCCTTTCAGCATGGGACCGCTGGGTTCACATATCGCCCATCTGGGTGTACAGGTGACCGATTCCGCCTACGTGGTGACCAATCAACGTATCATGACCCGTATGGGTCAAGGCGCCCTCGACGTACTCGGTGATGATGGTACCTTCATCCCTTGTGTTCACTCCGTCGGAGCCCCCCTGGAGCCCGGACAGCAGGATGTGCCCTGGCCCTGCGAACCCGATATCGGTAAAAAGTACATCGCCCACTTTCCCGAAACCCGGGAAATCTGGTCCTACGGCAGTGGTTACGGAGGCAATGCCCTGCTGGGCAAGAAGTGTCTCGCGCTGCGGATCGCATCGGTACTGGCCCGTGATGAGGGATGGCTTGCCGAGCATATGCTGATTCTGGGTGTCGAATCACCTACGGGGGAGAAAACCTACGTTTCCGCGGCTTTCCCCAGTGCCTGCGGAAAAACCAACTTTGCCATGCTTATCCCCCCCACCGAGGGTTTCGAGGGCTGGAAGGTCACCACCATCGGTGACGATATCGCATGGATCAAACCCGCCGAAGACGGAAAATTCTACGCCATCAACCCGGAAGCGGGGTATTTCGGAGTGGCACCCGGCACTTCGACGGATTCCAACCCCAACGCCATGATGACCATGACGGAAAATTCCATCTTCACCAACGTGGCACTGACCGACGACGGTGATGTTTGGTGGGAGGGACTCGATGGCGACCCACCGGCCCACGCCATCGACTGGAAAAGCAAGGACTGGACACCGGACAGTGAGACCCCCGCGGCGCACCCGAACGCCCGTTTTACCGCGCCGGCCTCTCAATGCCCCTCCATCGATCCCGCCTGGGAAGACCCCAAAGGTGTTCCCATCAGCGCTATGGTGTTCGGCGGACGAGTCAGCCACAACTTCCCACTGGTCTTTCAGGCTTACAGCTGGGAACACGGCGTGTACCTTGCAGCCACCATGGGATCAGAAGCAACCGCGGCAGCAATCGGCCAGGCCGGGATGCGTCGTGACCCGATGGCGATGTTGCCGTTCTGCGGTTACAACATGGGTGATTACTGGATGCACTGGCTCAAGATCGGCCGACAGCATGTTGCCACACCACCGAGAATCTTTCGGGTCAACTGGTTCCGAAAAGATGACAACGGCAAGTTCATCTGGCCGGGATTCGGTGAGAACATGCGTGCCTTGAAATGGATCGTCGACAGATGCCACGGAAGAAGCGCGGGTATCGAAAGCCCACTGGGATGGGTACCGGGTCATGAGGAGATCAACTGGGACGGACTCGAGGCTTTCTCCAGCGAGCAATTCTACGAAATCATGGACGTCGATCGCGAACGGGCCCGAACCGAAGCTTCAGAACAGGAGGAATTGTTCACCCGCTTCGGAAATCGCCTGCCCAGAGAGATGGAACTGCAGCGTGAACTCCTTCTTGCACGACTCTACCATTCACCGGAAGTCTGGAAACTCAACCGGGTAATCAGAGCAGATACCTGATCTCTGAACCGCCACCCTGATGA
>JAAELC010000236.1 GCA_024227135.1 Gammaproteobacteria bacterium
CTCCCCGAAGCTTATCGCAGCTTATCACGTCTTTCATCGGCTCTCAGTGCCAAGGCATCCGCCCTGCGCCCTTCTTCGCTTGACCTTTGTATGTCCATTTCCTAAGAAATGGCTGCCTCCTGTTCCTCCTAGCGTAGAGAACATTCGGCGTATGAGTTAAAACTCATATTTCGTATTTCGACTTGCTATTGGGAGAATTGATTTAGTCTCAATTCTTTCTTATCATAGAAATCTGATGTCGCTTTTCTTTTAAGAAAAACTATCTGTGTGCAGTTTTCAAGGTACATCTTCCACTTCCGTATTGCCACACCTGCTTGGTTCCCTCAAAATCAACCAAAAGATTTTTAAGGAACCGGGCAGCCACCTGCTCTCCCATGCCGTCTCCAGCGTAGTACCATCGGCCGCCCAGGTCTTAACCATCGTGTTCGGGATGGGAACGGGTGTGTCCCCTGAGCGCATCGCCACCCGGAAGGGCGTTATCAAGTTTTCACTTGGTAACTGAATAACAAAACAACTCTCTACTAGTTCTTCCTTAGAAAGGAGGTGATCCAGCCGCACCTTCCGATACGGCTACCTTGTTACGACTTCACCCCAGTTATCGGTCCCGCCTTCGGCAGCTCCCTCCTTACGGTTGGGTCACTGACTTCGGGCGTTACTGACTCCCATGGTGTGACGGGCGGTGTGTACAAGACCCGGGAACGTATTCACCGCGACATTCTGATTCGCGATTACTAGCGATTCCAGCTTCGTGTAGTCGGGTTGCAGACTACAGTCCGAACTGGGACGTTATTTTTGGGATTTGCCCACCCTCGCGGGTTCGCTTCCCTTTGTTTACGCCATTGTAGCACGTGTGTAGCCCAAATCATAAGGGGCATGATGATTTGACGTCATCCCCGCCTTCCTCCAGGTTATCCCTGGCAGTCTCCCCAGAG
>JAAELC010000237.1 GCA_024227135.1 Gammaproteobacteria bacterium
TCATCAGGGAATAGATCAGGCGTTGATACTGCCATGCCAGTGGTCTGCTTGGGTAAAGTGAAGGTCAGCAGAAAATAGCTGGCCGGCAACTGTTTCTGGAGTTAACGCTCAAGCCATAACTGGCTTTCGTGGTGCTGACAGTGGGGGCAATGTCGATGACCGCAGGAATGTGGCACAAGCGTCTGGTTGTCGCACTTAGGGCACTGCACCCGCATTTGGGGCTGACAGAGGTACGGCAAATCTTCATGGCACGCAACGCCTTAAGGTGGGAAGGCAGGATTGCGTGCTGGTATTGCGCCAGGAATTCGGCTTCAAAGGTTCTGATTGTCGAAGAGAGTCGGATCATTTGACGTTCCCCCATTGGATGGAGAAACCGCTGATTAGCTCATTGATCAGTTGCCTTGCATTGTTGCCGGTATGGGTGGTCAGGTGGGTGTATTTGGCGGTGGTGAGGATGGAGCGGTGTCCAAGGATTTTCTGGACTTCAAGCAGATCGACACCGGCTTCGATCAGGTGAGTAGCATAGGCATGTCGAAGATTGTGGGGTGAGATCTTCTTTTATCCCACATTCAACCACGACCTGGCGCAGGGTTGTTTGTACACCGCCACGATCCAGTGGCGTGGTTGCCCGGTGACTCACCTGGAGTCCACCGTGGCGGTTGGGAAACAACAGTACCGGGTTGCGATGTACCTGCCAGAAGCGACGCAGCACATACTGGTAGTAGAACTTCAAGCCGTAGAGATCGAGTTTAACAGCGCTCCAGGAGTGGTTTTCCAGTAGATCACTGAAATAGCCGGTGAGCTGTTGCTCGGTCAGGTCGGTGATTTGGTTGTTGAAATAGGCTCCGATACGGCGGATGGCCCGGGAATAGGCATCAATTGTTTTGGGTTGCAACCCTTTTAGTTTCAGATGTTTAAGATGGCGTCGATAGTTTCGCTTGCAAGTTTGATCGGATGGTGATGTCATGGACAGGTAACCTCATGATTCGTAGCGGAATGATCTCTCCTTCAGGAGAGGGGGAGGTTACATTTTAGTATGTAA
>JAAELC010000238.1 GCA_024227135.1 Gammaproteobacteria bacterium
AAAGGGTTACATAGAACAGCTATGCGCCCCTTTCCACGCCTTGAATCTGAGTAAAAATCCGGCGCAATATTGGGATACTTATTTCTTGCCGCAGCCCTTACTTCATAGAGTAGTCGAAGCAGGCGGCCCGTTAAAGCTTCTCCAGGCAAATCCTGGTACCCGGCTGAAGGATTACTACTTGACTAAGATACCACGCTGCCGGTACCAATCCCGATCCAGAAGCCAACCCACAGAAGTAACGTCGGGATGAGCCAGCACCCGTTTTTTTTGTACCTGCTCATCCCCCAGAGATTACCCCCCATGGGTAGTCTGTGGAGGAAGTGTCTTTGGCAGGGATGCCAAAGCCAAGTCTACAGGGAGGTATTTGCGACGTCTTCCGGAGCAGATCACCCATACGGGGTGAGTAGATACCTCTTTTAGAAATGTAAGGGGCTCTGGGTGAGCTCGGCTGCAGAAACAGGCCAGAAACCATCCATGAGGTTTTCTGGTCACTTGTCCTGGCCAGGCCCGAAAACAGTGATAATCGTGGCAGCTACCCCGCTGTTTTGCTCGTGTTTTTCACATTCCAACCTGGATGCTTAGCCAGGCCAGGTCTTCTTTCAACAGTGCGGGATCGGCATCGCGCATTCCACGAAACTTTAAGGTGAGATTGTGACCTCTCAACTCTTGAGCGAGCTTCTGCATGAAAACGCCTGACTCGCCGGACAATGAGATTTCCCCTTCAACACCGTTATGAACGGCACACCCCGGACTTTTCTCGTTTCCCCCCAGTACTGCAAGAACCTCATAACCCTGGTTTAGATAACACTGGATACGATCCGTGGTGCATTCAGCCAGCCGCTGGCAACAGCGGCCAGACTCTGGTGTTTCCATGGCTTCTCGAATGGATTCTCCCGGTGCCCGCTGACGTTTGAAACCGAGGCAGGCGATCTCGGGGCAGGGTATCTGCACCATACCGATATCGGCTTTGACCAACAGTTCGATGACATCCCGGGTGAATCCCGGGCTTTCAGCTGCCCCCAGATCCCTGGCATTCTGATTGAGCAGACATTCGATCAGCACGACCAGACGGCCGAGTCTCGGATCCCTCTTCTTTCTGAACGAAGGCCAGATACTCATGAGATAGAAACACTGGAAACAACCATCGATCTGTTCTGCAGCGACCGGTTTAAGTACAGAGCGGAGTACTCTGGAAAACCAGCAGTTTAAGAAAAGTGCCCACCGGTCCGCATTGATAAGTCGCAATGTGTTTTCGGCCATCAGTTGCCAATTGAGGATGTTGCCGACGCTGCAGATAAAAACCCAACCGGGGTCAACTCCGGGGGCGGGGAGGTGAGTATCAGGGAGTATTCGGTTTTTTTGTCCTAATCGTACATCCCATTTGCAGAGCCCCCTTCCCAAATTTTTCTGCAACCTGGTCGAGCGTGCTCAACAGACGATCATCTCGTTTCCGCTTTTGGGGTTGATCGAACAGATCTGCCTGAATAGGCTCACTTTGCCCCCAATGACTGATACCCACACCGATCAGTCGTACCGGTTTTCGCGGCAGTGTACCCTCAAGAAACAGCGCCCAGGCTTCCCGGAGAATTACCCGTTCATCATGGGTCGAAAGCGCCAGTTTGTGTTGTCGGGTATGGGTTTCGAAACCGGCAAAGCGGACTTTCAGGGTAACCACCGAACCGGACAGGTTTTCTCTGCGTGCCGTGGCGGCGACTCCAGCGGCCAGTTCATGGAGAACATCGTGAAGTATATCTTGCGCCTGTACATCTTTTTCAAACGTGTGCTCTTTGGAAATACTTTTGCGACTCCGGCCAGGGTTTACCCCTGCCGCACTGATACCGAAGGCCTGCCCATGAAAATTCTCTGCTGCCTTTTTTCCCAGGTGTGACTCCAGATGCTGAAGAGGAACAGCGCGAAGTTGTGCCACGGTTTCAATCCCGAGACGTCTGAAGATTTTCTGGGTCTGACGCCCCAGTCCACGCAGGCTGGCTACGGGCAGAGGAGCCAGGAAGTTGAGAACATCCTCGGGATGGATTATTGCCAGTCCATCGGGTTTTCGACATTCGGAGCCAAGCTTTGCAATAAGTCGGTTCGGGCCAATCCCCACTGAAACCGTGAGTCCGGTAGCGTCCATAATGCGGCGCTTGATCTCACATCCGATCGTCTCGGGTGGCCCAAGCAGCTTTTCCAGGCCGGTCAGGTCCAGATAAGCCTCATCGACTGAGACCGGTTCGACGACCGGGGTGAGGGTTTCCAGAATCTGAAATACTTCCCGGGAGACGCGGATGTATCTGGCCATATCGGGACGCAGAAAAACCGCATCCGGGCACCTGCGGCTGGCTTCTGCAATGGGCATGGCCGAATGAATACCAAACTCCCGGGCCTTGTAGTTTGCAGCTGCCACCACCCCTCGGCGACCGGGCAGGGCGCCGACCACCACAGGACGGTCTCTGTACTCGGGATTATCCCGCTGCTCGACGCTGGCATAGAATGCATCGAGATCGGCGTGTCCGACCCAGCGTTGTGGGAAGCCTGTGTGTGTCATGGCAGGAGTCCGAACCTGTGAAAAAGTATTCGATTATCTTACTATGTAACCTTCGAGAGATAACCTGGAATCCGCACATCCTGATTGCCGTACTTTCTGGATTGCTTCAAGCTGATCTGGCCCATGATACCCTTTTTCACTTAAGCTGATGTTTCCACCCATCTACTGCTGCCTCTTACCCATAAACAGACACGGAGTAACTATACCCATCACCCGTCATCCATCAGTGAATACCCGGTACTCATATACTGAAA
This sequence comes from Gammaproteobacteria bacterium, assembly GCA_024227135.1. Classification (GTDB taxonomy): domain Bacteria; phylum Pseudomonadota; class Gammaproteobacteria; order Chromatiales; family Chromatiaceae; genus JAHEHQ01. Next base: position 2,800 of record JAAELC010000238.1, read on the forward strand.
CGCCATATAACCCAACCACAATATTTGGTGTCCCGGGGGTGGGTCTTTTTTCCGATCCAGATAGCCCCCTATAGAAGCGACCAGCCGTACCGCGTCACCCAGTCGTGTAGGCGGCTTCAATCCTTTTTTTTGGCGTAAGCCCGCAGGGTGCGTATTTCAATATCAGAGAAGAGTATCTCGGCAGGGAGTTCCGGTGTTTCTCTACCCAGCAGTGTCATCAACATAATTCGCCAACCCATGACCAGATTGATCGCGATGGCACGACGCAGACGTTCTGCGCTTTCATGGGCGAGTTTGTCGATAGAACAACCCGATTTCAATACCCGGTGCCAGTCTTCTATGCGCCAGCGTAAGGTATACCAACGCAGACATTGCTCGATATCTGCTGCGGAGTCGATGGTCACCGTCGCCAGCAAGAACC
>JAAELC010000239.1 GCA_024227135.1 Gammaproteobacteria bacterium
CTAAGACACTTCCTCCACAGACCGCCCATGGGGGGTAACCTCTGGGGAGTGAGCAGTTACCCGTTCAGTATTCCTCTTAATACGCCTGCATACTGATGTAAACGGAAGCCTGTCTGAATCGTCTTTCACTCTTGACAGGTTCGGGCCATACCCATCCGGCCAATGTTTAAAAATCAGCGTCTGGAAAGCAGAAGCGTCAAATAAGCCCTCCATAAACTTCTTTATATCTGGATACACTCACCGGCCAGTTTCTTTGTTCTTCCACATAACGACGTCCGTTTTTCCTCAGTCCTTCCCACTGTTCCCTGGCTCCCCCCATCTCAAGGAGTTTTTCTGCCAGTGAATCACTACTGCCCGCATTGAATAACCATCCATTCTCACGATCGCGGATCAGTTCGATATGCCCCCCTACATCGGAGGCGAGTACCAGCTTTCCCTGGGCCATGGCTTCCAGTGGTTTCAGTGGTGTAACCAGATCCGTCAGACGCATTTTCAACCTCGGGTAAACAAAGATGTCCACCAGATTATAGTAAGAAGTCACCTGCTGGTGAGGTACCCGACCGGTAAAGGTCACCCTGTCTGCCAAGTTCAGTTGCTTGACAAGTCCTTTCAGGTTTTCTTCCTGGGGACCTCCACCGACCAGAAGCAGGTGGATATTGGAGAACCGTTCCTTGATCTTTGCAAGTGCCTGAATCAGCAGTGCCAGCCCCTCATAAGCATAGAATGAACCAATAAATCCGATGACCTGCTTCCCATCCAGCCCGAGATCTGCTGCCAACTGTTCGTCTCTTTCTCCATCCAACGAAAAATTCTTAATATCCACAGCGTTAGGGATCACTGTCACCTTTCCAGCAGACACGCCCCGAGACAGAATATCCTGCTTAAGCCCCTCACAAATAGTGGTTACTGCGTCGGCCTGACGAAAAACCCGGGTTTCCAGCGCCTGCGTGAGGCGATATCTCAAACCACCCTCGCGACTCGTGCCATGGTCCACAGCCGCGTCTTCCCAGAATGCCCGGCATTCATATACGATGGGTATCCTGTGCTTCCTACCCGCAGTGAGCGCCGCCAGCCCATTCAGTGCAGGGGAATGCGCATGAAGTATGTCCGGTTTTTCCCGCTCGATTACCTGGTCAAGCCGCCTGGTAAGAGTGGCCGTGACCTTCCACTGATTCAATACGGGGATATTTGCTGCCAGGCTGGAGGATGGACGGGTACGGTAAAAATGTAACCCATCCACGGTTTCCTCATCTTCGGACTCGGCAACATGCTTGGTACTCGTAACATGGGCGGTCTCCCAACCCAATAGCCGCTGGTTCTGCAGTATGGCTTTGGTGCGAAACGTATAGCCACTGTGAAGTGGGATTGAGTGATCGAGAATGTGGAGAATCTTCATTGGAGAAAGGTAGTTTTCAACTTTTCAATGTCAGTTACTGAGATTACTGCTGGCAAACAGCGCCCATACAGCCGGTTACTCTCCAAGAAAGGCTCCAAACATCAGCAGGGTCCAGATACTCGCACTGTGATTCCAGCGACCGGACTGATGCTGATCCACGAGTTTTGTCAGATAGTCTGTTTCAAACAAACCCGACTCCCACATAGCCCCACCAAGGAGACTGCTCCTGACTTTCTCGCGAAGAGGGCCTCTGAACCAACTATCCAGCGGCACTGCAAAGCCCATTTTCTGACGATATAGTATTTCCTTCGGCAAACTGGGTTCGAGTGCCCTTTTGAAAACGTACTTGCCCTCTCTCCCATTAAGTTTCATGGTGGGATCCAGACCCGAGATCCAGTCCACCAACTGGTGGTCGAGTATAGGAACACGCACTTCCAGTGCATGGGCCATACTGGCTCTGTCAACCTTCGTTAAGATGTCCCCTGGTAAGTAAGTCTTCAAATCAAGGTATTGAACCAGAGACAAAGGGTGATCGGTTGGAGCGCGATCGGCATGATGACGAAAAACCTCAACCGCCTGATAGCCCTGCAATTCGTTTTTCAGCCGACTACTGAAGAGTTGACCCCGCATCTGGTTGGACAATATGGAAACACTGTGAAGATAGCCTTCCAACGAATCACGCGCCATTGCTTGAAAAGTTGATTTGGCCCTGAATATTTTGGGTGCCCAGTCAGCTTTGGGATAAACACCACCAAGAAACCCAAACAGTGGCCGCCTGAATGCCGTTGGCATCAGGGCGCGCATCTTCTCCTCATAAGTATGCCACCGATAGCGACGATAACCCGCCAGGTTTTCGTCTCCACCGTCACCAGACAAAACCACCGTAACCTGCTTCTTAGCCAGTTCACAGACTCGATAGGTCGGTAGTGCCGAACTGTCGGCATAGGGCTCGTCATATAAACCGGCAAGTTGATCAATCAGGCTGAAATCATCTGGATCCACCTGCTCTACCCGGTGTGCGGTCTGGTAACGTTCCGCCACCATCGCTGCATACTGGGATTCGTTATACTTCTTATCACCGAACGAGATGGAGCAGGTATTCACCGGTTCATTCGAAGCGTCAGCCATGGCCGCAACCACAGCACTCGAATCCACTCCCCCGGACAGGAAGGCACCCAACGGCACCTCTGCAATCATGCGTATTTTGACAGCTTCTGCGAAGCGATCCATCAACTCCCGCTGCGCCTCGGGTTCTCCGATGGAGAAATCGGTATTGAATGAAACATCCCAGTACTGCTGAGGCTCTATTTCCCGCCGCCCCCGCTTGATGCTGAGACGAAACCCCGGTGGAAGTTTGTAAACGCCTTTGTAGATTGTTTTCGGTTCAGGGACATAACCAAACGCAAAGTAATCCTCTATTGCGGTCGGATCTATCTCGCTGGACAGGGAGCCACAGGCTTTAAGGGATTTCAGTTCCGATCCAAATACGAACATCCCATCAGATAACAAAGAATAGTAGAGTGGCTTGATTCCAAGCCGATCCCTTGCCAGGAATAGAATCTCCTGATTCCGATCCCAGATCCCAAACGCGAACATCCCACGAAACCTGTTGACGCAGGCGTCTCCCCACTCCTCCCACGCGTGAACGATCACTTCCGTGTCACAATGGGTTCTGAAAACATGACCGAGCGCTTTTAGCTCTTGTGTCAGATCCGGGAAATTGTAAATTTCGCCATTATAGGTAACAACCACCGTCTGGTCTTCATTGAACAAGGGTTGCTGACCACTCGACAGGTCGATAATTGACAGGCGGCGGTGACCCAGCCCCAATCCGGGCTCAATATGCAGCCCCCCTTCATCGGGCCCACGATGGTACTGAGTTTCGTTCATTCGCGACAGCAGATCCCGCGAGACCTCCCTGCGACCCCTTGTATCAAAAATACCGGTTATACCGCACATGGATGTCTTATACTTTCACTTATGTTTTTAACAGTTCGTCGTACAGATCGAGATAAGCAGAAACCGTTCTATCCCAATAGAACGTCTCCCTTACCCTTCGCAGGCTGGCTTTTCCCATCGCTTCGATCCCGTTCTCAGAGCCAATCAGTTTTTCAATAGCTTCCGCCAGTCCATGGGGGTTATTACAGGGAACCAGGTAACCATTTTCTCCTTCCTTGACCAACTCAGGATTACCCCCTACATCAGTCGCAATCACTGGTAACCCTGTTGCCATTGCCTCTAGTATCGTATTGGAGATCCCTTCACCCAGGGACGGCAACACAAAGATGTCGAGTTGCCTCAACATCACTGCCACATCATCCCTGTCACCCGCCATCCACACGTAGTCAGCAATCTCCAGTTCATGAAGTAGATCATCCAGTTCTCCCGCAAGTGGACCGTCACCGACAATGACCAGTCTCAGCCGGTTTTTCATCGCTACCGTTCGATTCAGCAGCAGGTGAAATCCTTTGATCAGTGACGCCTGATCCTTGACGGCTGCCAGTCTCCCCACTGTACCCATCACGATGGGATTCTCGGGCAGGAAACCAGCTGGCAGAAAAGACTTGACCCCGCTGTTTTCAGGAGCAAAAACATCCTGATCGACACCGTTGTATATTTGTCGAATTCTGGAAGGTTCGACTCCCAGGGTATTCGAAAGCCAACCACTCAGGTCTTTACTGACAGCGACATATCGACCCACAAATGGACGAATCAGCCTCCTCAGCATATTGTACTTACGGTTTTTTCCCTCAAGGTCAAATACATCTCGACCGTGCTCACCATGCACCGTCTTGACACCCCTCAATACCCGGGCTGGTATCTGGGCCTCAATTGTAGCCAGATTCCTCGTGTGCACGATTGCCGGCCGCAACCTGCGCAAGGTACGCCAAAGCTTGAAATAGAGCCGAAAATCGTGGCCGGTGCCAGCATGTAGTTCTAACACCCGGGTGTCAGAACGGGTTATTCTTCGAGCAAACTCCTCAGCTTCTGTTAAACAGACAATAGCATGACGATAACGATCCACCGGCGTGCGATTAATTATGTTGACCAAGCCATTTTCGAGCCCTCCGGTCCCCAGCCTGTAAATAACATGGACAATGAGTGGCACTTCCATATCAGCTTTGACCATACAGATTCAGGATCAGCTCAGGCAGGATGCACATGACTCGCTATTCGTCGGGGTCTTTCATGTCAGCACCGGGCAACCATTTATCAAGAACCGGCAGTGTGCTGGCCCATGAGTACTCATTGAGGATTTTCTCCCGTGCTGCCTCGGCTACATCCAGTGAACCACCCCTGAACACCAGACTTAACTGCGTCACAAATTCACCGGTATCGTTGGCAAGCAGAACTTCCTTATCCTGAACCGCATTAATGCCTTCCAGGCCCTGGGACGTAACCACTACCGGCTTTGCCATTGACATTGCTTCCAGTACCTTATTCTGGATTCCCCTGGCAATTCGCATCGGAGCGACGACAGCCGCCGCATACTGAAGATAAGGTTGGACAGAGTGTACTCGCCCCGTTACACAGACACCGTCCACCTTGGCTAGATTCTTCACCTTATCTGTCGGGTTGCCACCCACGATATGAAATCTTGCATCCGGCCAATCTTTCATTAAGACAGGAAAAACCTCTTCTGTGAACCAGACCACCGCATCCTCATTGGGCCAGTAGTCCATCGCTCCGGTAAAAACAATATCCCTGCAATTTCCTTCAAACGGCGACGATAAGGCGGTATCCGGACTAAATACTTCTACATCCACACCATTCGAATAAAACGATATTCTGTCACTGCATTCGGGGTAGAGTCTTTTAAACATCTCGGCCTCTTCCCGTGACACCAGGAGACTCTGGTCAAACAGGGAGGCAATACGACGTTCAAAACCATGTAAAGTCTGCGCTTCCCGATGATAGACCCAGTTCATCGGCCAGGTCTTTCGGACTGCATACTGGCGCCATTTGTCAGAGTCGACATCAACAAAATCGATCACTCGACGTGAGTTGTCAAACTCGGGAGCCAGGAGGTACTGTGCCATGGAGGATGAGTAAACCACCATCTGGTTAATTCCATACTCATCAACCGTTTTGTGCACCCAGCGCTGTACCTCTGAATCATGGTAGTAAGGTAAAGTCAGCGGTTCCCCTGTCAAAAGGCCTTTCAGGCTTTTCAACTTCGCCATCCGGGGTTTCAAAGGAAATAGACTAACCATCTCACACCACTCCTTCAAACGGTTCTCGTGCTGCCAGTCGGAAGGATCATCGACAAATGCACCCAGAAATACCCGATATCTGGAAGCCAGGTACTTCAACAAGTGAAACGAACGTATTTTGTCCCCTTTATTGGGAGGAAAAGGGATTCGATGACAGAGAAACAGAAGGGTCGGTTTCATCTCGATCTTGTTCCCACCGCTTCAGCCCAGGTGTTTTGCCAGTAAAGGCCCGACGGTATTAGCGACAGGCAGGGGCAGTTTTTTCCATGCCTTGATAAACAGCTGATACTTTGGATTCATAGGATTAACTTCGGGTATGGACTCAGATCTGACCAGATAATATTGATAGTTCAGCGGTTCCGGTGTAAACCCCCAATTCTTCTTGAAACTGTACGAACCAGTTCCCTGCTTGCTGCGACCATAATCGAAAATCCTGACACCCTCTTCCCCGGATCGCCGCATCAGCTCCCAGTACATGAAATCATTGCCCTTGAGGAGACGTGCCTCCCCGAGGCTACCTCCATAATAGGGTAGCACCTGGTCTCTAAAGTAGAAGCTCAGGACTCCCGCCACATCCCGGCCATCGTTCATGACCATCAGGGTTTTACAGCTATCCGCAAACGTCTCTTGCAGGATTTTTAGAAACCTGGCTGCAAAAACTGGTGTGCCGAGATTTCGAACGCTTTCTGAATAGACACGATAGAGCCGCTCCCAGTCGTCACACTGCTCGCTGGTCAGACCCGCCTTTATACCCTTACGGACCATGGCACGTTGCTTTCTCGGTATGGCTTTGAGATTGACATCCGGATCCTCATCAATCGCTTTACGAAAAGTCACGTACAGCTCTTTCACAGGCCAGTCCGGCTCACTGGCTTGAGTATTCCGTAATTCCAATGCGTCTACTTTAAGTTTTTCTGCCAGATCGATCGCAGCCTGACGGAGAGCGGACGCCACCTCCTGGGATAACGCCACGATCCCCCCATAAACACAGAATGGCGTTGAAGCCAGGGTATTGCCAAAAAGAATGCTTTTTATATGCCCAAGGGGGAGTATACCTTCAATGACACCGGACCGTTCGGCATACAGATAGTAAGTATCATGCCCGAAGGCTCTCTCAAGCACCGATTTCCAACCGGCTCTGTGGAAAAATGTTGCCTCGGGGCATCCATCGACGAAGCTGTCCCATCGACTAAAATCTGCTGCTGTTAGTTCCTGTACTTGCAGTTCCATAGGCGCTTCGTCTTACAGAATTAATTAGAGTCGACCCAATTCAGTGGTTGACAACCGATCCCACAGAACCATTGTCGAGATATAAATGTTCCGCCAGTATCAGCGGTCCGGAGATTATACGGGAAGCAGCTCCCCCTGTGCGGTGCAATATTAGTAGCGGCGATTCAATCGGGATATTGAGGAAGAAGGTTAACGTTGTCGATCCTGGGATAACAGGTACGATCTCACAAGGTCAACTCTATTAATCCCTGTCATTTCAAAAATGCTAACCCCGGACAGGAAACCGCCGAAACCGGGGGGAAATCAGCTCAGGGGTTCAGGGGAACGTTCTGCTTGGTGGCCACCATCAGGCAGAAAAACTGTGTCCATCCGATCCCAGGAAAAATCATCCAGCAGCCTGTCAAGGCGCCCATGCATACGGTTGAGGTTGAGATAGTGCCGGGTCCTGGTCTTCAGTCCCACTCCCTTCTGACGTGGTTGATCGGGATCAATTTCCCAGGGATGGAAATAAAAAACGCAGGGCTGTTTGTCTTTTTCGTTTACCTGGCGCAATGCCCAGCGGTTGAACGCATAGGGAAAAAGCCGGAACCAGCCTCCCCCTCCACACGGGATATTTTGTCCACCCAGCACTACTGTAGTGACGGGCACTTCCAACAGGTTGCCGGCGGCGGCGTGAAAAGCAAACCTGGGTGCATCCGGCATGCCGTATAAATCATGATGAATAGGGACAATACTCGAGCTGTAACAATGACCCGTTTCAGCCAGTATGTCCAGAGCCCACAGATTTTCTGCACCTATAGAGTAGCTGGCTGCCCTGTATCCGCTGATGCTTTCCCCGGTAAGATCTTCCAGTGAAGCCTTGGTCCTGGTCACATCATCCCGGAATTGATCCTTGTCCTGGAAAGTAACCCGGACGTGCTCCCAACCGTGACTGGCTATTTCATGACCCTCTCCCACTATTCGCTTGACCATGTCGGGATAGCGTTGGGCGATCCACCCAAGCGTGAAGAAAGTCGCTTTGACCCCCTTGCTTTCAAACAAGGCGAGAATCCTGTCCACATTTGCCTCTACACGGCAGGGTAACCGCTCCCAGTCAGCCCTATCGATATGCTTCTCAAAGGCAGATACCTGAAAGTAGTCTTCGACATCCACTGTCAATGCGTTGGTAATACCGGCCTTTTTCTGGTTTGAATCCGGAGAGGTGGATGAAGTCATCCCTGCTTTAACCCTCCGCCCATTTCAGAATGCTGGAAGCTATGCGTTCTGCGGCCCGGCCATCCCACAACGCAGGTATCCTTCCTGCCTTGCCTCCGGTTTCGATCACATCCCGAAAGGCATTCATGATCCGGACCGGGTCTGAGCCCACTATCGTGTTGGTACCTTCGGTCACTGTGATGGGCCGCTCGGTATTCTCGCGCATAGTGATACAGGGCACACCCAGCGCTGTTGTTTCCTCCTGAATTCCCCCGGAATCGGTCAATACAACCCGCGCCGAATCCATCAAACCAAGCAGTTCCAGATAACCCAGTGGTGGCGATACAAGAACTCTCCCACCACTCAACAGGTCGCCCAATCCCGATTCGTCGATTCGATGGCGGGTTCTGGGATGAACAGGAAAAACAACCGGAACCGTTCTGCTGACCTCGACAATGGTCTCCAGAAGGCGCTTGAGGGTAACAGGATCATCAACGTTTGACGGCCTGTGAAGCGTCACCAGGCCAAACCCTTCTGCCGAATCAACCTGACCAGGAAAATCCCCGAACTTTTGCAGTGTCTGCTCCGCGGGAATTGCCTTCTGCCGATTCATCAACAGCGTATCTATCATCACGTTACCCACGAAATACACGTTATCGAGGTTTATCCCTTCTCGAGCCAGGTTGTCTTCCGCATTTTTCTCCGTCAGGAAAAGCAGGCTGGAGATCTGATCGGTGAGAACACGATTGATCTCTTCAGGCATATCCCTGTCAAAACTTCGCAGACCCGCCTCGACGTGCACCACTGCGATACCCTTCTTCACGGCTACCAGGGCACAGGCTATCGTAGAATTGACATCACCAACCACCAGAACGAGGTGAGGATTCCAGGCATCCAACTCAGGTTCGAATCGTGCCATGATTTCGGATGTCTGCACCGCATGGCTGCCCGACCCGACCCCCAGGTCCACATCTGGTTCCGGAATATCAAGCTGGTCAAAAAAAGAAGCTTTCATCGCTGCATCATAGTGCTGCCCGGTATGCAGTAAACGTGCATCGATTCCACTGTCTTGTTTGTTGAACACCCGCATCAGGGGAGCGATTTTCATAAAATTGGGGCGGGCACCAACAATGCAAAGCACTTTTACAGCAGATTTAGTCAATGTCTTCCTCGATATCCAGGTCCATCTGAATCAGTATGGCTTTCCGCAACAACTTCTTCTCATGGATCATCATTTTTTTCATTGCCTGAATCTCCTGTTCCAACCCGTTGATCCTTTGGATCAACTGATTATCGCTTCCGGGAAACTCCGCAACCGCTGCAGCAGCAGGCGCCGACAGACCTGATGGACTCCTTTGCTTCTGCACAGGCTGATTAGCAGGGCCGGGGGTCTGTATACCCAGCCCCTCATCCCTGATTTCCTTGATCACTGCTTTCGCTGCTTTCTCATCGAGCAGATGCCGTTCTTCAAGACATCCGAACAACAACATACGATCGCACAGCGTATTAATCCGCCGAGGCACACCCCCGGTGAAATCATAAATATTTTCGAAGGCCCCGGCGGTTATCTGGGGGTCATCCTTCCAGCCAACCTTGTGAAGCCGGTATTCGATGTAGTTGCGTGTCTCCTCGGCATCCATTTCCTTGAGATGGAGGGCAGCAATCACCCGCTGCCTGAACTGCTCCATGTCGAGCCCCTTCAGTATTCGATCGAATTCTATCTGACCCAGCAGAAAACTCTGCAGCAGGGATTTTCCCTCGTATTGAAAATTGGAGAGCATCCGTAACTCTTCCAGCGTGGCAACGGGGATATTCTGAACTTCGTCCACCATCAGCAGCACGCGCTTGCCTTCCGCGTGGCGTGCCCTGAAGAACTTTTCCAGTTTATCCAGAAGGGTGGCCTTTGGCGCCCCCTCATGATCCAGACCAAAGGAAGCGCAGACGATTCGCAGCAAATCTTCCGGTGCTACCTGGGTGGTCACCAATTGCACAGCCAGAACGTCACTGGATTCCAACTCGCTTAACAGCTGGCGAGCCAGCATCGTTTTTCCGGTACCGACACCCCCGGTTATCACAATAAACCCTTCGCGCTTTTCCAGACCATATCGCAGGTAGGCCATAGCACGATTATGAGGTTTGCTATTGTAATAAAAACGGGAATCTGGACTCAGCTGAAAAGGTTTGTCGGTGAATCCGAAAAAATCTCTGTACATAGTATTGTTACCAGCTGCTGCTCAGACTCAAACTAATGCGGTTTTCTGTGTACTTGTTGATAGGGTCATCAGAAGATCTGTCCCGATACAGGTAATTGAGTGATACATTGGTTCTCCGACTCAAGGGTCGAGTCAACCCCAGATTCAACAGCCATTCGGTATCTCTGCCATCTTCATTTTCCAGCTCCCATCTTCTCCAACTCAAACTGGTACTTGATCTGATCCTGTTCCCCAATGCATGGCTGACCGACCCTGTGAGACCATAGGTATCTATGTCTTCACGTTCGTCAAAATACTCACGCACGGTGTAGTACCCACTAAGACCCGCGGAGCCCCGTTTGTTCTGCAACACATAGCCAACATTCAGCTGGCGACGCACATAGTCTTCAGTCGTCAAAGCGGGTGTATCCGGATCGATCAGCACTTCTTCTCCCGATGGGTATGAAATGGGATTACCAAAAGCATCAACGCGCTGAAACGTATCCCGGTTGAGTAGTTCGTTTCTCGCATTATAGGGTTCGTGGGAAAGGCTCGCTGTGAAGACGCTACGGCGTGCCTGGTGCCGGAAATCAAAGTAAAAATTATCACCAAAGAAGCGATGGCCATAAGCAAAATCGAGATTGGTGCGCGGGCTTGGGTTCCAGGTAGCACCCAATCCATAGGCAGTACCATCAGATTCCGGCTCATTGGCAGCATCAGCAAGGGTCAAAAAATTGTTGTCGTCGTATCCCAGGTAACCGTTAATCCGCCAGTGGTTGCTGACTCTGTACCCCACTCTGGTCAGGAATTTTGCGAATACACTGTGATCACCCCGGCTGTATTCCACTCTCTGGAAATCACCGGTAACTGTCCAGTCAATGACTTGAAAACGCTGACCGCTGGTGAGGGAAAAATCCGCCCGATGGCCATCACTTCCACTCAGTCGATTCTCGTCGAACCATACCCGGCTGTAGGTGTAGCCAACACGAACGTCGGCGTAGGAACTCAGGCGTGTCTGGATATACGGGGAAATCGAGGTGGTCACTGTCTGGGTTGTATTGTCAGTCTCGTTGACGTCATCCCCGGTAGCTCCAAGGGGATTGATAAAATCACGCCTGGCATCCGCACGGGCCTCAATAAAGAAAAAATCCTTATAGAGTTCCGACCAAAGACTGGTACTCAGGTTATTGGTCCATCGATTCTCACCCCCATCATAAAAGCGATACAGGAAAGAGGGGGTATAAAAAAAATCCAGCTTTAAGCGACGTCCCTCTCCTGTCAGACCGATACGCGGCGTGATACGGGCCGACCAACCACCCTGTTTATCGACCGATGTGAGATCAACGTTGTCCGAATATATGGTTGATGCGCTAAGCCCCAGATCTGTACGCCAGGTTGCTGCATCAACGGAGAAACTCGATACCAACATCAGCACAAAGAGTAACGGAAAAGTTCGTGCTGACAAATACCTCCTCATTCCTCAATTATCCCCGTAATTGCCGTATCCATAGCCCTTACCGTACCCATACCCGTATCCGTAACCGTAGCCACCCGCTCCCTTGGAGAGAAAGTCATCCCGGGTCTTATTGAGTATGAACGATACCCTTTCACTGGTATGAAGCATCCCAATCGCTTCCCTGACCAGAAACTGTGGCGTGTCTCCATAGGCGACCACGATTGCGATCTGACCCATGCGCCTGGCCAGTACGCTGGCTTCACTGGTAGCCAGCAAAGGTGGGGAATCGAAGAGAATGATACGGTCGGAATAGCGTTTAGCCAACTCCCTCAGCCGGATTGTCATACTGTTGCTTGCCAGCAGTTCAGTCGCCCGATTATGACGTTTTCCAGCGGGCAGTACAGTCAACTTCGGCACATCGGTGTAGAGCAGGAAATCGCCAAGATCCAGATTCTCATCCTTGAGACACTCGGTAAAACCAGGTTTATCACTCACCCCGAGGGTTCGAGAAAGGGTTGGTTTTGCCAAATCAGAATCAACGAGAAGTACTGTCCGGTCCACTTCCATGGCGATGGATATCGCCAGATTCATCGAGGTGAAAGTTTTACCTTCCCCGGACAAAGCACTGCAGACCATGATCGAATTGAGATAAACAGCAGGATCATCATCTTCCGAAAGGGCACGCACCAGCAAAGGGCGTTTGATCATCCTGTACTCTTCATCCAGACGCGACCGTCCCCCCTCCGACGCCAGAATACCCTCAAGCCCAAGTCCTGAAAAACTGACATCAACAGGCCTGTTCCTCGAAGGCACTATAGGTGGGGATACCTGATCGATTGCTTCCTTGGTCCGTACCGCTGCCGCACCCTCCCCGCTGGTTCCCGGTCTTGCCTGTTCGACATTGACCGTTGCCTCACCCTTCGCCTGGATTGAGGTCGTCTGGGTGGAGGTCACAACTCCGCTGCCTTGATCGGCAATGCTCGGTTCGCTTTTCTTTCTGAGCGAAGAATCTTCGCTCGACAGTTTGTCGACAGCTTTTTCGATAATACTCATATGACTCTCTAGATCCCGGCAATCTTACGCAAACTGCCGATGTAGTTGAACCAGTCGATCTCAAGCATGTAGGCTGCTGATACCATCCCGAAGGTAACAACCAGAGCAAACAAAACAAACAGAAAACCGAGATGTCGCTTTTGTCTCATTTTGAGTTGCTGCTGGGTCCACACCATACTGACACTACCCAAAACCGGTAGATCCATGATTTCGTTCAAAGAACGTCGATCGTCAAATGTTGGCCTGAGTTGCGAAAGCAGAAATGCGATAGTAACCCCCAAGCCAAGACCCGCTATCAGTGCACCGCTGGAAAACAACATACGGGGAGGCCCGGATGGCGTCGCTGGCACCTGGGGCGGATCAATGATTCGAAACCGTACGGCACCCGACCGGGTATCCACATCATGACTGACTTTCGCATTCTCCAGGCTGGACAGGAACTTCTGATGCTGACTCTTCAGTAGGCTGTAGTCACGATTCAATTGCTGTTGTTCCGATTCAACCTGCAGCACCCTGTCCACCGCCGCCTCGAGCTTGGCAATTCGGTCTTTGTACTCGCTGACAACCGTCTGTTTCGCTGCCACTTCCGCCTTGGCGTCAGCATAGGCCAGACGCAACTGCTGATAGACCGGGTTGCTGCTTGGCACATCAGAAGAACTGGCGACGGTGGCCACAGCTTCGTTCCTGCGTTTCTCTTCGAGTTCCTGCAATGTGCGCCTGGTGCCGACTACATCGGGGTGCTTATCAGTGAAGCGCATCAGCATCTCGTCCAGGTTTGACTGCAGCGCCGCGATTCGCCCGTCATAGACAGAACTTACCGCCATTGCCTCCCCAAGCTCAATTTCTTCATCCAGGTACTCCTCGTCTTCTGCATCCTCCATCTGTTCCTGCAGCGCAACCAGCCGATCGCTCTGAATCCTCAACTCAAGCTCCGCCTGGGTCAACATGGTCTTGTGCTGGCTCAAGTTTTCGTAGTATCCACCACCTTTGTCTGCGAGATATGAGATATTTTTCCTTTTGAATAGAGCCTGCTTCTCCTCAGCCTCTTCCAGTCGTCGCTCATATTCCGCGATTTGCCGTTCCAGGAACTGTCTAGCAGAATCCTGGTCCTTGCGGCTGTCGCCGAGACTGGACTCCACGAACATGGTAAGAAACGACTTGACTACAAGCTTGGCCAGTTCAGGGTCTTCGTCATCATAGGAAATGGTATAGAGGTTGACGTCGCGAGTTGCTATCAACTTCAATTTCGCCAGAAGCTCTGTGATGATTTCCTCGGTTTCCTCCTTGGTCTTAGCCTGCAGATCCAGATCGGTCATCCGCATCAGCTTTTCGAGGTTGGGCCGACTGAAAAGCGCCTTGGCCATCAGTGCCAAACGACGGCTTTCGCCTGCCGACACCAAAGTCCTCCCCAACAGCGGTTTCAGTATGCTGTCAGTATCTACATAGACTCGAGCCGACGCCTTGTACTGATCCGGCAGACTGGCCACGAAAACCCAGCCGGCCGCTGACACAATCCAGGCGATACTCAGGATCCACCACCGGTAGCGCCAGGTGCCCCGCACATAGGTGAGTATTTGAGAAAAAATTTCATGCATGGCTAAAAACGACCTCGAATACTAGAACCAGGCCTCGGGAATAATCATGATATCGCCTGGTTTCATATCCACATTGGCACTGATATCACCGTTTCTGATGAGATCATCGACGCGCACGTTGTACTGCATCAACTCTCCGTCTTCCATACGAACTATGATCGTCTTATTCCCATCAGCGAAATCTGTCAAGCCCCCTACCTGGATCATAAGATCCAGCAATGTCATGGAGTCCTTGTAAAGCAGCGCCTGCGGTTCTGCTGCCTCTCCCACTACTCGAATCTGATCTTCGAAAACGCCGACGAATCCGTTTACGATTACCGTGACCAGGGGATCCCTCAGATAGGTGGCAAGTGCTTTTTCCAGATCCCTGGCCAACTCGGTGGGTGTTCGCTCGGCGGCTGGAAAATCCTCCAGCAATGGGGTAGTCAGAAAACCATCCGGCCTGACGATGGCGGTCGTAGACACATCAGGATATCGCCAGACGAAAATCTCAACGGAATCCCCGGCACCGATCCGATACTTTGATGAGAATTGGGCGTCGCCCTGGGACGGTGGTAATTGGGGAAACGGACTGCTGGCACAGCCCACCAGCGACAGGCAGATCACCAGTAGTCCAAGAAAAATACGGTAAGTCTTCACAATTACTCGCCCCCCCTAAAAAAATGTTTTGGTCTCGCTGGAATGGTAGCGTCAATGGTGTCACCACAGTCTGCTCTGCTTCTTCCAGAAGCTCCCGGATCAAACCGCGGTAGAGAATAGCATGATATTTTCGGTAAATCCCCTCTAAAATCAAGGCACAAATACAATACCAAACCATGCAGTTCCCAACTGGAATACTCTTTTCAATCAGTTATCGTGCTTCGATCCCGCAGCAATTCCGTGCCTACGTGCCTGATATACCTTCATGATATCGGTTTCAGACAGGATATTCTTTAACCTCATGGGAAAAAAAATCTACCGGAAAAGCTGCCCGTTTTTGATACAGAACGAAGCCACCAGTATCCGATATGGCCAATGATGGTTGAAAAACGCGCACCACAACAAAACAAACACCTGAATCTGGGGCAGAACTCACTGCATTCGCTGCATGCCGGGTAGAGACAAATGTCTGTATCGTGTTTAATGTCGGGTTTTTCCATTCGAGAGACTTGGTTCACGTTCATGGCAAATAACCCACTCACCGGTATCGGTTACGTTCTGCAGGGCCTGAAGCTGATATTCCAACCTGGGCTGAAGCGTTACCTGATCGTCCCACTTCTCGTCAATATACTGGTGTTCACCGTGGTGGGGTGGATCGGTTACAGTCAGTTCGATGTTTTACTGGACCGTTTTCTGCCCGCTGACAGCTGGCTCAGTTATCTGAGTTGGATTCTCTGGCCCCTGTTTGCTATTACATTGATATTGATTACTTTTTACACCTTTACCGTATTTGCCAATCTACTGGCAGCCCCTTTCAACGGCAAGCTGGCAGAGAAAGTCGAAGAGCTGCTGACCGGGAGCCTGCCTGACGGTACTTCAGGCAGTATAGCAGCCGACGTTCTGCCCTCGATTCTATCCGAACTGAGGAAAATAGCTTACTTTCTGCTCAGAGCCATTCCGTTGCTCCTGCTGTTTCTGATTCCAGTTCTCAATGTAGCTGCCCCCTTCCTGTGGATAGCATTCAGTGCCTGGTTCCTGTCCCTGGAATATGTGGACTACCCCATGGGCAATCACGGATTCAAATTCAACACCTTGAAAGCAAGTATGAAAAAGATCCGTCTCACCGCATTGGGATTCGGGGGGGGGGTCACCCTGTTGATGCTGATTCCTGTGGTCAACTTCCTGGCCATGCCAGCGGCAGTCGCCGGTGCTACGGCGCTCTGGTGCAATCAAAAAGAGCGATTACAACCCTGAAGGTAGTTACTCACGCCCGAATGAACCGGGCCAATCTGTCAACTCCCTCCTTCAACCTGGGGACCGAGGTGGTGTAAGCAAACCGCAGATGCTGTTGAGGTAGATTAAAGCCGAAATCCTTACCTGGCGTTATCGCCACACCCTCACTCTCCAGCAGATCAACGGCGAAGCTGTAACTATCTTCGGTCAAAGCACTGCAATCCGCATAAAGGTAGAAAGCACCTTCAGGTTCAACCGCTATTTTGAGCCCAAGGGAGCGCAATGCCGAGAGCAGATAGTCCCGCCGTACTTTAAATTCCTGACGTCGCCGCTCCGTAGTATCCAGAGTCTCTGAAGAGAATGCTTCCAATGCTGCATACTGGGCAGGGCTGGATGCGGACAGAAATATATTCTGTGCCAGACGATCCACAGGGGCGATAAAACGATCGGGAACAACCATCCAGCCCAATCGCCAGCCGGTCATGCCAAAGTATTTCGAAAAGCTGTTGATGATGAAGAGATCGTCTGCCACTGACAATGCCGTCCCGGCATCCCCACCGTAGACCAGGCCCTGGTAAATCTCATCCACGATCAGCACTCCCCCCAGCTTGCAGACCTCGTGGTGTAGTGCTGATAAATCTGCCTTGCCCAGCAGGGTGCCGGTGGGATTCGATGGAGAAGCCACCAGCACAGCCTTGGTCCGTTCACTCCAGTTCGCCGAGACAGTGGCAGCATCCAGCTGATAGTGACTGTCCGGCCCGACCGGGATGCCGACCGGCTCACCGCCGACCAGGTGGACAAAGTTACGATTGCAGGGATATCCGGGGTCCGTCATCAGTACCTGGTCGCCAGGATCGATCAAAACACTCAGCGCCAACTGTAACGCACCAGATGCCCCGGGAGTGACGATCACCCGGCGATGATCGATCCATACCCCATAGCGATCCTTGTAAAAGCCTGCGATCGCCTTCTGTAACTCAGGCAGACCGGTAGCGGGAAGATACCTGGTATATCCATCAGCCAACGCCTGCTGCCCGGCCCTGACGATGGTCTCCGGGGTGGTAAAATCGGGCTCCCCAACCTCCATGTGAATCACATCCCGGCCTTCCGCCTCCAGTTCCCGGGCACGGGCCAGCAACCCCATGACGTAAAACGGGCGAATATGTTCCATCCGGTCGGCAGTATCAGATCTCTTGTGCATGGCTAACCCTGGTAGCTCCTGCGGTGCAGCGCCTTCAGTAAGGCAACGTCGACCCACTCCTTTCCGGCCAGGTTTCCCTCGATGGCACGGCAGGGATTTCCGGGGTCACCCAGTTGATCGAGTACCATCGCGGCCCCACTGAAGTCCTCTTCCGCAGTGTATTCGTTCACCGTTATCAGAACAGATTTTAATCCGGCGCCAAGAGCGGCGCGCAACCCGTTACGGGAATCCTCCAATACCAGGCAGTGATCCGGAGAAATCCCCATTTCCGACATGGCCCAGTGATAGATATCCGGAGCAGGCTTCTTAGCGGGAACCACATCCCCAGCCGCGACCACCTCGAACCAGGACGCCCAATTCCGATCCAACCCCTTTTCCAGCAATGCCTGGACATTACCCGGGGAGGTCGTGGTGACGATTGCCAGCCTCAAACCCGATTCCCGCGCCTCTTCCAGTAGTCGGTGCACACCGGATCGAAGAGGAATGCGGCCCTCGGCCATCAGTTCCTTGTAGAAGGCTGTTTTTGACTGATGCAGCCGATCGATAACCCCACTTAATTCTTCGGGGACGGCAATTTCTTCCACATCGAAGCTGTCCAGGTAGAAGCGAATTCTCTCTTTGCCACCGGTCACCTTCAACAGCTCGCCATAGAGCACGTCATCCCAGTGCCAATTCAACCCGAATTTCTCGAATGTAGCATTGAATGCCTTTCGATGACCTTCACTCTCCGTATCGGCCAATGTCCCATCCACATCGATCAACAGTGCTTCCAGTTTGGCCATTCCAATGTCTCCCGTAGTTTTTGCCGGCAACCAACTGAAACTCATTGAGAACGCTGACCGTCTATGGGATTGCCCGGCATCCCCATTCCCATATTGGATAACCCAATCCAGAGCCGTGGCACTCCCCCCCCCCCGGGGACAGGGAGAAAACCCGGAACCCCGGGACCGGAGAGCACAC
>JAAELC010000240.1 GCA_024227135.1 Gammaproteobacteria bacterium
CATCGCTTCGAGACGGTGAATGTGGTTGGCGGGGCTTATGTGGACTTTGGGGAGGATCGGGTGATTATTAATGATCCGTCTGCTTCAACGATTGGTTCGAACAGTACGTTACGCGTGGGTGAAGTAGATCAGAGCACGCTGGACTTTGGTGGTGGCAGCAGTGGTGGTCAACTGATTCTGACGCATGTTCCGGCCCTGAGTAATCTGGACCTGAGTGGATTGGGCACGAGCCAGGTTGTATTTGAGCATGCGGTGGTGTTGGACAACCTGATCATGGGTGCCGGTTCGGCGGTATTCAATGGAGGGCTTACCTTAGCCAGTGGTTTGGCCGTGGACGGTGGATCATACATCACGGTCAACGGAACGTTTGAGCTTGGGGGTAAGCTGGAAGTGTTGAGTGGATCCACATTAACGGCATCCACATTACTGGCTCCGGGTGATGTGGATGTACTGGGCGGCTCGACCCTGACGACGACAAACATGACCGTATCCGGCTCAATGTTGGTAGATGGCTCGACGCTGGTGGGTGAGAATATAGAGGTTACGGGCAGTATGGATTTGTTCAATGCCAGCCAGTTAACGGTTAAGAGCGCGACGATCAGTCCCAAACGTCTGTATGGTCTGGATATAGAGGTAGGTGGCACGTTCACGATAGATGTAAGCTCCAGGATTGCCCTCAATGGCAAAGGTTATCCGGCGAATTACTACAGCGGCCCGGATTTCAGTTATAACAACGGAGTCGGCTGTCATGGCGGACGCTGGAGTAAGAGCAATGCAGATTGTACCCACGGTCGTTATGAGCGAGCGCGATTTGCGGGTAGTGCGGGTCAGTACCACAACAGCGATTATCCTGGCCACGGTGGTGGGCAGCTTGAGATTACGGCAGGCACGTTGTGGTTGGAAGGTCGAATTGAAGCGGATGGATTAGCGGGCAAAAATCTCTACGGCGGCGGCGCGGGTGGTGGTATTCACGTTGAAGCGAGTAGTTTGCAAGGTTCGGGTTCCTTCTCGGCGACGGGCGCGGGGTATGCAAACAGGCAAGATTATGCAGGCGGAGGCGGCGGGCGAATCAGTCTGTATGTAGATGACCGCAGTGGTTTTAGCGGCAGCTATACAGCGCGCGGCAGAGCGGGTAACAGTACTGGTTACACAGGAGGATCCGGCACGGTTTATATCATGGAGAGCAGCCAGAGCGATGGTCATCTGTATGTAACGAACGAAGGTTATGTAGCACAGACGGGCAGTACCCCGATACGTAACGTGGGGCGTCATGAGATTACTGCGGCGCAAGCCCTGAGTCCTGGTGTGTGGCAGCTCACGGTGGGCGACAGTCCGTGGAAGGCAACGAGTGCGGCGTATGATTGGGGCATTGACGGGATTGAGGTTGATCTGGAAGCGAGTGAGACGCTGAGCAGCCACTATGTAATCGAGAGTAATACGACGAACACGATTGAAGTACTGACGAATGATAACCTGGCAGGC
>JAAELC010000241.1 GCA_024227135.1 Gammaproteobacteria bacterium
CCAAGCGCGTCACGATCATGCCAAAGGATATACAATTGGCACGTCGTATCAGGGGGGAGCGCAGCTGAGAGGCTCAGGCGGCTCGGGCGTGTGTGTGTTTTTCGGTTAAATAAATGCCATGGTGTTATTATTTATCCATTGATTATCCATTTTTATTTTGTGTAAGGACAATCGTCTGGTAGAATTTGGCCCCAATTGAACCATTAGCAGAGATGACTAGACCACTGCGATCAGTGTTCATGGTAATCGCGACATTAGTGCTCGTGTGAGGGTCGCTGTAGAGGCCCGCTTGCGCACTTGTCATCAGCCAGCAGTGATCAATAGATATCATTCCGTGAAAGCCGAGCATCCTTTGTCTGTCGTTTGTATGGTGGGGCGGCAGTATACTGGTATCGAATTGTACAGACACCTGATGTCGAATCTCTGTTGATTGCATACAAGTGGACCAGCGTTGATGTAAAAGAGATGCCTCACCTTGTATAACATCTTCATTGACCCCCATCCGCGTACAGAGTAAGCAGTATTTTTGTATTCCGATCACGGATGCCACGGTCGGTAAGTTAGGCGCAGGATGCATGGGGGAGCATGGTGACCCTGTACATCGCTTAGATTCCGTCGCGATGGAATGTGTGCGTAGTTCTGGGGGGGGCATCGCCTCCCCCCGTGGAGAGGGTGGAGCAGAAGGCGTCGCTTGGTTCACTGTAATAACCAACGAGTGATGAGTTGCAGTTCGCACGCCAGCGTAGCGTGTGGGTTGAGAGGCCTCAGAGGCCTGATCGTGGCGTCCTATGTAGATCGTGCATTCCCCCCCGCGTCGTTCGATAAGAGCGCTGATTAAACACATATTCTTAAAAGAAACAAAACCCGCAGCCAAAGGGAATTCAATGTGCCAGTGATCTGGAAACTGGTGCAGCGCGGACTGGGCACCCCTGTTGGGTTGTAACCAGTGCCAAAGTCCCGCGATCTGCTCGCAGATGTGAGAGGCGGATACGCCTGGTATCATAGACTGCGTGGGCGACTCTCTAGCAGGGAGGTGTCGCTTTTGCTGGTGATGCCTGGACTCTGCACTCCGGATCCCAGGGGTCAAGGAGAACATTGCAATCGCCCCCCCAAATCGTGG
>JAAELC010000242.1 GCA_024227135.1 Gammaproteobacteria bacterium
CAACCTGGGCCAATCGGGCGCTGGTTTAGAAGGCGGGTGGCCAAGCGGTTGCAGAAAAAACTCGCGCTCTCACCCGAGCAGGCTGCCGAGCTGATGCCGATATTGGGTGGGCTCCACCAGCTGCGTCGACGACCAGATGCAGAACAGATGACCGCCCTGACCGATCTACTCAACTCCAGTGAGTTGGATTCATCCCAGCTCAATGAGGCGTTGTCAGGCTGGGCGAAGCAGCAAGTTGATGTGCACCAACAATCCTTAGATCACCGCGCACAGGAGCTGGCAAGCTTTGTTGCTGGCCTGGGGCTGGAGCAACGCAACAAGTTAGCTGCATTTATCTCCAAACACCGCTGTTGTGGGCGGTGTCGGTGCCACACCTAGTGTCCCGGTGATGACGTGGTAGGGGCAGAGACACAGGTCTGCCGCTGCCACACCCAACCCCCCACTTTTTGCTACACTCCCGGTATGACTCGCATACTAATGATCGACGATGACACCGGGTTGGCAAGCCCACTCATCACCTATTTTACGCGCTACGATCTACAGCTGGATCATGCCGACCATCCCCACACTGGACTGGAGATGCTCAAGAAGGGAGGTGATAACGAAGCGTATGCACTGGTTATCTTAGACATCATGCTACCGGACCAGGATGGTTTTGAGGTCTGCCGTGAGATTCGCCAGTTTAGCGAAGTACCGATTATTATGCTGACGGCCCGCGGTGAGGTCACCGATCGTATCGTCGGGCTGGAGTTAGGGGCAGATGACTATCTACCCAAACCGTTTGACCCCCGTGAATTGGTGGCACGAATCCAGTCAATTTTGAAACGGGTTAAGACCAGTAACCAGGCACTACAACCTGCCGAAGAAACCGGCCCACTAAAAATCGATCTGGCTCGCCAGGAGGTCGAACTGGAAGGCAAGACACTGGAGCTCACCACACGCGAATTTAACCTGCTCGCCCTGCTCAGCCAGGAGCCAGGGCGGGTCTGGTCACGCGATGACATCATGAACCACCTGCGCGGTACCGATGCCGATATCTTTTCGCGTGTCATTGATATCTCGATTAGCCGCCTGCGCAAACGGCTCAAACCACTCGACCCAATCAAAACGGTTTGGGGTAAAGGCTACCGGTGGGTACTGTAAGCATGTCAACGTGCCCCCCTAACTCAGAGTGCCGATTCAAGCCAAAGTGCTGGGGCCAGGCAATCAGAAGTAGCCTCTCACTCAAGCTGATTGCGATTTTTATCGGCGGCAGTATCGGCCTGGCGATGTTACTGGGCAGCCTTTCTGAATATGGTTTAAAGCGCCATTTCATCAATACGGTTCGCCCTTTGCTGACCCATTACCAACACTATCTGGCTGAAGAAGTGGGCTCGCCTCCCAGTATCCAGCGCGCTGAAAAACTCACCAACGAATGGCCATTGACCATCCGTATTTTTGACGGCACCCAGATATGGGCAAGTGATGGCCGCCTGATCGAGCCCAGCCAGCATGAGCGCGAGTGGGGGGAGCAGCACGATCAACCCCAGAACCTGGACCTCTATTGGGATCGTGGCGTGGTGTTCCTGAAACAGGAGCTGGCAGAGGCGAGCGTCTATTTTGGGCTGCGCTTACGCCCCAGTGGGGCACCCTGGTTCCCATTGATGTTGATCGGGCTGGTTTTGTTGGGCTTGGTTGGGTTCTACCTGCTAACCCGTCGCTTGTTTAAACCGATACAAACCATCCAGACGGGGATTACCCGGATTGGTGCCGGGCAGCTGGATCACCGAATCGAGCTCTGCCGAACCGATGAACTTGGCCAGTTAGCAAAAGAGGTTAACAAAATGGCCGACGATCTTCAGCAGATGATGCAAGCCAAGCGTGACCTGTTGCTCGCATTAAGCCACGAACTGAAATCACCGCTGGCGCGATCACGCGTGACCTTGGCATTGCTGGAGGACTCTCCCCAACAACAAGCCCTGCTTGATGACCAGCTGGCGATGCAGCAGCTGATCGATGAAATCATCGAGGCAGAACGTGGCCACAGTGACCATGCGGTTAGCCATCGTGAGAGTACGCTAATCAACCCGCTCGTCGAAGAAGTGATTAATCGCTTTGATCCAAAGCCAGAAATTCAACTGGCGCTATGTCCAGTTGAGACTCGCGTCAACATCGACCGCTCACAAATTAAACGCTTGCTACGCAATCTGCTAGAAAATGCGCTTCGTTACAATCGGCCTGAAAGAGGTTCGGTGAAAGTGGCCTGTGAAACCACCTCAGAGAATCTGATACTCACCGTCTCCGACCACGGTATCGGTATCGACCAACCCCACCTCGACCGGGTCACAGAGGCCTTTTACCGTGCCGACCCGTCGCGAGAACGCAAAACCGGTGGCCTGGGGCTTGGCCTGTATCTGTGTCAGGCTGTGGTTAAAGCCCACCAGGGTGAGATGCACATCCACAGCGAAGTCGGTGTGGGTACTCGGGTACAATGCACCATTCCACTTAACATCGATTCTTAGCATGG
>JAAELC010000243.1 GCA_024227135.1 Gammaproteobacteria bacterium
AAATTTTCCATGGCCAGAGATTCCATACCAAAGACTGTGCAGGACTGCCACAATTTGCTGACCTGGTTGATTCCGCTGCTGGACAGTTTTCCACGCAACCGACGGTTTACGCTGGGCGAGCGACTCGAATCGGGTTTGCTGGAATTACTGGAATTACTGGAATTATTGGTGGAAGCCGCCTACTCGAGAAACAAAATAGACCTGTTGAAACGTGCAAACCTGCGGATTTCGGTCATCCGACACCTCTGGAGAATGGCCCATGAGCTGAAAACCATCCCGACGAAACGCTATGCACACGGGGCCGAACTTCTGGAGGATCTGGGTCGACAGATCGGTGGCTGGTTGAAGAGCGTTGCTAAACCCTGAAGCCACCCAATCAAGATGAAACGCCTGGGCAGAATCTGGCCTGAAGTGATCAGCTTCGACAATCTGCTCAATGCCTGTTTCAAAGCCCGAAAGGGCAAACAATCGACGCTATCTGTCGCCGTATTCACCCTGAATCTGGAAACCGAGTTATTCAGACTGCAGCGGGAATTGGCCGGTTTTATCTATCAACCCGGCAGTTACCGACTGTTCACTATTTACGAACGTAAAAAACGCCAGATCGCCGCTGCCCCTTTTCGGGACCGCGTGGTGCACCATGCGATCATGAATGTCATCGAACCTCCCATCGACCGGCGCTTTATCCATGACAGCTACGCCTGCCGGCAACACCGGGGAGTACATGCCGCGGTAAACCGTTACCAGCAATGGTCGAGACGTTACCCTTATGTGTTGAAGATGGATATCGAGCGATACTTCCCATCCATTGATCACGAGATTCTGAAATATAAACTGCGTCGCTATCTGAAAGATAAATACCTGCTGGCACTGCTGGATCGCATTATCGATACGACACCGCCCCAAGCCGGTCGGCCGGACGCCATCTATTTTCCTGGGGATGATCTGCTGACACCCACAGAGCGCAGAAGCGGACTACCCATAGGCAATCTGACCAGCCAATTCTTCGCCAATCTGTACCTGGATGCCGTGGATCATTACATCAAGGAGAAACTTCACGGCCATGCTTATCTGAGATATGTCGACGATATGCTGATCCTGGGCAGAAATAAAGTGCGCCTGCATGAGATTCGAGAACTGCTGTATGAAAGGCTTGCACAAGAACGCCTGCGGTTGCATCCACGCAAGGCGCACATCTATCATACAGCGCGTGGCATCGATCTATTCGGTTATCAAGTGTTTCCTCATAAATGAAAACTGCGCAATGACAATGGCCATGCCTTCTGCCGGCGGCTGCACAGAATGGCTGAGCTATATCATGATAGGGAGCTGAACTGGCAGGATATTCATCCACGGATAAGAAGCTGGGTCGGTCATGCCATGCACGGAGAAACGCAAGGATTGCGTAAAACTCTATATTGAGTCTACAGTCTTCAAGCGAGGGTGATGCCGAGCCTCTCTCCGTGTGTTGCGCGGTGGCTCGTGGAACAACGAACCGCAGAACGTGCGTTCGGCCAACCGCAACAGGAACGCACCAGATAACCGCAACAACAATGTCGGTTTTCGGCTCGCCAGTCCGCCCGCCTGCTGTTGAGGTCTGCCTTGATCAGGAGCCGGAATTCGTGATGCCCACGGGTATCGGAAGCGTGCCAGCGGGTGTCCATGGCATCACCTTCAGGCTCGTCAGGATGATAAAGCCGAATAGCCTCCGCAAGGTAGCGGCGTAACGGGATGAGTAGCCGGTGCGAAAGTCCCGTTGCATTTTCTACCGCCCGAAAAAGGGCGCTACAATTTTTTGTTCACTCGAGTATCTACGCCGATCCATGGAATACTGGTCGCTTGCCGCAGACCGGTATAAGGCTGATATGATTGGCAGAGAATGACTCGGGACCGCCATTTAGATATTCAATGTTTTCGCGCGGTTACCACTCTCTGATCCATTAAATATTTCTATTTGCAAGAGCTATGAGAGGGAGGTATTTACGGCGTCTTCCGCAACAGACTGTCCATGCGGGGTGAGTAGTTACGTCGAAAAAACTGAATCAGCAGATTACCCGGACGAACGATCAGGCTCAATGCCTGGCCCCCGCTGATTCCCTGGTCAATTGGCCATGGCCTTCCAGGCAAGCCGGTCTTCAAATTCATGATAGCGGAATTCCTGCAAAATAAAGTTCAGTAACCTGACTTTGCTGTCTTCATCAAAAATAAAGGTCTCGCTCTCCAGTTCGACGCATCGGTTATACAACAGGTCATGAGTCCGTTTATGGGTCTCCAGACCCCGGTAGGAGAAACGTCGCATCACATTCTCCTCCTCCTTGAAGTGAGCAGCTGCAAAATTCATAAATCTGACCAGAGGACCTCTGAACTCCGTCGGCTCGTGCTCATCCCGCAGGGTCCGGCACGCCGCCCTGGCTAGCTCATCCAGTTGCCTGTGTTGCGCATCAAGCCTGCTTTTTTCTCCTGCACCGACTACCATTTTTACCGAACCTTTTGTGCTGTCCTTTACTCTTCTGTCATGGACTTTCTCCACGGTTGGTCTCGACAATACCGATGACCTGAATAATTCTCCGGCCCGAAGTCTGGGAAAGGATACCGGCGTACCTGAGAAAGACATCATATTGTGCTCATCCATGGGAATCTGCCATAAGCTAAGTAATAACCTAGTATATTACTATATTATTATCGGGATCAACACTTTGCACTTTCGAAACCGACCATTCCGTAAGCCAGGGAATATAATGCCTGGGACAAGAATTAGAGAGGGAGTCCGACTGTTCGGGTGAATCTGTTAAGCTGACACCCTGGCTCAGGGAAGGTACCACTCAGTCATTACCATAACGCCAGCCCATTGAACAACGATACACGGATGGGTGATGACCGAACGAGAGATTCCTTGGATTCACGGGTAATCAGGTCAATGCTTCGCTTCAGTATTTCCAATTTCATCAAGTATCTGACGGGTATCCTCTTGATCCAGGGCGCCACCGCCATGCTGGTCTACACCGGCCTGCGTATCCCGGAAAATGATATCCGGCTCTTGTTGGTCGGGCTGGCACTGATCATCGGTGTGCTTTCCAGTCTCTGGTTCGCATCCATTGCCGGTCAGCTTGGAAAAGATCAACTCGCAAAAGCGAAGGAGAACTTTTCTCGGGAACGGGAAAAAATCCGCCTTCGTGCAGAGCGGGAGAAAGCAAAGGTGGTCAAGCAGACCCATCGGGAGATGAGTAAAGAAAGGGGCAAAGTTCAAAACAAGGCCAATCTCACGGTTGGGATGGCACTCACCGGGGCTGTGGGTCTCGGGCTGGTCATGTTGATGACCCAGTTCGTCACTTTCGGCCTTCTCACCCTGAGTACCGCAGGGGGAGCGCTCGGGGGCTACCTGGTCCGCGGCCGCCGAAACCAGAAGGCATTAGCCAATCAGGAGGTGGGCCCCGTCACCACTTTAATGCAACGGACACGCACCAAGCTGGACCATACGGGACGTGCAGCCGCGCGGATGATAAAACACAATCCCAAAAACCCACCCCCAAACGGATCGGACTGAGCCTGCATTGGTTTCACACCTGAAGCACATGAACCCCGGCCGGACCTGAGTAATCCGTTACAGAGACCGGATCGGGCACTCCTTCAACGAAACAGGGCAAGGAATTCATTGAAGAAGTACCAACACCCGCTCCCCGTCAATCACGGAATCGCGAGTCCCTGGGACAATGTCCCTTCAGAAACACCATCTGATCGGCAAGAATTCGACGGTTGCGCAATATTAACCATTCCGCATAGCTGGGGGTATAAGGCACGGCATGCAGCCGCATTCCTGCTCCCTGAGGAGTCCGGTTCGCTTTCTGCTGATTACAACCGCGGCAGGCGGTCACTACATTGGACCAGCTGTCCGCACCACCCCGGGAGATAGGAATCACATGATCGCGGGTCAATTGGCCATCCGGCAGCCTGGCCAGGCAGTATAGACAGGTGTGCTGATCCCGACTGAACAATTCGTGATTGGTCAATGGCATGGCCAGATCCTGGTAGTCGGTAAAAACCTGCCCCCCGGCAGCGATGACCGGATGCACATCCATGTAAGAACGTAAGCCCGTGCAACGATTGATCCCACCATGGAAACGCATCGGCTCATCGCCTACGGTCCAAATCACCTGACCTTTTACGTAAAGCAGCACCGCGTCCTGCCATGATATCCAGCGCAAAGGCTGCCCACCGACATTGGTGCGTAGTATCAATGTTGTCATTACCAATCCCCGACCTTCAATACTCTATCAATCTCCGGGCAAAATCCACTCCAAAAAAACCCCCGACGAGCATGACTGCCTGTCGGGGGTTTTTTCCGCGAAAGGCATCATTTCCACCTTCCGCAGGTAATCTGAGCGCGAAAGATTATGTCATACCGGCCCTGTGCCTGATGAACAACAGGAACCCGGAGTTTTCAGTTTCAGGTGCAATGTAATTGACACCGGACTTCGGGGTATCCAGACAGCTGTCCCCCTCCGCTCTCCCGGGCTGAAAATACTGATCAGCTTGTTTGTCAATCCATCTCGTCATTGTCATTTCCTGATTACTGACATGGAAGTATAGTAAACGATGAAGTGATTGCAAGAATATTCCTGCATCCTGTAAACCGTCGCTCAGGGGGCGGTATGACTGGGAATTCTCGACGCAACCCAGTGGTCCTTCAGCTGACCCGTGATGATGCGCATGGCCGACAATCCTTTCACCATCGCATATTTAAAGGTGAGCAACGCGATGGCATACGCCATCACCAACAGTAGCTGGAGACTCATCGCCCAGATGAATCCAAGTAGTTCTTGCATGGGATATCTCCTCAATAATCGATACTTCAAAAAGCAGGCACATACCCAGCCAGCGAGTCAGTCATAGCGTTGATGCTGATCGGGCGTACCACATCCGACTCTGTAACGGCCGCTGCATACGGAAATGAAGTACCGAAAACGTGAATTTGCCGGTAAAAGCGACAAGCGGTTTTTCAGGGGACTTTTATGACCAGGTCGAACAGATACAAACGTACAGATCAGCGCAGAAACTTCTGGTTGGAGCAGTGCTATCCAGAAACCAAGAACTTCGCTTCAAGATAATATAATTATTTTATAATATAATTGATCTACTCAGGATTCAACCCACAGGCAGCAGCAGGATAACGCATTGTTACTGGAGACTACAGGGCCGCAAAACACTCAAGGGTCATGAGGACCCAAAGCCCCTGAAAAACTCCCGACGGGTGATTTCTTCCTGCTGACGGCTGCGCTGCCGCAGTTTTTTCAGATTTTCATTACGGGTTTCTATCACCACGTTCCATTCCTGGAATATCGCCTCCGGGCTCTCATAGTCGCTCATGGACAATACCAGAGGGTGCAAAAGGTAATGGCCCAGAGCCGGGGAGTAGTTGAGGTGGGCTTTCTGCTTTCCTGTCAGCAATTCGAGCTGACAGGTGGGACCGATTACCTGGTAAGGACGACCGGCCCTGGCATCCGGAAGCCATTCATCGGGAACCGGAATACCGGGATCCGAATCCGGGATGAAACAACGGGCCAGCATCCAGGGCGTCAACACCAGAAACAGACGCCATGAATCGATTCGGCGAAATGACTGCAGCCTGATCGGCAACTGGTGATTTACCCCGGGCTCCTGGAGAAAGTATCTGCGATAGATCGCTTCATGTTCCTCGATGACCGCTGCCAGAAGCTTCTCGTCATCCAGCAGTGTTTCAGGAATACCCTGCCAGCCGCCACTCATGGGATTGAAGCAACCCAGGATTCCATTTTTTCTCCCAGTTCCCGATACAGTCGCAGCTGTGACTTCTCTCTTACACAACGTGAGAACCGGGGTACCCAGTTATCCAGATGCCCGCTTCGAAGATCGAGTAACGTCTCCTTCGCTTCATCGGTTCCCTGGGCGCAGAGCCATGCGGAAAACTCCAGCATGGTACCCAGGTAGTCTGCCGGTAACCCATCGGACGGCATAAGCCCGGCTCGCCGGTAGAGACCTTTCAGCTCATCGCAGGCCGGCCCTTCCATGCGGCCGTGCCGGTGGATGGATTCAAATGGAGGACAGAGGGTTCGGGGATAGCCGTTGACAAACAATCGGGTGTGTTCCGCCTGCCATCGATCCAGAGGGGTAACCTGCAGCTCGGCAAACGGCGCACTCAGCCAGGCATGCTCCTCACAAAGGATTTGCAGGGCCGGCAGTGAATCTTCATCCGGCCGACCCAGCAACTGTGCCAACACACCCGGCAAGGTTGCCGGGTGCTGGCTTATTTCACCAGGGTCTGACATAGACCCCCGCATACATGAAATAGTGTCGCAACAAATACCCACCGATCAACACCAGAACCGAAGCGGTCATAATTGGTATCGGAGTACTCCAGCCCTTGATGACACCTTTCAATTCGAGGAAGAACGGTACCAGCAGACCAAAACCGATGAATCCAATGAGCCATCCCCAATCGTTCCAAAGCAGTTCGGCCGAGACCGAAGCGGACAGGGAACCCCGCTGGAGATAGAAGAAAAACGAGAACAGGATGACCAGTTCCACTGCGATGAGAATCAGATCAACCCGCTCATAAAAAACACGCAACGGACGGTCTTCCTCCCGCTTCTTGATCGCCAGATTCAATACCAGCAACAGAAAGGCCATGGCAGTCGAGAAAGCGGACACGGTAAACAACAAGGGAACTCCCGGGTTATGCCACAATGCCACTGCCGGAAAAGACTGGAGCAGCAAGCCGGTGTATACAACCGTTCCGATACCGTTGATAGAGGCCAGCCAACCGCAGAGCTTACTGTACTCACGGCAGGTGCGACCCGTCTTTTGAATGAAACTCCAGCGCAGAACATCCTTCACGATGGGAATGCTCATGAAGAACGGTGATTCCATCATGTGGGGCAACGCATAGAGCACACCCCACACCATCATCCAGAGAATGAACTGGGTGCCCCATGCTATCCACGCGTGGGGCTGGTTGATGAGCACCATGGGATTGAGCACGTGAATCACCGCCATGTGATCGAGAAGATGGAGAAACAGCATGGAAGAGCCCAGACTCAACATGACCACCCCCGACCAGGCACCCCAGAGCACCAGTTGTGGATGGGGTTTTAGATACATATCGGTCAGAAATGTAGTCGTGAGCGTCGCCGCGCCCATGCCACCGAAGTAGAGATACAGTGCCAGCCACCAGGTCCAGATATCCTGGGTCATAAAACTCGTCGTGACGTCCATCAGCCTCTCCTCTTCAGGTCATCGATGTAATAAACGTTTGGCTGGGTACCAAGATGGGGTAACAGGGGCCGGGCAGTTCCGCTGGCTACCAGTTTGGCAATCGGATCTTCCGGGTCTTCCAGGTCACCAAACTGGCGTGCCGACCCGACACAGGTCTCCACACAGGCTGGCTGCTCACCCTTTTCCACACGTTGAGCACAAAAGTTACACTTATCCATACTGGGAGATTTCCGCAAAAATCCCTCCGCGCCAAAAAACTCTTTACCCTTTTTTACGTCACTGTAGGTCACTGCATACCGGGCATCGTAGGGACATGCCATGGCACAGGCACCACACCCCATGCAGGTATCCTCGTTTACTCTGACGATGCCGTTATCCATCTGATAAGTGGCGCCCGTGGGACAGACACTCATACAGGGTGGATTGGAACAGTGATTGCACAGCCTTGGAAAAAAGCGGCGATGAATATCTTCACCGGTGCCGATCTCTGTATCGTGTACGTAAGTGCGCCACTGGTTCTTCCAAACCGGTGTCTGATTCTCCATGGCACAGGCGGCCATGCAGGCATTACAGCCCACACAGGTATTAAGATCGATGACCATTGCGTAACGGGTCATGCTGCACCTCCTTCCACATTACCAATTCGACTGACCTTGATAGTGAACTCCTGGGAGCGAAATCCTGCGACCACAGGCTCCACCGTGTGGGGTATCAGCTTATTGGTGGCTATTCCTCCGAACTGATAGCTGCGACTCAGTTGGGGATTCTCCACACCGAATGAGGAGTGGAGAAACAGTGCATCCCGATGTACTTTACGAGTCAGATAGGCCTGTCCCTCCTGCTGCTGGCCGGAGAGTGTATTGGTGAGGCGAATCCCATCACCGTTGCTGATACCGAGCCGTTCCGCCCGGTCGGGATGCATCCAGACACCCCGATAGATTTCTGCCTTGAAGTTATTGATGGCATTTAATACCGGATTGTTGCTATTGGTGGAACCGTAGGAAACCGTCGCCGTCTTACCATAAGTAAAGTAGAACTCGTCGTTATCCAAAGGTTCTTCCATTCCGCTGCCGGACCGGCAGTCAGCCGGTATGGCAGTGGCCAGCACATCGAAATTCGGACCCTCCACTCCCATGCCCCGCAGACTGTCGAACAAACCACTGAAGAATTCGATGCGACCGCTTGGGGTGACAGCAGGCATTTTGTAGGGTACCGCCGAATGGGCCAGAATCTCGTGCCAGTCTTCTTCGTGATAAACACCCTTTTCCCTGAGTGTTTCGTCGATCTGTTCCGGTTTTACCCCCAGCTCTTTGGCTTTCATGGCAAAAGAGACTTCCCGACAAGCCGCGCTGAAAGGACTCTTCACGCCTGCCTTTCGTTTCTGTTCCAGGGCGGCCTTGACTGGTTCCGCCGGGAGACCTGTCAACACTTCCATGTATTTGAATAACCCTTCCACATTGCCACTGATGACCTCCGTGAGTTTGAGCAGCACATCTGGAGATTCCCAGGAGTCATACATCGGATCGATGGCCGCGTACCGCGTAGTCAGCGCCAGGTCCTGATTGACACCGTTGCCATAGAGCGTGGGTTCGTCGCGCTCCAGATAGGTGCTGTTAGGCAGGATGACGTCGGCATAGGGCGTACTGTCGGACGGCAGCACGTCCAGTAACACCACCAGCTCCATATCTTCATGCTGCATCAGGTCCTTCCAATAGGTGTCAGGATAGTAATGGCGTACCGGGTTGGCTGCGTTGATGAACAGTGCCCGGGTCCGGTAGGGTTCGCCTTTCCATTTCAGTTTACCTTCCACAGACTCCTTCAAACCTTCGTCGGCCATTACCGGTAGAGCCACCCAGGGTTTACCCGCCGCTTTCTGCTGTTGGGAGTAGGCCCAGGCAAACCCCGGGCGACCATGACTGAAATGATCTCCCTGGGAAACCGCGCCTATGACCATATTGGCAAAGTCCATGCCGGCCAGGGTCGACAGTTTACTGTCCATGTCTTCACCGGATTGCTTGGCCTGCCATTGCCTGGCGGCCTTGTGGTGGAACTCACCACTCATGATCCAGCCCCCTTCCCTGTCGATACCACCATTGAGCGCCTGCAGCATGGCCTGAACCCGCCGCAACATCATGACGTTGCCGTAGCGCGCCCCATGCCAGCCCGGATCGATAATGGCCGGTCGGCTGGTGCCGAACTCCCGGGCAATTCGAAGAATGGTCTCAGCAGGGATTCCTGTGGTCTTCGCCGCCCACGCCGGAGTATAGTTTTTCACTCCCTCACGTTGTGCCTGAAACACCGTCACCAGGTCCCGCTCGCCCGTGTACGGGGACCGGGTACCCCGAGGAACTTCCAGGGCGGGACAGAAAGCATAGCCATCCACGTCCTGGCGGTTGTTGTTGGTATAGGCCGGCAATACGCGTATCGGGGCATCCGTGATATCGATAACGTCCGGCAGATCATGTTGACCCGAATCCAGTGCATCGGTCAGCTTCTGCTTGCCACCATCGTCTTTAACCAGTGGCCGGCCCTCGGGATCTTTTGCCAGCTGCCACTCTCCCTTCCCATCCTTGTAAACGAGAAACGGCATATTGGTGTGGGCCCTGAGAAAATTTGCGTCATAGAAACCCTCTTCGAGCATCACATGCAGCATGGCGAGGCAAAACTCGAGATCGGTCCCCGGGCGAATGGCAATCCATTCATCCGCTTTGGCAGCCGTTTCGGATAGCCGCGGATCCAGCACCACGACCTTTGCCCCATTTTTCTTTCCCTGGGCGAAACGCACCACCCGGCAGGTGGAAACAGCGCCGATGGAGGCATTGTTGCCAATCAACAGTATGTATTTCGCATTATCGAAATCAGGCAGAATTTCGTCATGAATATTGAAGTTCCCCGTAACCGCATCAGTTCCCAGGTGACCCGTGGTGACACAGTGCTGCATGGGGGATGCGACGATATTGGGGACTTCATTGGCCAGCGCGAAGGGTACCGACCAGTTCATGTAGAATACGCAGGATGTCCAGCCACCGATCATGGTCCATTCCCATGGCTGGACCCTGGACTGACCGGATTTTCTGGCGATATAGTCCCAGGCTTCCTCCCAGGTCGCGGAGCGGAAAGCATACTCACCCCGCCTGGTTCCTTCGACACGAATCAAAGGGGTCTTGATACGATCGCTGTCATAAGTCTGGCGCAAACCCGCCTGCCCACGGGCACAGATTTTTCCACGATTCAGGGTCGAATGGGGATTACCATCGAGCTTGACCACACGTTTGACACCGTTGCTGGTGCGGCTGGTGACGCGGACGTTGCACAGGGACGAACAGAAATTGCAGATAGTGTAGCTGATCTCTTCTTTCGCCGGCTCTTCTCTTGCCGATGCACAGCCACTCATGACAAGTGGCTGCAACAGCGTCATTGCGGCACCACCATACCCCGAAGTCTTCAAAAAGCTGCGCCTGGTCAGACGCGGAAATTCCCAACCCATGGTTCTTACTCCTCCAATATGGAACAAGAACCTCTGGAGAATCAGTGGCAGAGATCAGCCTTCCCGCAATGGGCTCAAACGCACAAAATTATTGGCGTACTACCACTGCTTGTGCCACTTTGTTTCGTAGCGAAAAGAGACTGTGCGAGCCGAACGACCAGCCCCTTATTCCAAGAGGTCCGTCGGAATCGTTACTGCACTAAACTGTCATTCGAGCACTGCCCGTAAAACCCGGAACCCATATCTATCGGGCAGCCCAACTTTATCGTCGTTGCTTCCGGGAGTGGCTTTTGTAACCACCTGTCAGGGGGAACAGCCCGGCCCTTGTAACGGGCTGCTGATTCTTACTGCCGCTTCGGGAGTTCCCTTCCTGCCGATTAGACGGGAAGAACCGGCGTGGCGTCATTGACAATTGTCATTGGGAGGACAATTCCAATGTGTGGAGCCGGACTGGCTTCATTGGTAATTATCATCGACGGGGGCTATTCCAAGGCGTGGGTACTGCCAGGACAGGAAAAGCTACCGAGGTGAGCTGGTATTAAATGCCTTCGGCTCTGATCGGACGTTCAATATGGGCCGTGGAAAAAATAAACTATTCCGTCTTGCTGGTCTTTTGGCCCAGCTTCCGCGTTGTGAAAAGGTCGCATAGAACAGCTATGCACCCCTTTCCACGCCTTGAATCTGGACCAAAATCCAGTGCAATTTCTGGACATTTACTTATTTCCGCGGCCCTAAGCCGATTGCTGGGCAGCAGGTCTCCGATATTCAGGCGATCCGGCCGCATCAATTGTCAAACCTGGATTTATTCAGACCTTGAACTGCTTCACCAGGCTCTGCAATTTGTCCCCGAGCGCAGACAGTTTCTGACTGTTATCGGTCGTCCGGCTACTACCCTGGGCGACGATTTCGGACAATTCGGAGATTCGCGCCACACTACTGTCGATTTCCTGTGCAACTACCGTGTGCTGCTCCGAGGCGGTGGCAATCTGGGTGTTCATGTCCATGATGGTTGAAACCGATTGGACGATGTTGTCCAGCGCGCTGCCGGTGCGGCCTGCTGTCTCCACAGTCTGCTTGGCCGTGTCCAGGCCACCGTTCATCACCTGCACTGCATTGCGGGTGCCGTTCTGCAGATTTTCGATAATGTTGTGGATCTCGCTGGTCGAGTCCTGAGTTCGGCTTGCCAGAGTACGTACTTCATCTGCCACAACCGCAAAGCCCCGCCCCTGCTCACCTGCGCGTGCGGCCTCGATCGCAGCGTTCAGTGCCAGTAAATTGGTTTGTTCGGCGATCCCACGGATCACGTCAAGAACCGAGCTAATAGCCCCGCTATCCGCTTCGAGTTTGTTGATCACCTCAGCGGCTTCCGTCACCTCTGCAGCCAGAGTATCGATGGCTTTCACGGTGCTATCCATGGCCATCTTGCCCTGGCTTGCTTCGTTGTTGGTCTCGCGTGCTGCGGAAGCAGCTGAATCCGTACTATGCGCAATTTCTTTGACAGTGGCTGCCATCTCGGTAATGGAGGTTGCCACCTGCTGAGTTTCCGCCTGTTGCTTGCTTACATTCTCATCGTTGTCGTGTGCGATCTTCGCCAGCATATCCGTGCCACTGCTGAGGTCGTTGGTAACATCGCTGGTGTAACTCAGTGTTTTCTGGATTTTGCTTACAAACATATTGAATGCATTGGCCACTTTCGCAATTTCATCATTGCCGTTTTCGGGGAGACGCTGGGTCAGGTCTCCTTCTCCTGCGGCGATATCCTGTAGGGTTGCCTGCAGCAGGTTGATCGGGTAGATCACACGCCGCATGAAGAATACACAAAGTACCGCCAGTATGAATAAGCCGATGGCGGCCATGGTCCCCGTCTGTATCCAGAGCAATTCCTTGGCAGTCTGGTCAATATTGGTTTGCGCGGCACGGCTGGACTCTGCGCTTTGCTCGTTGACCAGCGTGAAGTTTGCCTGCAATTCATTCGTGATTGCCTGGGCCACGGTCTGCAGTGCCTCTTTCACCTTGGCGCCGCTGCCACTGCTCAGATTGTCAAACCTGGATTGCATCTCTGCGACGCGCTGGTTCACCACTTCAATGGACACCCCGAGAATCACGCTGCCGAGTTCCTTGCCTTCAAAGGTGATCGGTCGGGATATCTGTTGAATACTGGTATCCCTAGCGGCGGCTGACAGGAGCTTATCCAACGGGGTTCTGCCTTGTCCCTTGGTAATCAAGGCCTTGACCAAAGGGTTCTTGCGATTGACGTACCTGGTAAAGGGCTTGTTGCTACCCGGGCGCATGTAGACCACGTAGACAACACGGGGATTGACGTTCGCCACCTTTACGTAACCGATCAGGGTGGAGAATTTCTTGCCAAGGATGGCCTCGGGAGCGACCGCTGACAACATACCTGCCAGAGCACCGGCAGTTTCCATGAGCGCATCATTCAAAACCTTTTCAGTGACCTTCAGTTCGCCTTGCATACTCGATGTCAAATCGCCGACAAGCGATTTACTGGCGTATTCTTCGGTCTCGGTGATTGTTTCTGAAATCTGACCGAGGCTCTGGTCGAAGGTCTGCTCAATTTTGCTCTGCCCGACCTGCAGACTACTGGAAACCTCCTGGCCCAGCGAGCCAAAACCGTCAAAGGTCAAGTGGATGGATACTGCCGAAAGGGTCAAGACACCAAGCGTCATTGCCCCAATCATGAGTTGGAACAGCCGGCCTTTTGCGTAATCAACTAATTTGTGTGCTTGCATTTTGGTTATTCCGATTCCCCCTGCACCCTGAAACTCGGGCTGCAGGGGTATGTGTTAAGAGTCTGGTCTCTATTCCTGGTATGCGCCGACTTTGAGAACTTTCTGCAGCTCTTCGACTTCGCTGTAGTCGAGGGGCGCGGTCCAGCCAACGATTTTGGCCTTTTTGGCGGCATTGGTTTCGGCCTTCATCTCAGTAAGTGCAACGGCGACCTGTTGCGCTACCTTAATCGGCGTGGCTTGTGTTTTGGCAAAAGGCCACTCCGGGTAGAGCGGTGTACTGACTACGAAAGGAAAATCAGCGTGTTCCTGGGCATCGATAATCTTGAACTCCGAGAGGTCAATATCACCCTCTGCAGTCATGCGCTCCAAGGTGTCTGTGCGTACCGTGCCGGCATCCACTTCGCCATTCTGAACCGCGAAAACCACGTTGTCGTGTTTGCCACCGAACTGAACGCTGGCGAAATCACTCATCGGGTTTATACCGCTGTCGAGGAAGGTCTTGTACGCCATCTGCCAGCCACCAAAAGAACTCCCTTTGACGGCCATGAAGTTCTTACCCTTGATGTCTTCAACACTATTGATATCATCCCGGTCGACGTAGGCCAGGATCACACCCCCGAAAGACTTCAGCGCTTCCCCCTGCCGGGAATTGACCATAGTGGCCATGGCGCTGGCGCCAAACTTGACCTCTGCAGTCACGAACATGGACGAGTTCACCAGGAAAAAGTCAACTTCGCCTTTCTCAATAGCCGGGAAGACCTGCTCGAAATCCAGAGGAACGATTGTGAAAGTGTCGCCCTGTAGTTTTTCGTTCAGGTACTCCGCGGTGCTCCCCCACTTCTGGACGGCCTTGGCGGCCCCCCGTTTCGCGAGTACTCCCACTTTATAGTCACTCGCGAAAGCGCCATGCCCCACAAACATCAGCCCTGCCAGCACCAGCGCAGTGAAATTGCCGAGAACTCGTTTCATCTTGAAATTGCTCCGTTTAACCCTTAAAGAATCAAAAATCCGGCAACTGTCGTTTGAAATATGCCGGTGTAAAATAGTGTTGTCGACATTCTGGATGCAAACTTAACCTATCTTTGGGTTTTCAAAACAATAATTTCTGATAAGTATATAAAATGGGATTTTTATGGGGACTGTTGTAGCACTAGGTAATTGGGGTCAGTGTAAAAGCAGCGGCAAGGGTTCCTGCTTTCAAATAGAAATATGGAGTTTTTACACTGACCCCAAACTGCTCACAAACTGCTCACGTCTATTCTGAGCGACTCAGTGTATAACCAGATTCATCCAATTCTAAAGAAATCCTACCCCTAGCCGCTAGATACATTAGTGAGTGGAATTTACTACACCGGCAGTGAAGAAAGGGTACGCAAATGGAGTTCGCAATGAACACAATAAGAAACATGCGGTTTGGATTCAAGTTGGGGGGAGGTTTTGGTTTGATTCTCACCTTGATGACAACGGTATCTGTCATTGTATTTCTGAATGTGAGTACTTTGATTGACTCAACAAAATGGGTGAATCATACCCATAAGGTAATTCGTGTTGCAGAAGGGGTTGGCTCTGCCATGGTTAACATGGAAACCGGCCAGCGGGGTTTCCTGATAGCGGGAGAAGATGAATACTTGGATCCGCTCAACAGGGGCATGGTCGTGTTTGATGAACTGATTGCCAAGGGGAAGAACCTGACAGGCGATAATCCGGCGCAAGGGACGCGCTGGGAGAAAATCACCGAACTGAAAGAACGCTGGATCAAAGAGGTCGCAAAGCAGGAGATCTCAGTACGACGGGAGGTGACTCAGGGCGAAACAGCACTAGTGAAGTTTGAGAGTATTTCAGCTCGTACCATTGGGAAGGAGATATTTGACAGTATTCGCGAAACCCTGTCAGCTATTGATGACAAGCTTGAGGATGATCCGAAAGGTAAACATCTCGTAACTTCTCTTACGCTGGATCTGGTGAACATGGAAACAGGACAACGTGGCTTCTTGTTAACGGGTGAGGATACATCATTAGGGCCCTATATCAACGGTCAGGACTCTTTTAAAAAGCATCTTGAAGAGTTGCGTTCATTGATCGTGTACTCATCGGTGAACGAGGCAGATATACAGAATCTCGAGAGTCGCACTGGTATGTGGCTGGAGAAGGCGGCTCGTCCAGAAATTGATGCTCGTCGGGAAATGAATCAGTACACTAAAACGATCGAAAGTGTTGCGCTCATGATGAAAAACGGTGCCGGTAAAGAGCTTATGGATGCAACACGCGCACAGCTGAAGGAAATCATAGACGCAGAAGAACAATTGATCGGAGTGAGAGGTAAGGAACAGGAGGCAATATCCAGCTTTACTATCAACTTTGTTCTCTTCAGCACGTTGGTTTCCATCGCACTGGGTGTGGGTATTGCACTGCTTGTAACACGCGGTATTGTGAAGCCAGTCAAACAAACGAATGACTTGATCAGGGACATCTCCGAGGGTGACCTTACTCAGCAAATTCCGGTCAGCTCAAGGGATGAGATCGGAGAGATGGGTGAAAACTTCAATCACTTCACTACGAAGCTAAGGAGTACCATCGGGCATATTGCCAGTTATACCACACAGCTCGCAGTTTCTGCTGATGAGCTGGCTGCGGTCACTGTGCAGACTAGTGCCGGTGTGAACAATCAAAAAAATGAAACGGAACAAGTCGCCACCGCTATCAATGAGATGTCTGCGACTGTACAGGAGGTGGCTCGTAGTGCAACACAGGCCTCCAGTGCTGCCAGTGATGCAGACCACGAAGCCAAAACCGGCAGTAAAGTCGTCGCAGAAACCATTCAGTCGATTAAGAATCTGGCCAACGAGGTGGAAGACTCAGCCCGTGTGATTGAGAAGTTGAAGGGAGATAGTGAGAATATCGGTACTGTTTTGGATGTCATCAAGAGCATTGCAGAACAGACCAATCTGCTGGCGTTGAACGCTGCGATTGAAGCCGCACGTGCCGGTGATCAAGGCCGTGGTTTTGCCGTTGTTGCGGATGAGGTCCGTACACTGGCTAAACGCACCCAGGACTCAACCACAGAAATCGAGGCCCTGATCGAGTCTTTGCAAAACGGTGCCGAGCAGTCGTTTAAAGTGATGGGACAGAGTCGTGACAATGCCCGAGTAACGGTGGAGCAGGCCCAGCAAGCTGGTGGCTCATTGACCTCCATCACCACTGCAGTAGAGACAATTGTGCAAATGAATACTCAAATCGCAACAGCCGCAGAAGAGCAGAGCCTGGTCGCAGAAGACATCAATCGCAGTGTACTCAGCATTCAACAAACTGCTGAACAGACAGCTGTGGGTGCCAAGCAAACTTCAAGCTCCAGCACTGAGCTGGCGGCCCTGAGTGGACAATTGCAAGAAGTGGTAAGCCAGTTTAAAATTTAAAAAATTGCTATACGCAATGAGTCACAAATTGTCATCACGGCAGCGATGGGAGCAAGTCAGCCGATCTTTCTGCTACTCGAAAAGTTAGAGCCACGGAAACAATAAACTAGATATTGGGATATTTGCAGGATATTTGGGGTCAGTGTAAAAACAGTGAAAATGACCCTGCTTTGAAATCGAAATATAGAGTTTTTACACTGACCCCAAACTGCTGAATAAACTCATTCTTCGATACACCCCATACAACGGGTACTGGTCGGATCTGCCTCCAGTCGTCGCCTGTCGATCGGGTCGCCACAGACAAAGCAGCTACCGTAATCCCCGGAATCTATTCGTCGCAGCGCACCTTCAATTTTGGTCAGCCGCTGTTGACAACGCCTGGCCGTTTCCAACGCCATTTGCTGGGATTGCATGGCATCCATCCGGGAGAGTCTACCCACCCTGGACTGATCCAGCTCCACCGTATCACCGTCCTCCCGGCTCGATTTCTTCGTTTCTTCAAGCTCTGATCTCAAACACAAAAGCCTGGCCTTGAATTCCTCGATCCCTTCTTTTTCCATAATCCGATTCCACCCTGTTCAAACTGCCCACATGTCTGGTCTCCAGTACCGAGGGTGCGCGCCATTGCGGAAAACCTGGCGCCAGGGGGTAAAAACTATCCGACACAGAACCCTTCCCTCTTTACAATGACGCTTTCACGCTCAACTCCAGATGCTTTTCAAGAATCTCCAGAAGCTGCTTAAGGTCCTTTTGCCTTGCCAGCTGTAACACGACCCTGTCATCCGGCTCAGGCCTCAGAATCAACTGCCAGGGAAAAGCCTGCTGATTGCGCCCTAACCGGCTCAACCGGAGAATTTCGGTGTCCAACGGGGGTTGATAATCGAAACTGACTTCTCTCACCAACTTGTCCGCTCTGCGCTCGATGATTCGAATATTGTGCTGAGTGAACAGGTGTTCCCTGGTATAGATCTCCATGAACGAAATCACGGCAAGGGCACCGATTCCACCAATGGCGGTTACTATGACCACCGACCAGGGAAGTTGTGTCCCGTTCAGTGAGAATGGTCCGATGGGTGAAAAGAGTAATGCGAAGGCGATAATCCCAATCATCAGCAAGGCAGCCCCGGGGGCCTGCCGCCGCTGGTCCTGGGTTATCCGCAAACCACCCCCCAGGGTCTCGATACGATACTGGGCGATCCTTGTTGAATACCCGGCCATGGTTCCAGCTTCAGTCTGCTTTGACCCCATGCTCTCTCCCGTACCCGCGATGTCATGGAACAACCCGTACCTCAATGCAACAAAACGATATCCAGATCGACCACGACGAATAGTGCGCCAATGGAGCCCCATCGGGATTCTTAGGGCCGCGGAAACTAATAAGTATCCAGAAATTGCGCTGGATGAACTGCGCAGCGGTGAATGGCTTGAGCAGGATGCTCAAGACCGGTGCCCAAGCGAAGCAGGGACAACCCGCCCGTCAGTGGTGATGCAGACGGGTCGAGTACTCCACCCCAGAGCCGCTGGCGTGTTCAATTCAACGGCCACTGGATACTTAACAGTGGCCGTTGATTCACACAGGTAACGGTACCTTTACAGCGTCGCCAGTGCAGCGTTCAGGGTTGTACTCGGACGCATGGCATTGCCGGTTTTCTCATCGTCGGGCTGGTAGTAGCCTCCCATATCAACCGCGCTGCCCTGGGCCGCCAGTAACTCTTCGAGAATTTTGTCTTCGTTGTCGGTGAGTTGCTTCGCTAGCGGGGCAAAACGTGATTGAAGGGCAGTATCCTTGCTCTGTGCAGCCAAAGCCTGGGCCCAGTAGAGTGCCAGATAAAAATGGCTCCCCCGGTTATCCAGTTCGTTCACCACCCGGGAGGGTGACTTGCCGCTGTCGAGGAATTTGGCTGTAGCCCCGCCCAAAGTTTCTGCAAACAGCTTGGCATTCTGATTTCCGGTCACGTTACCAAGATGTACCAGCGACTCCGCAAAGGCCAGAAACTCACCCAGAGAATCCCAACGCAGGTGCCCTTCCTTGACGAACTGCTGCACGTGTTTGGGAGCCGAACCACCGGCGCCAGTTTCAAACAGACCGCCGCCATTCATCAACGGCACGATGGAAAGCATTTTTGCGCTGGTACCCAGTTCCAGGATGGGGAACAGATCGGTCAGGTAGTCACGCAATACGTTACCGGTTGCGGCAATAGTATCCTTGCTTGCCCTGACTCTTTCCAGAGAGTATCGGGTAGCATCCGCAGGAGACATGACATGAATTTCCAGGCCGGCGGTATCGTTCTCCGGAAGATACTTGTTTAACTTGTCGATGATCTGAGCATCGTGGGCCCTGTCCTTGTCCAGCCAGAAGACCACGGGGTAACCGCTTGCCCTTCCCCGATCGACGGCCAGCTTCACCCAGTTACGAATGGGTCCGTCCTTGACCTGACACATGCGGAAAACATCCCCCTGCTCAACCGGTTGCTCGAGCAACACGTTCCCGGAACCATCAGTCACTCGAACCGTTCCCTTACCGGACATTTCGAACGTTTTGTCGTGGGACCCGTACTCCTCGGCTTTCTTCGCCATGAGACCCACATTCTGTACCGTGCCCATGGTAGCCGGGTTCAACGCACCGTGCTTGATACAATCCTCCACGGTTGCCTGGTAAACCCCGGCATAGCAGCGATCGGGGATCAGCGCCTTGGTATCGTGGAGCTTGTTGTCCCAGCCCCACATCTTTCCGGAATCCCGGATCATCGGCGGCATCGATGCGTCGATGATCACATCGCTGGGCACATGCAGGTTGGTGATACCCTTATCGGAATTCACCATGGCAAGATCAGGACGGGTTTTATAACAGGCTTCGATGTCCCCTTCGATCTCAGTACG
Organism: Gammaproteobacteria bacterium; assembly: GCA_024227135.1. GTDB lineage: Bacteria > Pseudomonadota > Gammaproteobacteria > Chromatiales > Chromatiaceae > JAHEHQ01. The sequence goes on from JAAELC010000243.1 coordinate 19,779, forward strand.
CTGAGCCTCGGGAAGCTTAGAAATCTTCGCGTACAGATCACCCAGACCCAGATTGGGATTGACGCCGAGTTCCTCGAGAACGGCGGAATGCTTCTCAATGGCATCCTTGAAATAGACCGATACGGCATGTCCGAAGAAGATCGGATCGGACACTTTCATCATCGTGGCTTTGAGGTGCAGTGAAAAAAGGACACCCTGCTGTTTGGCATCCTGCATCTGCTCTTCTAAGAATTCCCGCAACGCCCGCCGACTCATGACGGCTGCATCGATGACTTCACCCGCTTCCAGGGCCAGACTGTCTTTCAGTCGGGTGGTGGTTCCATCCTCCCCGGCAAACTCGATCGTTACCTGATCTGCCTTTGACAGGGTCGTGGATTTTTCACTGCCCCGGTAGTCGCCGCTCTTCATGGCCGCTACGTGGCTTTTCGAATCAGAACTCCAGGTGCCCATCCGATGGGGATTTTTCTGGGCGAACTCCTTGACGGCGGCTGCCGCCCGGCGATCGGAGTTTCCTTCACGCAACACCGGGTTGACTGCACTTCCCAGAACTTTGGCATAGCGATCCCTAATCGCTTTGTCGGCGTCTGTTTTTGGCTCCTCCGGGTAGTCGGGGATATCGAACCCGTGGTCCTGTAACTCTTTGATAGCCGCTTTCAGCTGGGGTATGGAAGCACTGACATTGGGCAGCTTGATAATGTTCGCCTCAGGGGTTTTCGCCAGCTCACCCAGAAAAGCCAGTTCATCGGGAATCCGCTGTTCCTCCCTGAGATTCTCAGGGAAATTGGCGATAATCCTACCCGCCAGAGAGATGTCCTTGGTATCCACTGATACACCCGAACCCTTCAGAAAAACCTGGATGATGGGTAACAGCGAATAAGTTGCCAAGGCTGGTGCTTCGTCTACTTTGGTCCACCAGATCTGTGATGTCTCTGCGGTCATGTTTTTTCCTCAATCAGAATATGGGGGGGGAATGCCCGGCTGAGTGGCACTCCCCCCGAAAAAGAGTGTTAAGTTGTTATGCCGGCTCGTCAGATAGCGGCCAGAATCGCCTCCACGCTGCTCTTGGCATCTCCAAACAACATACGGGAGTTCTCCTTGAAGAACAGTGGATTCTGCACACCTGCATAACCGGTTGCCATACTACGCTTCATTACGATGGCCGTCCTCGCCTTCCACACCTCGAGCACCGGCATTCCGGCAATGGGACTGCCGGGATTGTCCTGGGCATCGGGATTGACGATATCGTTGGCGCCGATTACCAGCACGGCATCAGTATCGGGAAAATCCTCGTTGATTTCGTCCATTTCCATGACGATATCATAGGGGACCTTAGCCTCCGCCAGCAATACATTCATATGACCTGGCAGGCGACCAGCCACCGGATGAATAGCGAATCTCACTTCGATATTCTGGGCCTGGAGTTTCTTGGTCATCTCGTAGATCGGGTATTGGGCCTGGGCGACGGCCATGCCGTAACCCGGCACTATGATGACGCGGGACGCATTCTTGAGAATCTCAGCGGTATCCTCCGCGCTCACAGGTACCACTTCCCCCTGCTCCACATCCGAGACCACCGTGCCACCGGAGGTTCCAAAACCACCGGCAATCACCGCCAGGAACTTCCGGTTCATGGCGCGGCACATGATGTAACTGAGGATGGCACCCGAACTGCCCACCAGCGCACCGACGACGATCAGCAGGTCGTTGGAAAGCATGAAACCCGTGGCGGCCGCGGCCCAGCCTGAATAACTGTTTAGCATGGAGACGACAACCGGCATATCGGCGCCACCAATGGCCATCACCATGTGAACGCCGAACAAGAGCGCAATCGCCGTCATGATCAGCAACGGCACCATGCCGGACCCCAGAGATTCAGCACCCACAAACCCGATACCCAGAAAGATACAGGCCACACCCAACCCCAGGTTAAACAGATGGCGGCCGGGCAGGGTCAGGGGTTTACTGGTAATGATGCCCCGCAACTTGCCGAAAGCAACGATTGAACCGGTGAAGGTGACCGCCCCGATCAGCACGCCGAGATAGATTTCGATCGCGTGGATGCTATGTGCGACCCCGGTCAGCTGGTTCGTTGGATCGATGTAGCTGGCGTATCCCACCAGCACGGCAGCCAGACCGACGAAACTGTGCAGCATGGCCACAAGTTCCGGCATTTCGGTCATCTCCACCCGTTTGGCCAGATAGGCGCCGATACCGCCACCGATCGCCATACAGACAATAAGCGTGGTGTAGCTGGTCACCTGGGCACCCAGCACGGTAGCCACGATAGCTATCAGCATACCCACGATGCCGTAGACATTACCCCGTCGGGCGCTTTCCTGATTGCTCAGACCACCGAGGGCCAGAATAAATAGAATGCTCGCCGCAATATAGGCGATTGTAATCATGCCTTCATTCATTTTTTACAGCCCCTATTTCTGAAACATCTTCAGCATGCGCTGGGTGACGAGAAATCCACCGACAATATTCACGGTGGCGATAAGAATGGATATCGCAGCCAGTATCACGATCACTGTCGAGGAACTGGATATCTGCAACAGCGCACCAATCACAATGATTCCGGAGATGGCATTGGTCACGCTCATCAACGGTGTATGCAGCGCCGGGGTGACATTCCAGATCACCATGTAGCCCACAAAGCAGGCCAGAATGAACACGGTGAAATGGGCCAGAAAATCGGGGGGAGCCACACTGCCCACACCCAGCATCAGTACCCCCGCGATACAGGCAGCAATGAGATTGCCCCAACCTTTCGATTCGGGTTCGGGAGTTTCCTCCACCTTTGGAGCAGCGGTCGCTACCGCAGCCGGTGCGGCGGAGAGTTTGGGCGGTGGCGGTGGCCAGGTGATTTCGCCCTCTTTTATAACCGTTACGCCACGAGTCACCTCATCTTCCATATCGACATTGATCTGACCATCCTTTTCAGGTGTCAGATCATTCAACAGGTGCCGAAGATTTGTACCGTAGAGCTGGCTGGACTGGGTCGGAAGACGGCTGGGCAGATCGGTCAATCCGATCAGTGTCACCCCGTGTTTCTCTACAATCTTACCGGGCTCGGTAAGCGCGCAGTTTCCACCCTGCTCGGCGGCGAGATCGACGATGACACTGCCATCCCTCATGGACTCGACCATGCCGGCGGTAATCAGCTCGGGTGCAGGCTTACCGGGAATCAGTGCCGTGGTGATGATGATATCCACTTCCATTGCCTGGTCGGCAAAGAGTTTCATCTCCGCTTCGATGAATTCCTTACTCATTACCTTGGCATAACCGCCCTCACCGGCGCCGTCCTCATCCTCTTTAAAATCGAGCATGAGGAACTCAGCACCCATGCTCTCGACCTGCTCTTTCACCTCCGGACGCGTATCGAATGCCCGAACTACCGCTCCCATGGATCCGGCAGCACCAATAGCGGCAAGTCCCGCAACCCCCGCGCCGATTACCATGATCTTGGCCGGTGGTACTTTACCGGCCGCGGTAATCTGGCCGGTAAAAAACCTGCCGAACTGACTCGCCGCCTCGATCACCGCCCGATAGCCCGCTATGTTGGCCATCGAACTGAGCGCATCGAGTTTCTGAGCACGGGAAATCCGGGGAACGCTGTCCATGGCCATGACCGTGACATTGCGTTTGGCCAGTCGCTGCATCAATGCTTCGTTCTGGGCGGGCCAGATATAACTGATGAGGGTACAACCCTCCCGCAGCAACTCCGCTTCATCAACTCCCAACCCAGGATGGAGTTCGGGAGCCCGCACCTTCATCAGAATATCGGCACTGGCCCACAACGCTTTCACATCGTCGACCACCTCGACCCCCACTTCACGGTAGGCATCATCCGAGAAGTGTGCATTTTCTCCGGCGCCGGCCTCCATTGCGATGGTAAAACCCAGCTTACCAATCTGTTCCGCCGTATTCGGCGTCAAGGCGACCCGGCACTCCTCGGCATGGACCTCCTTTGGAACTCCAATCTTCATGGGCATTATTTCTCCTCCACAGGAACTGTGAGCTGCTGTCTTTTCTTTTGACTTTGAGAGTACTTCCGCCCTTTATCCCCTGGCGAAAGCACGAATGGGTCCCCGATGTATAACCTGTATTACGCGATAAAACAACGCTCAAGGTTCGGTTTTATGGGCGCCCTCAAGGAACAGGGCGAATAATAGCCTTGATTTTTTTAATTTTATACCACTAGAATGTTTCGAACTGTTCTGTCGCTTCCATCAGCCGTCTTTATAACAATGATACAGGGGAGTTTCCAATGATCACACCGACGGAAACGGGCACGAGTAACGTGATTGATGGCGGATTCAGTCAACCCGTCCAGATCTCCGAGCACATTATCGAAGTAGTCAGCGACTCCGGTGAGGGAGCGCAGAAGTGTGGGCAGACATTTGGATCCATCAGCGGAAAGATGGGGAACGGGGTCTGGACCGTGGAGATCATTCCCGCTGAAATACAACCTCCCGCACGCTCCCCCGCCGGCGCCAGTGGTATTCGGGTCCGACTCGGCTCCAGTTACATCACCAACATGGGGAACGAAGCTGACCTGGTGGTCGCTTTCAACGAGCAGGTGCTCTACTCCCGTATCGCCAACGGCGCCTACAAGAAGGGCACCGTCGTGCTGCTGGAAAACAAGTGGGCAAACGATCCCCAGGTAGAGATCCGGAACGCCTACAGCGCCGCCGTCTCTGAATTCAGAAAGAATGGTCTGATCGTGCATGAACTGGCCATGGAAGAGGCCTGCCTGAAACTCACCCAGAATCCGCGAAAAGGCAAAAACATGTTTGCCCTGGGTATGCTGGCACGGATCTACAGCCGGGAGCTGGATAAATGCCTCGCAGAGATCACCCAGACTTTTTCCCGCAAGGGGGAGAAGGTGATCAAATCGAATCAGGAACTGTTCAACGCCGGTTTCGAGTTTGCCAGTGAAGAGATCGAATACCACTACCGCATCGAGCCCTACACCACAGACCAGTCAAAGCCTGCCATCATTACCAATGGCAACCAGGCCGTGGGGCTGGGCGTCATGGCAGCCGGCATGGAACTGGTCTCCATGTATCCCATCACCCCGGCGACATCCGCATCTCATTACGTAGCTGAAGTATTTCAGAACGTGGGCGGATTCGTGCATCAGGCCGAAGACGAGATTGCTGCAATTGGTTTTGCCATCGGCGCTTCCTATGCCGGCAAGACTGCCTGTACCATCACCTCCGGACCCGGGCTGGCTTTGAAAACCGAAATGATCGGGCTGGCCGTTATGGCGGAAGTACCTTTGGTCATCGTGGATGTTCAAAGAGGCGGGCCGGCAACCGGCCTGCCAACCAAGGTCGAGCAGGCAGACCTGTTGAGTGCCCTTTACGGTGCGCCGGGCGATGCCCCGAAGGTGGTCCTCGCCGCGTCCACCATTGAGGAGTGTCTGCATTTCGTCATACTGTCACGCAAGCTGGCTGAAGCATTTCGCATTCCGGTGATCCTGCTCACCGACGCCAACCTGGCAACCGGGGTACAACCCTATCCACGCCCCGAAGTAAAGGAAGAGTGGTTTACCTCCCCGGTAGATCAGTCCGCCTGGGATGAAAATATTCCGGCGTACAATTGGGATGAGGAGAGCGGGCTCTCGCCGCGACCCATCCCCGGACAACGCAATGGTGAGTACGTACTCACGGGCCTATCCCACACCGAGCGCAGCAAGGTGGCCTACGATTCGGATACCAATCAGGTGACCCACAGGATGCGCAGCCGTAAACTGGCCGCACTGCTCAAGACCCTGAACCCACCCGAAGTCCATGGGGATGACGAAGGTGATCTGCTGATCGTGGGCTGGGGTTCCACCCTGGGTGCGATCGAGGAGGCAATCGATCAGTTGCGGGAGGAAGGTCAGCGGGTTTCCTCGCTGCATCTGCGCTTTTTGTCACCCCTGGAGCCGGGGCTGACAGAGATTTTCAGTCGCTTCAAAAAGGTCATGACTGTCGAGATCAACTACAGCGACAATCTGGATGACCCCCTGATTGACGAAGAGAATCGACGTTACGCCCAACTGGCCATGGTGCTGCGGGCCAAGACCCTGGTGGATGTGGATTGCTGGTCGGTGGTCTACGGCCATCCACTGCAACCCGGCATGCTCTACCGCGTGATCAGCAAAAATCTGCAGAATCTACAGAACTGAGGAGAACGCCATGTTTGGACTCAAGGCCGACTGGTCACTGGAAGTATTCGAGCGCTACTTCACGCTCGGTGATTACGCGGGTGGTGAAGCCCGATGGTGTCCGGGGTGTGGCGACCTGGCGGTTCTCAATACCATGCACAGGGTTCTCAGAGATGCCCAGATGCTCCCGGAGAAATCGGTGGTGGTATCCGGCATCGGCTGTTCCAGCCGCTTGCCCCACTACGTTGGAACTTACGGACTTCATGGACTCCATGGTCGCGCCCTGCCCCTGGCCAACGGGGTCAAAGCGCGCCGCCCGGACCTGGATGTCTGGGTAGGTACCGGGGACGGGGACTGTTTTTCAATCGGTGCCGGCGCCTGGATTCATTCCATGCGCTACAACATGGACATGGTAGTGCTGATCTTCGACAACGGCATCTACGGGCTGACCAAGAAACAGACCTCACCGACCACGCCAACAGGGGCATCTACCAATACCCACCCTGTCGGTGCACCACTGCCCCCGATGAATCCGTTAACGGTCACTCTCGGCATCAGCAACGTCTCATTCATTGCTCAGGTACCGGACTGGAACCCGCCCCTGTTGTACGAAACCATTAAAGCCGCCCATCAGCACAAGGGCACGGGGTTCGTTCGTATCCTGCAGCGCTGTCCTGTTTTTTCTCCGGACTTCTGCAAACCCTATCAGGAAAATCCGGAACGTATGCTACTGCTGACCCATGAAGACGGAATACCCATGGATCCGGGGGTCAAGAGAGTATTCAGCGAACAGCGGGAGCACGATCCTCACGACTGGCTGGCTGCCATGGACGTTGCCCGGGATCTCAGCCGGCCACCGATCGGGCTGATCTATCTGGACACGGACGCCCCGGTATACAGCGAGCAATCTGCCCACGGGATGGATATAACCGATGGAGAAAAACTGGCCGCCTTGAATGCGGCACTCGATCGTTTTGCCGTATAAAACGCTTTGACACGGTTTAAGCGCGGTTTAAGCACGGTTTAAAGTGCGGTTATTCGACATACTGCGTGGAATGCCACCCTGTAACGGCTCAGCGAATAATCATCGCCGGGTCCACCAGGGAAACGCTTCGGTGGCTGACCCGTAGGACAGGAAGCATGATCTGAATACCAGCAGAGGTAACTCTGGGGGTACGGACTGAAAAATCCGGTGAATATCACAAGGTGACACTGGGGATGCGGAGCGATTAATCATCCTGAACAATCCGGGGGCACAAGGCGATCGTGGCCCGGACTTAAACAGAAGCTTCGAGCAGAAGCCAGGGGACCGACCCCGCCGACTCGACCCGGCGAGGAACACCGGGCTCCGGATCAATACCCAAGGCCGGGAGGCGTTTAGAAATGACATCCAACGAACCAACCGAAAGCCCCCTTCCGGCAATGCCCCCGTCCATCAAGGATGGGGAAGCTACCCGGCGCATACTCTATGACCTGAGACACTTCCATCTGGGAGATCCCACCACCCGGGTTCGCCTGGAGGTTCTGGATAAAGATTTTCTACCGGCCCTGCTCGCGCCTTACCGGGACGCATCGCGCCTCCAGTACGACTACCCTCTGTATCTGCATCCACCGGAAGCTGGCTACGGGAACGAGGAAGGGACTCACCTGGCCCAGCCGGTTGCCGGTTTCCTGGAAGCTGCCGTGGACAATTTCGCATCCGGGGTGGATAGCGCCAGAATATTGAAAGACAATCTGCAGCGGCTGGAATGGGCAATCAGAAAGCGTCTGTTCGATGTCGATATTCCTGTGGAAGCCGGTCCACTGCTCCGTGAAACCAGCGAAGAAATGGTGGCCCAACTGGCGCTGGATGCCGACAGCACCCAGATGCTGAAAGCCGATATCGAACAACTGCTGGCGGTGGTTCCCGACACTGGCCAGTTCCTTGCGTACGGCCATTATCCGGCGATTCACCTCATGATTCACCTGCTTCGCAGCCGGTTGATTCCAAGGCACAATCGTTTCTTAAGCGAGATCGATAAACTCGCCCAAGGCCTCGAGAAACTGCTGCAGATCGAAAAAGAGAAATCCCTAGAGTCCCTGGAACCTGCCATGGTGCGCGAGGCGATAGGGCCTTCGTCAGGAATGTTCAACGCCGCTGCCCTGTCTGAAGTGATGGACCATTCCCAAGGCTCGATGGGCATGTCTGAAGAACGGCGCCGACGTATCGAACAAGCCCTCCAGACCCTGAAATCCTATGAGATGGAGCCTGTCCTGGTCAGATTCGTTCACCTGGAAGGAATCGATGAAAGCATTTTCAGTACCATCCCCGGATTCGAATCCATCACTACGGACAACCCCTGCGTGCGGGCCAAAGAGTTGTTTGACCAGGAAGCGGCACGGCTTGCCGAAATATTTTCCGCAACCCGTATAGCGAAACTGGAAATCGACAACCGCTACGACGAGGCCATTCACGATCCCTGGTTCGAAAGTTTTAACTGGGAGGCGTTTTCCCAGGAGGAACTGCTGCTGGTACCTGCCGTAGTCGCACTGGAAACCGCACTGAGGGCAGCGGGCAGCGCCATGCCGGATTTTTCAAGACTGCTCAATTCCGGCCGTCCCGTACAAATTCTTATCCGAGTGCTGGCTCACGCCAATCCGGGCAGGGATACCGACACAGATCCTTTCGCCCATTTTCGAACCGAACTGGGCTATCTGGGAATCAGTCATCGGCAGGCCGTGGTCAGTCAGACCTCAGCGGCACGCCATCAGCATTTGCTGCATCAATTCTCCACTGCCCTGAAAACCACCCGCACCGGGATGCACATGATCAATGTGGGCCTTCGGCCGACTGGTCAGGATCTGGGCCTGAACGGCTGGTTGGTAGCCGGCGCGGCACTGGAGGGACGAGCCCACCCATTCTTTCAAATCAATCCCGCTGCCGGAGACAGCTTCGCAGACCGGATGGATTTCAGCGACAACCCCCAGCCGAAGAAGGACTGGCCGCTGCACCCATTCAGCTATCTGGACGACGACGGTCAGACAGTCAGCAGTGAACTTGCATTTACTTTCGCGGATTACGCCCTGTTGATTCAGAGGCTGAGAGAGCATTTCGTCCCGGTACCCCTGGCCTGCGACAGCGAGTTGTTGCTGCCGGTGGCAGAGTATCTGGCAATGCCGGAAGAGGAATCCGCACAACACATACCTTATGTATGGGCAATCAACAGCAACGGAGAACTGCGGCAACTCGCGGTGACCCGCACCCTGATCCATGCCTGCCGGGACCGCTTGAATTTCTGGCGGAGCCTTCAGGAAATGGCAGGTGTACGCAGCCGTTATCTGGAACTCGGCATAGCCAGGGCCAGGCAGCAGATCAACGCCGCGGCGGAAGCCGAAAAAGCCCAACTGCAGGAAGCACACCAGGAGGAGATCGAGCAGGTGCGGGCAGAAGTGGCCGGTGAGGTCATGGGGCGCTTGACCGGGGTATTAATGGGTATGGACTTAACGACCGGAGGTATGAATCTGTCCATGGGATCGGTGGTGACAAGCCCCGCTCCTGAAGAAGAGACGGTTGATAGTCTGGAACCGGATGCCCCCCCCCAGACGGAAGTAGCTGAGGAAACCCTGGGCTTCGACGAGCCATGGGTGGACAGCCCCCTTTGCACAAGCTGTAACGACTGCCTGATGCTCAATCCCCTGCTGTTCGTCTATAACGATAACAAACAGGCGGTGATCGCCGATCCTTCCGCCGGAACCTTCGCCCAACTGGTAGAGGCCGCTGAGTTCTGTCCCTCCAAGTGCATCCATCCGGGCAATCCCCAAGACCCGACGGAAGCAGGCCTGGACGATTTGATCGAACGTGCGCAACCATTCAACTGAGAAGAAACGGGTCAACCATGTGCGACCTCTGTTTTTATTCACTCACACTGACAGCTGGCCATCGGCTGTGGGACTCTTCCCTGTGTGGCTGGACTGCGCCTGAACTGAAAGCATCGGTTGAAGCCGGGCAGATCGGTGGCGCCCATGGGTGATGATCTGCTGGTTTTTCTCAAAGCGCCGGCGATCATGACCGGTATCGGTCTGTTCTTCGGTGTCATACTGGCGCTGGCGGCGAAGGTTTTTCGGGTGGAGGAAGACCCGCGGCTGCAACGGACCGAAGAGCTTCTGCCGGGCACCAACTGTGGTGCCTGCGGTGAACCGGGGTGTGGCCCTTTCGCCGCAGCTCTGGTCCGCGGCGACGTCAATCCCGGCAACTGCACCGTAGCCAGTGGGGACGTCATCGCATCGATTGCCGATTTTCTGGGTGTGGATGCCGGGAGCAGGGAGAAGCGATTGGCCCGCCTGCATTGCGCTGGAGGACAGGCCCAGGCCTTTCAGATCGCCGAATACCGGGGATTCGAAAGTTGCCGCGCGGCGGCATTGGTTTCCGGTGGGGGTAAAGGCTGCTCCTGGGGGTGCCTGGGACTGGGTGATTGCGAGCATTCCTGCACTTTTGACGCGATAACCATGAATAGCAACAGCCTTCCGGTAGTGGATAGGGAACACTGCACCGCCTGCGGAGATTGCGTCGATGCCTGCCCCAAAGATCTGTTCGAAATCGTACCCGAAGACCAGAAACTGTTTGTACAGTGTAATTCTCCTCTGGATGGTACGGCGGCTACCGCGCTTTGCTCGGCAGCCTGTGATGCCTGCGGGCGATGCGCCGCCGATGCGCCTCAGGGCCTGATCGAGATCAGGGATAACCTTCCCGATATCGATTACCGATCCCAGCTGCCGGTGACCCCGGATGCAACCCGTCGCTGTCCGACCGGTGCGATACAGTGGATCGAGGGTAATCAGTTCTCATCGGCATCAAATTCGCAACGGCCCGGTATTCCAGCCGGTTCGACTTCAAGCTGACAACGGAGAGCCGGTGCCCATGCTCAACGATATCGCTGTACGACTTTATCGACGCTTTTTCTGGAAACCCGGAGCCGGCAAGAACGATACATCCGCCAACAGCGCCCTTGATGGTAATAGCGCCGCCGTACTCACGGAAGCGGGTATCTGCTCCGCAGCCTGCCTGACCGGCAATGGGTCACCGGCGGAAAACCTGTGGCGGCAATTGATTGGTGATCGAAAGCTAAACGCCTTCGGTGATCGGCTTCAGGCGCTTGAAAGCGAGGGTCCCCGGGGCGCCATCGCCGCAGCCGCGGGTTATGCCCTGGCGGGCCGGCGCTGCACGGTGTTTCTATCCGGAGCCGATCTGGCAGGTTGCCCGGATCTGCTGAGCGACATTGCCGACCGGCATCTCCCCATGGTGATTCATGGAAGCAATCAGTCAGCCGCCCAGGGAAGCAGTCATGATACCTCCCACCAGATCGTCGACAGCGGCTGTTTCATACTCTATGCCGCCAACGTTCAGCAGGTGGCGGATTTATCGCTGATTGCGCGCAGAGTTGCTGAAACCGCCCTGATTCCGGGGGTTCTGCTGATGGATGGAACCGCCACAGCCAACTCCGCCCAGGAGCTGTCATTCTTCGAAACATCTGTGGTGACTGAGTTTCTGACTCCTCCGGACGGGGAGATCCCCTCCCCGTCCCCGGCGCAACAACTGCTGTTCGGTGAAACCCGTCGTTCCGTCCCCCTGTGGCACGACCCGGGCAACCCCATGCTGTCCGGCTCACGATTGGGGTCAGCGGCCTTTTCCCTGGGGGCGGCAGGTCATGGCCCCTATTTCAAAGCGCATCTGAACGACATCATCGATCAGGCCTGTGAACGCTTCGCGGAATTAAGCGGCCGACACTATGGATCCCTCTCCATCTATCGCGTGGAGGATGCGGATCGTATCGTTCTTATTCAGGGGTCAGCCGTTGAACCGGCCCGGGCGGCAGCTGACCACCTGCGACAACACCATGACATAAAGACCGGGGTCATCGGTATCCGCTGCCTGCGTCCTTTCCCGGCCGCCCGGTTACTTGAACATCTCTCAGGAAAGTCGGATGTGGTGGTCATGGAACGTTCCGACACCGGGCTTGCCGCACACACGCCCCTGCTTGGGGAAGTCCGAGCCGCCCTGGCCAAGGCCCTGGAAAACAAACGATTCGGTGGTCAAACCCATCCCGGTTACCCGGAGCTGGAGACCCAACAACTGCCTCGCCTCCATTCGGCGATATACGGAATGAGCGGTGCGCCACCCCGGGGTGGCGATCTGGTCGATTTCCTGGGTAACCTGGACCAGCGTAAGAATTCAAAAGACAGCACTTTTCTGGGCGTCAGCTTCTACAGTTCCTCTGCCGCCCACCCCAAACGACAAGTGCTGCTCGACCAGATACGCCGTGCCTATCCCCACATCGGGGAATTGGGACTGCAATCCCAACGATCCGACCCTGACCTGACAAGTGACGATGCGCTGACTGTGGATGTCTGCCGCCTTTTCGGGCGGGGTGCCACCGGGCTGACAGCCGAGGCTGCCGCTCTGCTGCAGCGAACTGCGGGAGGTATCATACGCACGTTACCCGGACTGAAAGAGAACGATTGTGCCGGTTGGGTCACCGATCAACTCTATCGGGCGCCCGGGGGTCCGGGATATCCCGGAGCGGGTGCACCCGTGGATCTGGCTTTGATTACCACACCGGACAGGGTCAATTCCCTTCCCGCACCAGACTTTCTCCGTGATCGGAGTACCCTGCTTTTGGTCGAGAAACCAAACGATCGGGAAGTCTGGCCGCAGTTCAACAGAAATTTCCGTCGTCTCGCCATGGAACGTCAGTGTGTGATTTACCGGCTGCCGGAACCGGAGTTCCGCACCCTGTCCTCCGGCAGCCTCGATCCCCGCGAAGAGGAACTGGATGATGCCTACCTGTTGGGCGGACTGTTTGGCGTGCTGACCGAAAACGGCATGATCTCAGTTGCCCGTCCCCGAATTCTATCCGCCTGGGAAGAAAGCCTGTCCGGGGCGGATGACCAGCAGCGCGGCGCTCTGCTGGCCGCCTTCGATAACGGGATGAAAGCACCGGAACGGCTGAAACCAGAGGCGGTTCAGGTTGGCGATATGGCTGAACCTGCGCCTTGGGACGACACCCCACCCCTGGCGGTGCGCCAGCTCGGCAGTACCGCCAACACTTATGACAGCCTTCCCCGTTTCTGGGATCAGGTGGGTGTTCTGTATCGCAACGGCGAACAGGATGATCTGACCGTTGATCCGTTCATGGTGATCGGCGCGATCCCTCCCCTGACATCCACTTTTCGGGATCTGGGTGATCTTCACCGGGAACTTCCCGTCTTCGACCCGGCGGCCTGCACCGGTTGTGGCGCCTGCTGGACGGCCTGCCCGGACAGTGCCATCGGAGCCAGCCTGTTGACCCCCACGGCCCTTCTGGATGATGGTATCCGTCGAGCCGGTGCCGATGCCGTTCGCCAGGTAGCCTCCAAACTGGCCTCACGGATCGGCAGCCTTTGCAGCGAAGGCCTGGGAGGCAAGGAAGCGGGGGCGCTGGTGGGAGAAGCCTGGGCCTGGCTGGAACAAAAGGCGCCCCTTCCCGACGCCCGCCGGATCCCGCTGCAGAACGGTATCGACGAGCTGGTTAGAGCATTCGGCAAGCAGCCTCTCGCAGTGACAGATGCACTGTTCCAATCACTGGAAAAAAAGAAAAAAGGCGATGGTGCCCTGCTCTCGCTGGTGATCAATCCCGATACCTGCAAGGCCTGCGGGCTTTGTGTTCAGACCTGCGAGGACCAGGCTCTCAGCCCAGGCCCCCGTTCTCCCGACCTGCTTCAGGAAGCCCGCACACTCTGGCGTTCCTGGGAAGAGATGACGGGCACCCCCGCTGCTCTGATCGACAAAGTCACCGCAGAAGGAAACCTCGACCCACTGGCTGCGCGCCTGCTTTCCCGGGAGAGTTCGCGACTTCTCGCAGGAGGAGACGGCGCAGAGCCGGGTTCCGGGGAAAAGGTCACACTCCGCCTGGCCCTGGCCGCCATGGATTATCGTCAGCGGCCCAAAACCCGTGGTTTCAGTCGGAGCCTGGGAGAACTGGAAGAGCAGTTGCGACAAGCCATTCGGGAAACGCTGTCGGAGGCGCTGCCCTCCGATGACCTGAATCTACTCACCGAGAACCTGCGGGATGCCGGCAGCCGTCTCCTGGAGATGGCTGCCGGTGACGAAAACAGCCAGCTCAACCAGCTGGTGGAACTGGCACGCAGCCTGGATGCTGCGCGGCAGCATCTTCCTGGTGAAAAAGGGGACATCGAACCCTCGGGGCTCAGCCTGGTAATCTCACCCGGCTCAATCTCCCGATGGGCCTGCGCCTTCCCCAACAACCCTTTCCACCTGCCGGTGACCCTGGATCGAAGCGGTGACGCCGCGCAGCTGGTATCCGGCCTGGCTCAGGGCCAGCTGGTAGACCTGCAGAATTATTTCGCCCTTCACCGCAAGGCCCGACGACTGCTGGACTCGCCAGACAAGACGGGCAGTGATAGCGAGATACCAACCTGGACATCCCTCACAGAGGAGGAACGGGCGGCCTGTGCCCCGGTCATTCTGGCAGGAAACGAGCTCGAACTGGGCGGACGTGGTCTTGCTCAGGTGATCTGGCTTCTGAATTCAGGAATACCGGTCAAGATACTGATCATGTGTGAAATGGATCTTGGCCTGGACAACCGTGCTCATCGGGCGGGCCAGACACCCGCCATGGCAGACCCCCGTACCGATCTGGGGCTGATGGCCCTTGCCCAGCGCAACGCCTTCGTTGCTCAATCCTCGTTTGCCGAACCCCGGCATTTCTGCAAAACCCTGGACGAAGCCGTGAGTTTCGACGGCCCGGCGCTGATTCGTATTCACACTCCCAGCCCGTCACGCCACGGATTTCCCACCCACCAGACAATCGAACAGGCGCGCCAGGCGATCCGTTGCCGGGCCTTTCCCCTGTTTCGTTACGATCCCTGCAGCAAGGGCGTATTCGGTACCCGGGTATCTCTGGAAGGTAATCCCGCACTGCAATCCACCTGGGCGGAAGATCAGAATGAAGATCCCCTCACACCGGCATCATGGGCCTTTGGAGAGTCCCGTTTTGCCGGTCACTTTACCCCGGCAGGAGAGGACGACGAAACCCCATTGGCACTCCACGAGTGGCTGCTTGCAGATGAGCCCGACCAGGCACGAACCACCCCGGTACAGGCGCTGTCCAGCGAGCATGCAGGAACCGGCACCTTCCGGATCTCACCGGAGCTGGCAAAACGCTCCCTGTCCCTGAGCCAGAGCTGGCGCATGCTCCAGGAACTGGCCGGCGTGGTGACCCCTTTCACGGAAACGGTCAATCGGGAAGCAGAACAACGGGTGGCTGGGGAACATCAGGCAACGCTGGACCAGCTGCAAGCCGACCATGATTCAGAACTGGCCGCCCTCAAAGAAGGATTGCAAGGCAGGATTGCCGAGCAGATCCAGGAACGGCTGCTGGTGCTGGCGGGTTACAAGTGAGTTTTCACATCCAAATGGGATTTCCGAAATGCACTCACTGAACCCGATGAACCTGCTGAGAGGTTCGTTTAGACACGGTGTCCATCCGGCAGCTCACAAGGAGCAGACGGTGGACCTTCCAATACAGCGTGTGCCATTTGGCGATCGTTATCTGATGCCACTCGGGCAGCATATCGGCGCACCCTCAAAACCTGTGGTCGGTGTCGGTCAGCGGTTGTATCGAGGGCAGATCATCGCAGAACCCGGTGCCTTCGTCTCAACCTTTCTGCACAGTCCGGTGACCGGCAGGGTGATCGACATTGGTCCCCATCGCCATACCGACGGAACATTCAAGCCGGCCATCGAAATCGAGGCGGATCCTTATGCCACCCAGCAGCTTCCTCCTGCCCAGACCCGGGACTGGAAGAAACTCGATATCACGGCGTTTATAGGCGAGGTGCAGCGTGCCGGAATCGTAGGCATGGGGGGCGCCGCCTTTCCCGCCCACGTGAAGTATTCCATTCCGGAAGGCCAGCAGATCACTGAACTGCTGGTCAACGGCGCTGAGTGTGAACCCTACCTGACCAACGACCACCGCCTTATGGTGG
This sequence comes from Gammaproteobacteria bacterium, assembly GCA_024227135.1. Lineage (GTDB taxonomy): Bacteria > Pseudomonadota > Gammaproteobacteria > Chromatiales > Chromatiaceae > JAHEHQ01. The sequence continues at coordinate 35,959 of JAAELC010000243.1, forward strand.
AGCGTCCCGAGGCATTGCTCCGCGGTATCGAAATACTGCTTGAGAAGCTGGGAGCCGCTCGTGCCACCATCGGTGTGGAAGCCAACAAACCGGACGCCATCGAGATTCTACGGGACCATCTCTCCCCGGACCTGCCGGTGGAGGTGGTGTCCCTGCCGGTAAAATACCCCCAGGGCGCAGAAAAGATGTTGATAAAGGCGGTTTACGGCCAGGAAGTGCCGGCTGGTCAACTGCCCAGAGACCTGGGGGTTACCGTCAATAACGTGGGTACTGTCGTCGCTATCGCCGACTGGTTCGATACCGGCATGCCGCTGATCGAAAGGGTCGTTACCGTATCCGGACCGGGAGCTGCCTATCCATCGAACCTGATCGTCCCCCTGGGTACATCGGTGCGGGATGTATTGAGCTTTTGCGGCGGCCTGCGATCGGAGACCCGGGAGGTCGTCATGGGTGGCCCCATGATGGGTTCACCCATCGCCAGTCTGGATGTGCCCGTCATGAAGGGTACATCGGGTATTCTTGCCTTTACCAACACCGAAACCCTCCGCCCCCCTGAGTACCCCTGTATCCGCTGCGGCCGTTGTCTGGAGGCCTGTCCCTATTTCCTCAACCCGTCACGGCTGGCACGACTTGCCAAAGCCAGACTGTTCAGCGAAATGAAGGACTATCGGGTACAGGACTGTGTGGAGTGCGGTTCCTGTACTTTCACCTGCCCCTCCGGCATACCCATCGTCCAGCTCATTCGCACAGCCAAAGATAACCTGGCCCACGCATCCCGCAAAGGGGAACCAACGTGATCAAGAAAGAGCCCGATCTGCTGATCCAGGCCACACCCATGCTGCGGCAGGAGATGACCACTCCCCGCGCCATGCTCGATGTCTGGATCGCACTGATCCCGGTGATACTGGCCGCCGTCTGGTTTTTCGGGGTTGGTGCACTATTGCTACTGCTGACTACTATTGCAGGTGGACTGATGACGGAGTGGGTGTTCACTCCGGCCGATAAAAGACGGGGAGTAATGCGGGATAACAGCAGCTTGCTGACCGGCCTGCTTCTGGGCCTGACCCTACCCCCTGGCCTGCCCCTCTGGATGGCTTTTCTCGGTGGAGCCGCTGCCATCGGGCTAGGCAAACTGATATGGGGTGGCCTCGGCAGCAACTTGTTCAATCCGGCACTGGTGGGACGTGCTTTCCTGCTGGGTACCTTTCCAATCGCCATGACCACCTGGAGCCCGGCGATGGGCCCGGGACATTTCTTTGAGGTACAGGGCAGCCTGTTCGCGCTGCCCTTCCAGACTCCCGTGTATGATGCTGTCTCTGCGGCAACCCCGCTGGGTTTGATGAAGTTTGAGCAGCAATCGACAGCGCTTTCGAAACTGCTGATCGGTAACACCTCCGGCAGTCTGGGTGAAACCAGCGGCCTGTTGCTTCTGCTCGGCGGGCTTTTCCTGCTGTGGCGGCGGGACCTGGATTGGCGTATCCCTACCGCCATATTTGCCTCCGCCGCACTCTTTTCCGGTCTGCTCTACCTGGTGAATCCGGTACAGTTCCCCGGACCCCTGTTCACGCTGTTTTCCGGCAGCCTGCTGTTTGGTGCCATCTACATGGCGACCGACCCGGTGACTTCGCCGCTCAGTCCCAGGGGTGCCTGGATATTCGGTATCGGCATCGGCTTCCTGATCGTACTGATCAGAGGGTTCGGTGGACTTCCCGAAGGCGTAATGTATGCAATCCTGCTGATGAACGGGGCAACTCCCTTGATCGACCGTTATACCCAACCGCGTGTTTTCGGGCGCCAGGCCAGGTCTGGATGAACCAACCGGTGCCATTACCATCGACCAGAGAACCCGGCAGTGTTCGCCTGGTTCTCTCCCTCGCCCTGGCGGGTCTGATCTCCGGAATCGCTATTATCGGGGTGTACGAGGCCACGCTGCCCACTATCACTGCCAACAAAGCCCGGGAACTGCGCGAAGCGGTATTCAAAGTACTACCCGGTGTTGCCCGTATGCAGCGGCTCGAATTTATAGAGGGAAGCCTGCAGCCCACCGAGGGCGGCGCCGTCAACGATCAGACACTGTATGGCGGCTACACCTCCAATGGCGACCTGGTGGGCTATGCGATCCCGGCAGACGGTCCGGGATTTCAGGATACGATACGCCTGCTCTATGGATACCTCCCGAAGGAGCGGAAAATTGTCGGCATGGAAATCCTCGAGAGCCGCGAGACTCCGGGACTCGGGGACAAAATCTACAAGGACCTGGTATTTGTGGCCAACTTCTCCAATCTCGTTCCGGACCCGGAGATCCTCACGGTAAAAAAGGGCACCCGAAGCGCAGCCAACGAGGTTGATGCCATCACCGGTGCAACGATTTCCTCCAAGGCGGTGGTTAGAATAATCAACGAAGCGCACATCCGCTGGCAACCCCGGTTACCTTCGGTAGCACCGGCCATGCCATTACCCGACAACGAAACGGGGCCCGAAACGGGTAAACCACCCCGGGAGATCAGGTAGAGACCATGTACAAGCGAGGCATAAAGCATGGAAACCGATAAAAACCTGGACGCCTATCAGGAGTTCGTGAAAGGACTCTGGCGGGATAACCCGGTGTTCGTACAGGTGCTGGGCATGTGCCCGATGCTGGCTGTTACCAACTCCGCGATCAACGCGCTGGTGATGGGCGGTGCAACCCTGTTCGTGCTCATCGGATCCAGCTTTCTGGTGGCCTCTCTGAAAAAGTGGATTCCAAAACAGGTACGTATTTCCCTTTATATCATTATTATTGCCACTTTCGTCACCGTTGCCGACTACAGTCTCCTGGCTCTGATGCCAGGGGTGCACAAGGAGCTTGGGGCTTTCATTCCCTTGATTGTGGCAAACTGCATGATCCTCGGCCGCCAGGAGGCCTTTGCTTCCCGCCATGGCGTTCGGTTTGCGGTTCTGGATGCGGCTGGCATGGCCCTTGGCTTCACCCTGGCTTTGTTCGCTCTTGGCAGCGTTCGGGAAATTCTCGGCAACGGCTCACTGTTCAATATCCCCCTGTTCGGTGACACATTCGAACCCTGGGTGATCATGATCCTTCCCCCCGGGGGGTTCATAACCCTGGGGCTTATCCTGCTGGTTTTCAATTGGGCCGCGGTGCGCAAGCAGCGCTTCATGCAGCAGGTGGCTGAGGCCGAGAGGGAAACCCTGTGAACGAACTGGTCTGGATATTCATCAGCGCCCTGCTGGTAAACAATTTCGTACTGGCGTACTTTCTTGGGCTCTGCCCTTTTCTGGGGGTGTCGGGTCGTCTGGATACCTCGTTCCGTCTGGGGCTTGCAACCACGTTCGTGCTGGTGATCACCGCTTTGTGCGCCTGGTTTCTGAACACTTATATCCTGATTCACGCGCCTTACTTGCGTTTAATCAGTTTTATCGTTGTGATTGCCAGCACCGTCCAGTTCATCGAGATGGCAATCAAGAAACTCAGCCCGGCGCTGTTCAAGGCACTGGGCATTTTCCTGCCTTTGATCACCACCAACTGCGCCATACTGGGGCTGGCGATTTTTGCGACCAACCGGGGCTACGACCTGGTGGAGGGCCTGATATTCGCCCTGGGTGCGGGCGCGGGCTTTACCCTCGCCATGGTGCTCATGGCCGGGTTGCGTGAGGAGACCGAGCTGTCCGATGTACCCGCATTGATGCAGGGCACAGCGTTGAATCTCATCATTGCCGGTATCTTGTCCATGGCCTTCATGGGATTTGCCGGTCTGTTCAGTTCAACCTGACCATGTTGACACACCTGCTGGCACTGCTCGGGCTGATACTGCTATGTGCCTGCTGGGTTCTGTTCCAGCTCTGGCTGGGACGCCAGGACCCGGACAAGGCAGAAGGTTTCCGGCCCGGGTGCGGTGCTTGCGGTCAGGGGGATTGCCCAAAGAATCCCTGTAGCAGTTCACCTCAAAACAGAGACCAGAAAAAAGCCTCCGATTCCCTTTGACTACGGTCGGTACAGGACTATCGCCCCACCCGGCTGAAAACCGTGCCTGTTTTAATATCGAATTCTGTTTCCAGATTGAACTCATGGATCAGCAAGTCGCTCTCTGCCAAACCATACTCACGCTGGATCTCCCCCAGAATCAGACGAACCGCATTGCGATTATAGCCGATTCATCCGAACGCCACTTGCTGGCGTATCAACTCTCAAGCCCCTTCCAATGTCACGCCTGACCTCCAACCGCTTCTGATTCAAGCCGTTTCATCCGAACGCCACTTGCTGGCGTATCAACTCCCCGGCCCTTTCCAGTGTTACGCCTGACCTCCAACCGCTTCTGATTCAAGCCGATTCAGATGCGCTTCCCAGTTTTCTCTCTGATTCTCCCCCAGCCCATAGAGATAGCTCCAATCGTAGATTCCCGACTTATGCCCGTCGTTAAAATAAAGCTTTACCGCGTAATTGCCCATGGGTTCGATCCGGTCGATCACCACATCCTGCTTTCCGGTGACCAGCAGCCGCTCTCTGCCCCGCCTGGCCCGCACCTCCATGGAGGGTGAAAAAACCCTTAGATACTCCCAGGGCAAGGAAAAACAACGACCGTTGTCATAGGTAATCTCGAGACAGCGTGACTGGGTGAGCTGCTTGATCTCGACAGGTTTGGGGCGTGGGTTCATAAGGGTGACCTGGGGGCTTGTATCGCCAATTCAAAGGGCTGAATAGAAAATCGCAGGGTTGAAAACCGGCAGGGCTCCGGACCCAAATACCCCTGCAAACCCAATCTGACACTGGTAGCAACCGTTGGACAAATTCCGTACACGCCCCCTGGGGGCTGCCGCGCTTTCCGTGCAGAACCACCACCCGCTGATGCTCCACCGAACACAAAAAAGGTGCCTCCAGGCACCCTTCTATCTCGTATGGATCTCCACTGGCCGGGTACCGGGGCGGATGCTCGATTATATCTACAGCGCAAAAGGTGCCTCAGGCACCCTTCTACTTCTTAGGAATCACCCCTGGCCGGGTACGGGGGACAGATGCTCGATTATGTCCGTGACGCCAAAGATGCCTCAGGCACCCTTGTACTTCTTATGGATCACCCCGACCCCCGGGGCGAGCGTTCAACTGCGTCCGTAGCGTCTGCGGAACTTGTCCACGCGACCTGCAGTATCCATAATTTTCTGTTTACCGGTGAAAAACGGGTGGCAGGCCGAACAGACCTCCACGTGCAGTTCACCACCCTGGGTTGAGCGGGTCGTAAACTTATTGCCGCAACTGCAGGCAACGTGTATGTCGGTGTATTTTGGATGAATGTCCGGTTTCATGATCGCCTCTGTGTTAGACATGAATCAACCGCAAAGCGGCGAAAACAGGACATAGTAACGAAGTTTTTGATTTCAAGCAAATAGTCAAATTAATCCGCCCGAATCACCGGGGTTTCAGCGGAACAATCTTCGACACAGACTCAGAATCCCTCATCGTATTCAGCAGTTGCGGCTGCTCCAGGGGATTACGCAGACATTCCAGCAGACCACCGGGTCCACCCACCCGCTCCCACATCATACGATAGATGCGAATACAGGCACCCATGGGGGAGTCCGAGCTGCGGCGTTCCTGCTCGATCCGCCACTGAAGGCACCGCAATCGCTCCCGGTTCTCGGGCGAAGCCTCTGCGATCGCCTGCTCTATCGCTTCCAGTCGCATTTTCTCGAACAGATCAGGATCCGCTTTCGACATTTCGGACCAGCGATTAAAATCCAGTGCATCCGGATTGGCTGTTTTAGTTGTTTTCATTGTCCGATCCCCACCCATTGACTACTGTTGAAGATTGCTCTGCGCCACCAGAACGCCTGTACCCTATGAGTAGCATGCCTCCCGGCATATTTCAATGGTTAAGCACTGTTTCGATATCAACTTATTCTTTTTATTCAGAATGTTAGAAACCTAAATCTGATTAGGTGTCAATAATCGGTCAGCTCTCCGACACAAGGAGCAAACAGTCGGCTGACTGAAACAGGAAACGCGCGATCGGCTGAGTGAATGGGAAACCCTCCGTTCCGTCAACTGAAATATCCTACATGTCGGGGGCTGGATCAATAAGAATCCAAATTTTAATAACCGGTGAACAAGACCAGCAAATCATCCAGAAACCGATAGCCCAGAGGGGTGGGTCTAACGGTGGCCCCGTCAAGCGCTATAAAACCCTTTTCCATGCCCTTCCAGATTCCTTTTTCGATCTCAGCTCCGGAAAGCCCTGTGCGCCCCCGAAAAAGATCCTTGGAAAACCCCCCACTCAGGCGCAGGGCATTCATCATGAACTCGATGGAAAGATCGGCTTGGGTCAGCCGGGTTTCACCAGCCAGAGCCCCTGCCCCCCCTGCACCACTCAAGTAACGACCGGGACTGCGAACCCGGTGACGCCGGACCACCCGATTGATTCGTGTATCGGTTAATTTGCCATGAGCTCCCGCCCCGATTCCCAGATAGTCTCCGAATTGCCAGTAATTCAGATTGTGCCTGCATTCCCGGCCGGGTAAGGCATAGGCGGAAATCTCGTAACGGTGGTAACCCGCTGACTCGATCAGCCCATGCCCCTGCTGCTGTATCTCCCAGACATTGTCATCCGACGGCATTACCGGGGGGGCATGGTGAAACGCCGTGTTGGGTTCCAGGGTAAGTTGATAATAAGACAGATGGGTGGGACCAAGCTCAAGCGCCAGCGCGACATCCGACAATGCCTGCTTCCGGCTCTGGCCGGGCAGCCCGAACATAAGATCGAGATTGAGATTATCGAAGCCGGCCTGACGGGCGTTTTCGATAGCGGTGACGGCCTGCTCAACCCCGTGAATACGCCCCAGTTGCTGGAGTGCAGAGGCTGTGAAACTCTGCACGCCGACGGACAATCGATTGACCCCCCCCTCCCGATAACCCGGATAACGATCAGCTTCCAGAGTACCCGGATTGGCCTCCATCGTCACCTCCATTTCCGAGTGGCAGGGCATTCGCTCACGGACGCCTTTCAATAAACGCCCTATCGCCTGAGGAGGAAACAGACTCGGCGTACCACCGCCGATAAAAACCGACCCCAGCTCTCTTCCTTCCACCAATGGCAGTTCAAACTCAAGATCCGCGATCAATCCATCCACATAGGCGTCGTAATCCGGTGGCCGCGCTGTTTCATGGGAATTGAAATCGCAGTAGGGGCATTTGCGCACACACCAGGGAGTGTGGATGTAAAGACCGAGGGGTATCGAAGCGTCGAAAGCAGCCTGTTTCATAGGGGGCAGGTTACCGATTTTTTTTCCTGAAATCAGCTTGATGGATAGGCTGATACACGCAAAATGTATAACTCAGGAAATTTCTGCGATAATTTGGCGCGTTCGACTCTAAAGCAAACCAGGAGAGCAGATGGATCAACCCAGCTACAGCGGAATCGCCCGCTTTGCCGATATGGTGGACAGTCTGAACGAAAACGTCGGACGGGCCATTTCCTGGTTTACCCTTCTCATGGTGCTCGTCACCTTTCTGGTCGTGGTTCTGCGCTATCTCTTCAACATCGGCTGGATAGCCATGCAGGAGTCCGTCACTTACATGCATGCCGCCGTATTCATGCTGGGCGCTGCCTACACCATGAAGCACGGGGGGCATGTCCGGGTCGACTTGATATACCGGGGCCTGAGCCCAAGGAAAAAAGCGTGGGTAGATCTGTTCGGTTCGCTGCTGCTGCTGCTGCCCGTGTGTGGTTTCATCACCTGGGTCAGCTGGGAATATATCGCTGCCTCCTGGTCGGTATGGGAAACATCCCAGGAGGCGGGGGGAATTCCCGCAGTTTTCCTGCTCAAGACCGTTATTCTCGTCATGTCGGTTTTAATGGTATTACAAGGCATTTCCCAGTTCCTGCGAAGTCTGTTGCGAATTATGGATAACACCGAAGAAACCGAACTGGAAGCGGGAGATTAAGTCATGGCAACCATGCCCCTGCTGCTTTTCCTCAGTGTCTTCATCGTACTGCTGGCCGGCTATCCCGTGGCCTTTACCCTGGCCGGTACCGCCCTGGCCTTCGCCCTCATCGGCACTCTGACCGGTACCTTCGATGCCGCTTTCCTGGGGGCCATTCCAAACCGGCTTTACGGCATCATGACCAATGAGACGCTGATCGCCGTTCCCTTATTCGTGTTCATGGGGGTAATGCTGGAACGTTCGAAAGTGGCGGAGCAACTCCTGGATACCATGGCTATGCTGTTCGGCCCTCTGCGGGGAGGACTGGGTATCTCGGTCATGATCGTGGGGATGCTGCTGGCTGCGAGCACCGGTATCGTCGGTGCCACCGTGGTCACCATGGGCCTGCTTTCCCTCCCCACGATGATGAAACGTGGCTACGATCCGCGGATAGCCACCGGCACCATCTGCGCATCAGGCACCCTGGGCCAGATCATCCCACCCTCCATCGTGCTGGTACTGCTCGGGGACGTCATGTCTTCAGCGTACCAACAGGCCCAACTGGAAATGGGCATGTACTCCCCGGATACGGTATCCGTAGGTGATCTGTTCGTGGGCGCCCTGTTTCCAGGATTGTTGCTGGTCTCCCTCTATATTCTCTATATCGTCGGCATTGCCCTGTTCAGACCCGCTATGGTGCCCCCGATTCCCGCGGAGGAGCGCGCAGAGATCAATAGAAAAGAGCTGACCTTGCGCGCCCTGAAGGTACTGGTCCCTCCCCTGTTTCTTATCGTGGCGGTCCTCGGTTCCATTATTGGCGGGCTGGCAACACCAACCGAGGCGGCTTCCGTCGGTGCCATGGGATCGATACTCCTGGCCATCAGTCAACGTCAGTTCAATCGAACCATGCTCCAGGAAGTGATGTGCTCAACCACCCAGGTTTCGAGCATGGTGTTTCTGATCCTTATCGGAGCATCGGTTTTCTCCCTGGTTTTCCGGGGATTCGGAGGGGATGAAGTGGTGCAGGAGATTCTGAAGAGCTTGCCGGGCGGGATATTCGGCGCCGTCTTCGTCGTGATGCTGTTGATGTTTCTGCTGGGGTTCATCCTGGACTTTATCGAGATTACCTTCGTAGTGGTGCCCATTGTGGGTCCCATTCTGCTGTCCATGGGTCTCGATCCGGTCTGGCTGGGGGTGATGATCGCCCTGAACCTCCAGACCTCATTCCTTACACCCCCATTCGGCTTTTCTCTGTTCTATCTGCGGGGAGTAGCGCCCCCGGAGATCACTACCATGCATATCTACCGGGGTGTCATGCCCTTTATTGTGATTCAGGTAATCACCCTTTCTCTGCTTGCATTGTGGCCCCAGCTGGCGACCTGGCTGCCGAAAGTCATCTACGGTTGAAACGCTCACAAAGATTTTCTGATAACCTGTTGACAGATAGACAGAAAAAAGCCCGACGGAGAAAACGCCGTCGGGCTTTTTTGGTTTCAGGGTGGCGTTTTCGTCAGACGGAACGTCCGTTGAGATAAGCGCGCTCCGAAACATTGTGCCAGGCGATGGCCTGATCGCGGAACTTCTTGAAAGAGTCGTAGACCTTTTTCGACATGGGATCTCTGCCTGCCACTTCGGCAACGACTTCATCCGACAAACCTTTGAGCCTCTTCAGCACTTTGTCCGGGAAGTTACGAAGCTGCACACCATGCTGGTTCACCAGCGTATCCAGGGCTGCATTGTTGCGCGCCGTGAAATCCGCCAGCATGTCGAGATTGGCGGCTTTGGAAGCGGTCAGTACGATGGCCTGAAGGTCTTTGGGCAGGGCCTCATAGGCCTTTTTGTTAACGAAGCACTCCAGGGTGGTGCCGGGCTCATGCCAACCCGGGTAATAGTAGTATTTAGCCGCCTTGTACAGACCGAATGCCATGTCATTGTAGGGTCCCACCCATTCAGTAGCATCAATGGCTCCAGACTGCAGGGAGGGAAAAATTTCTCCACCCGGCAGCAGCACTGGCGTACCACCGGCCCGCTTCAACACCTCGCCACCCAGGCCTGGGATTCGCATCTTCAGCCCTTCCAGATCCTTGACGGTGTTGATTTCCTTGTTAAACCAACCACCCATCTGCACACCGGTGTTGCCGGCGGCGGTGGGAATCAGGCCGAAGCCGTCATAGATTTCCGACCAGAGCTCCATACCACCCCCGTGGTACAGCCAGCCGTTCATTTCCTGAGCGGTAAGACCGAAGGGTACAGCGGCAAAAAACTGCGCTGCCTCCGTCTTCCCTTTCCAGTAATATGCGGCTCCATGGCCCATCTCTGCGGTACCTCGGGAGACGGCATCGAATATTTCCAGTGCACCAACCAGCTCTTTGGCACCATAGACCTTTACCTCGATCCGGCCACCACTCATTTCGGTGATCAGTCTGGCCAGATTGTTGGCCCCGGTGCCTAAACCGGGAAAGTTCTTTGGCCAGGTAGTGACCATCTTCCATTTTATTTTGGTATTGGCATGCACCGCAGGAGCCCCGGCGATGGCGGCACCAACAGCCAGCGACCCGGCACCTACGGACTTAACGAAATCACGACGCTTCATACTTCCCCCTCAGTTAGTGGATTCACTATTGTCATAAGAATTAATCCTCGCCCTCCTGATATTAGCTCAGCGCCCCCTCAAAGGGCAATTTGTACCCATGTTCCCGGTCATACCCCGAATCCATCAAACCCCCACAAGCTTGGGGTGGTCCGCCATCAGACGTTTCGTGCCCACCCGCTCGAAATTGACCTGAACCACCGTACCACTACCCTGCCCCTCCAAATGCATCACCACACCCTCACCGAAACTTTCATGGTGAACCCTTTGCCCCAGGCTGAACCCAAAATGCTGTTCAGGTTCACCCCAACTACCCGGGGTACTGAGTGGCCGTGCGATCTGGGGTCTCGCCCTGACGTCTCGGGTCAAATCAGTGGGAATTTCCTTCAGAAAACGGGAGGGAAGGGGATAGTGGTCCCTGCCGTGAAGACGCCGACTCTCCGCATAACAGAGGTAGAGCTGCTTCATGGCCCGGGTCATGCCGACGTAGCACAGACGCCTCTCCTCCTCCAGACGCACCGGGTCTTCGCTGGACATGCTGTGGGGAAACAGACCCTCTTCCAATCCCGTGAGAAAAACCACGGGAAACTCAAGTCCCTTGGCCGAGTGCAGCGTCATCAGCTGCACGCAATCCTCGTAGGGATCTCCCTGGGACTCCCCCGCCTCCAGTGCGGCCTGGGAGAGAAAGGCCGAAAGCGGGTCTTCCTCCCTGCCACCCATCCCGGTGGATGCTTCCTCAAACGGCATCTCCCCACCCGTTATGGAGGACTCGGAAACCATCTGACGGGCGGCATTGACCAGTTCCTGGAGGTTTTCCACCCGGTCAACGCCCCTGCCATCACGATCCTTGGAAAAGTGCTCCGCCAGACCCGAAGCCGTGATTACCTGGGTAACCACCTCGTGAACCGCCAATCCCCGGGTGCTTTCCGATTGAGCTTCTATGAGTTCGAGAAAACCCATCAGTGCGTTACTCGCCCGCTTGGGTAGCACGGCATCCTGGATCAACCCATGCGCGCCCCTCCATAAAGAGCATGAGTTCTGGCGGGCAAAACCGCGCACTGCATCCAGAGTGCGAGCTCCAATTCCCCGGGGCGGTTTGTTCACCGCCCGCTCGAAAGAGGCGTCATCCTCCGGGTTGGCGACCAACCGAAGATAGGAGAGGGCATCTTTGATCTCCGCCCGCTCGAAGAAACGCAGTCCGCCGTAAACACGATAGGGTATCTGAGCCCTGATCAATGCCTCCTCAAAGTTTCGAGATTGCGCATTGGAGCGATAAAGAACTGCTACCTCAGCACGCCTGTGCCCTTCATCCACAAAATGCCTGATACGCTCGCAAACATAACGGGATTCATCGACTTCGTCATAGGCAGCATAGAGATCGATAGGGTCCCCTTCCGCTCCCTCGGTCCACAAGTCTTTGCCCAGACGGGATCCGTTATGGGAGATCACCGCATTGGCGCCATTGAGAATATGCCGTGTGGAGCGATAATTCTGCTCAAGACGAAACATCCGGGTACCGGGATAATGGGCTTGAAACTCCCGAATGTTCTCTACCTTCGCCCCTCGCCAGCCATAGATTGACTGGTCATCGTCACCGACCACGAATAAATTGTCCCGCCCCCCTGCCATCAATCTCAGCCAGGCATACTGGATACTGTTCGTATCTTGAAATTCATCCACCAGGATATGCTGGAATCGATCACGGTACTGGTGCAATATTTCCGGGCTTCCCTTGAGTAACTCATGGGTTCGCAACAACAATTCGGCAAAATCCACTAAGCCACTGCGATGACAGATTACCTGATACTCCCGGTAGATCATTATCATCTGTTTCTGGAAGGGATCCCCGTCCTCTTGACACTGGTCCGGCCGCAGACCTTCATCCTTTTGTGCGTTGATAAACCACTGGGCCTGGCGTGGCGGCCATTGGGCCTCATCCAGGTTCATGTTCTTGCATAAGCGCTTGATCAGGCGAAACTGATCATCTGAATCAATGATTTGAAACTCCCGGGAAAGTCCAGCGGCCTGCCACTGGGACCGAAGCATGCGGTGGGCGATACCATGGAAGGTTCCCACCCACATCCCGCCTGCGGGCTGTCCAAGCAACGATTCTATACGCCCCTTCATTTCCCGGGCTGCCTTGTTGGTAAAAGTGACGGCCAGAATACTCCAGGGGGAGGCGCCCATAGCCTGAATAAGATAGGCTATGCGATGCACCAGTACTCGGGTTTTACCGCTCCCGGCCCCAGCCAGCACCAGTACGCTCCCGGAAGGGGCAGAAACAGCCCCCCGTTGGGGGTCATTGAGGTCATCCAGCAAGTGGGAGACATTCATTGTTTTGACTTAAATCCTCTTTAGCCCGGATGGATCAACCGGGTGCCTGAAAAAGTAAACTGAGCAATTGATAATTAGGGCCGCAGAAAAATCGAATCATCCCATCCTGCTGGTCTCTCACCTCAGCTATCA
>JAAELC010000244.1 GCA_024227135.1 Gammaproteobacteria bacterium
ACCGGCCGCTGACAAGCCCGCCGGCACTAAACCCGCCGGGGACAGGCCCTCCGGCGATAAACCGGCCGCTGACAAGCCCACCGGCACTAAACCCGCCGGTGATCAATCGTCTGGTGATAAACCTGTAGAAGCTAAACCTGCCAGCAGAAGAAGACCCCCAAGAAGGAAGCCTGCCGGGAGCAAAACCGCCGGGGATAAACCTGCCGGGAGCAAAACCACTGGGGATAAACCTGCCGGGAGCAAAACCACTGAGGATAAACCTGCCGGGAGCAAAATCACTGGGGATAAACCTGCCGGGAGCAAGCCCCCCGAAGATAAGCCCACAGCCTGAAGTATCACCCCAGGGTGAGGTTCCGTTACCTTTCCAGCAATAGCCGGAAATTCCTCTCTTTAGAGTAATTTCCGGCTGTTAAAGCCCCATCATTGCTAGCGTAGCGTGGCAATCTCCCTTGTCGTGCCGGGGTTCTGGGGACTGCTTCGTGCCAATGACGACTATTTGGCGTATGTAAGCGCCATTCTCACCAACGGCAATTTATCAGGGAGACTGCCGGACGAAAACAAAGCGCCGGGAACTCAGATGTGTAACCTGGTCTCTTTTTTTAGCAGAAGGCGGCTTACTGCCCGAAAACCCGGAAAAAAATGGTCTATGGACTGTATCCGACTGACGTCATCCCTCAAAACCGTTCTATCTGCATCAGATTGAGAGATTGAAAACCCACTTCTGACAAATCCATCTGGCAGCATACTTCCACCACGTTTCCCTCCATCAGAGCGTAACCGGGTTATCTGTAAGGCGTATATCCGCCCCGATATGGATAGTAGCCACCGCGCTGGGGAGAGTACTCACCCTGATAAGTCTGTGGGTAATCAAATCCACGATGGTACTCTGGCTGGTAAAACCCACTGTACCCTTGATACGGATATCCGGCGCTAAAGCCCGACCATGGATACCCTTGGGGATATGGCCTTGCTTGTGGTGTGGGACCCGATGCGCGACCTGGTACCCTGTAGTAATAGTCATCGTATAAATTCCCCCGATGACTGTAAGGCGCCGGAACCCTGCCCATGGGACGCCCATACCGACCGGTCGAATCAATCCCCCCCCTGTGACTCCTCCAACGAGGTGGATACCAGCCCTCGCCCGGGCCTGTTTCCTTCCTGGTCCTCGGAGCCATCGGTGATGTTACCAGCGGTGCGACACGATCATAGCCGAACATGTCGAAAAAAGAAGAACTCGATGTTGTGTCCGGGGGTTGTATCACCGGTGATTCCATTTCAGGCCCGGGAGCAGGCGTGAGCTGTCGTTCAGCCCTGCTCACCACGGACTCTGCACCTGACTCCTGATCGAATCCAATATTCTCCGAAAGGGGTATCTCCGGAGGCTCTTCTGTTAACCTGTCTGCTTCAGGAATTCCAGTCTCATCTGCACCTGCTGCCTCCAACAATGACGGGGTTTCCAGTGGGGGGAGAACAGCTACTTCTACCGACCCGGGCAACACCAGTTGATCCTGCTCTAATGGAGGGGGAACAGCAATTTCCACCGCCCCCTCCAGCACTGCCTGAACCGGCTCTGCTGGAGGGGGAACGACAGATTCTACCGACCCGGACACCATCGCCTGATCCGGTTCCACAGAAAAAGATGCAGCCTCCTTCTCCGGATGGATGATCAGTGGTTCGGCCTGGTGCTGAATTTGTTTCACCGCCTCCCTCGTAGGTTCCATGGGTTCAGAGACTGAATCCGCTACCAAATCCTTATCACCTATACCCGATTCAGGAATGATCGTTTCCTCGGACATGGTTTTCTCCGGGATTTGAACAGGTTGCTGAGTCTCTGACAGATGGGGCAGCTGCCCCGATGCAGTTTCTGGCTGACCGACTTCGGCAGGCGAATCAGAACCAGCCACAGCTGCTGGAGTCATCTGCTCCTGCTGCGCAAGTGACCGTATATACATAAAACCCGCGACGACCAGAACCACTCCCACGATGACCTTCGGCCAGAATCCCGCCAGAATCCCCTGGGATGGGGACAACCCTTTGACTTCAGACGAATCCGATGACATCTTATCCATTTCCTCCAGTCGGTCTTGAACCTGTTCATTCAGCGACGGCTCCGCCAGGCTGTTCATCCTGGCTTCCAGATCAGTATTACCTGCCACTATCTGTTGAGCACCCGGTAACGGTAAGTTTTCCGCAGAATCAGACTCCATTGAGCTGTTGGAAGACCCCCCCCCAGAAGAACCTGCTTCCCTGCCGACTGAGTCGACCTGCAGGAATTTTGAATCTATAGCTTCCCCGCTGCTATCAGCCACTTCTGCCGGGCTGGCGCTGGAGGTTGCTGTCGTTCTCCCGTCGTTGCGCTCGTCCGGGAGCCGTTTCTCCACAGTGCTTTTCTTCACGCTCTGTTTTGCAGACGTTTTCTTACGAACTACCTTTTTTCTAACGGTTTTCTTGCCCGCTGTCTTCTTTACCGCTTTTTTCTTACCCGCTGATTTTTTTCGCGTCGTCTTCTTACGCACCACCTTTTTTACAGACCCCTCGCTGCCCCCGGGATCGCCCTGCTCTGCTGTTTCATCCTTTATATCGTTAATGGCCATAATACCCTCTACCCTTGGTAACAGGTGGCACCGAAACCTCATCAACTCGACAACCACGGGGGCGTCGCTCCGACGACGTTTCGTGGCCATCCCCATCATCGGCAAAATGGTTATTCCCAACCCAGGTACTGCAACAGGGATGCGAGAATCCAGGAACAAGCCCTTCAGTTGAATCTATCAACACCCAGGAATGGTGCTGCACCTCCCGACAAAAAAATGGCCATTGACGGTGAGCCAGACTTTACCGTTACCTTTGACAATCACCCTGTATCGATCGTTGTTACATCGAAGGAGTGCTGGCATCTGAAGGTAAACAAGACAGCAGTTTGAAGAAGTTTTTCATACCCCCGGTAAGGTTTGACTCGATCTCTTTCATCATTATGGGCCCCTCGCTGCGTCCGGCAGCCCAATTGGCAACCACGGCACAGGAGGCATAGCAAAGATCAAGTTCCCGGGCCAGTGCGGCTTCCGGCATGCCCGTCATGCCAACCAGATCGCAACCATCCCGTTCCATTCGGTTGATCTCCGACGTGGTTTCCAATCTCGGTCCCTGGGTGGCACCGTAGGTACCCTCCAACACAACAGGCACTCCGGCTTGCTGTGCCGCCCCGATCAAAAGCTGGCGCAGGGATTCACAATAGGGATCCGTGAAATCAATGTGGGTAACCTGGGTCAGATCGTCCTCGAAATAGGTGTGTTTTCTGCCGTAGGTGTAGTCGATGATCTGGTCGGGAACCACAACCGTTCCCGGACTTGCCTGGGAACTGATTCCTCCAACCGCAGCCACCCCGATTATCCTTTTCGCTCCCGCTTTCCGAAGGGCCCACACATTGGCGCGATAATTGACTTTGTGCGGGGGAATATGGTGCTCAACACCGTGCCTGGGGAGAAATAGAACCTGGCGGCCATCCAGCAAGCCGTGCATCAGTGGCGCGGAAGCGTCCCCGAAAGGCGTATTGACTGTTTCGTGGCGCTGAGCCTCAAAACCCTCAATACGAGTCAGACCCGACCCACCAATTATTGCTAAATCAACCATACCGATCGTCTAAAGACTGCTGTTACGACAGAAGAGCCAACGGAGAAAATCCATCCATAACTCGACACTACCTGAAAAACTATCATTTCATTATGGTAAAGAAAAGAGGAACGGTCCGTAATCATCAAAATTCAGTGGTCGAGCAGTCCCGGATTCTGTCCAAACGTCGTAGCAGAATGTAATTTAGCCTGCTGATTATTATGAATACAAGGTAGCTACTCACCGAGCACAGGCAATCTGTTGCAGAAGACGCCGTAATCACCTCCATGCAGGCTTGGCTTTGGCATCCATGCCAGAGACACTCCCTCCGCAGACCGCCCATGGGGGGTGAGCAGTTACAGTATCAAGAAGAAATCCGAATAACGGACAGTGACTCGTTGGGAACTGCCTTAGACAGAATCAAAGATAAAAAAAAGCCGGCATCCGCCGGCTCCCAGTCTATTTTTTATGTTTTGTCTATAATTGCTTTTATTCAACCTGCGGCTGCCTCGAAAAGGCCGCTCTCCTCCAGCTTCGGAAACAATACCGTTTGTTCCCTCTCAATTCTTGCTTCAATCAGATCGAAAATACTCTTTGTCTCATTCATAAACTCTTCTGTAAAAGTGAAATCACACTCTTTCAACCATTCCTGGTAGTAGTTATCAAACTGCTTTCTCAGGGGTTTCTCACCGCTGATAAAACCCCATGCCAGAGATTTGAGCTTAGGGTCTTCGTGAGTCAACAACGGAGGATAGAGGCCTTTGTCTTCAGCTGCCAGATGCTCTTTCAGCTTTCGCCCCATACTGCACAGGTGATCATGTGCAGCCAGCGCATTGGGCTTCGCTTTTAACTGCTCGGGTACCAGCATGATTCTGAGATCGCTGATTATTTGCAAAATCTCTGCCTGCCTGTATTTGAATTCGTCAAGCTCAACCATAATCCCTACCTCTCAATTTTTTGTACCGCCAACTTTCCTGTACGGCCTGATCGACCCTTGTCAAATCCAAGCCTGACCCTGATTGTTCATCGATTCCTACTGAACCTTGGGAAATCAGGGTTTTCCCTTACAAGACTCAGTAATACCCCGACATCAATAAGTTTTTTATAATTTACTGTTTTTACAGTCTTTTTTTCCCTGTAAACCTATGGTGCATATTTCTCATATTCCCGTATAAATTGCAAGTCGACCCGACGGCATCCCCGACACACCCATTCGACTTCAGTCGATCCTGCGGAGCTGCTACAACTGTCCCGTCCTACCGCAGGTCCCCTTCCATTTCCCAGGTTTAAGCGGTTGAATGTAACTGTGCTTTTCAGTCAAAATTCATATCCAGCACTGGATTGTCTTCATAGTCGACCAGGATATCGATGGCCTCACGCCACCGGGGGTCCAGACGCATTTGCTCTCGATTAACGGTTCCTTTTCCATGCATCCGAATCATACGCATCTGCGCCGTCGGATCAGTGTAATCGCTTAGTTCCTCAATTACCTGTACCGCCCCTTCCGGGTTGTTGCAGACCAGGATCATGTCACAACCCGACTCCAGTGCACATCGGGCTCGTGCGGGGTAACCGCCAGCCTCCTCGGCTGCTGCCATAGTTAGATCGTCGCTGAATACCACTCCCTGGAATCCCAGTTTCTCCCTGAGTATCTGCTTAAGCCAGAAATCGGAAAAACCTGCCAGTTGACCCGATGCTTTCTCATAAACGACGTGCGCAGGCATGATCGCCTCGATACCTTCCCCTATCAGACGCTGGAAGGGCTGCAGATCATCCATCATCACGTCCTCCAGGCGTCGTCGATCGACGGGTAGAGACGAGTGAGAATCCTCTCGGACACTACCATGTCCGGGGAAATGTTTACCCACAGCCGCCATACCCGCAGAATGAACACCGGACATCCAGGCATGGGCCAGTTCCCCAACGACGACAGGCTGCCGATGAAAGGCACGATCACCAATAACGGTGCTGCCTCTGCCCCCCAGATCGAGTACCGGAGCAAAACTGAAATCGATGCCGAGACTGCGTAGCTCCGTAGCCATCAACCAACCGATAGATCGTGCAACATTCAGCGCCCGTTTGGGGTTTTCACCATAGAGTTGGCCAAACCAGGCTGCTGGCGGCAAGCGAGTCAATCCGTCCCTGAACCGCTGTACCCTGCCCCCTTCCTGGTCCACTGCCACCAGCAAAGAGGGTGTTCTCAACCCGTGAATTTCTGACACCAGGGCCTCTGTCTGAGCTGGAGACTCATAATTACGACTGAATAGAATCACTCCACCAGAGGCAGGATGCATCAATCGCTCCCGCTCCTCCGGAGACAATTCAACACCTGCCAGATCCAGCATTAAAGGGCCGTGACTCATGGGAACTGTTACCTCAGAACAAATTGGGTCCAGGACCCGGTTGTCTCACAATAGCCCGTATGGGGTCAAATCCACAGATCGACGAGAGCGAAACCTCGTCCCCACATGGGCACAAACCGACAGCCACTCCGGGCAGAATGTCCGGAACCTGAGTCTGCCCATCTGACGATATTGATCCCGCTGCACCCCGATTCCCCTGGCTTGAGCCAGTACAGCTCGTAGTTTTTTTAGAATGCAGCATCTGCAACGATTACGTCAGAGGCGTGTTCACCTGGAAATTTGTGTTCAGTTTCAGTCCATCCAGCCGATAAATGCACCGTCCCCAGGCAATCGAGAAACAGGAAAGAAAAGATGCGCCCACTCATGCTGCTGTCACTGATCATTACGCTCTCTATATCCATTACGGTTTCGGCAGCTAATAGTTCTGGACAGGGAAATAGTGCACTGTATTACAGCCTGTCCCCTTCATTGATCACCAACGTAATGGGAAAGGCAAACTACATGCGTTGTGATGTTCAACTGATGACCAAAGACGAAACCTTTCTCGAAGAGATCCAACGTCACAATCCGGCCCTGCGTCACGAACTGCTGTTGCTACTGGGGGATCAGGACGGTCAGGAACTCAAAGCAGTTGAAGGAAAGGAAATGGTTCGTAAAGCGGCCTTGATCGGTGTGCAGGGAATCATGAAATCGATCACGGGGCACAAGATGATCGATGACCTCTATTTCACAAGCTATTTCGTACAATAGCGGGCATACGGAAGCAGGCAACCCGTCCCAGTTGAATCATTCACGGATCTCTACCTGAGTCCCGACTTCGATCCGATCAAAAAGCTCCAACAAGTCAGTATTGCGCATCCTGATACAACCATGGGAACAGGGCTTCCCCATGGGCTGATTATCAGGTGTACCATGGATGTAGATATAGCGGCGTAGCGTATCCCTTTCACCACCACGGTTTCTACCCTGCTCCCTTCCGGTGAGCCAGAGTATACGAGTGAGTATCCAGTCCCGCTCCGGATACGCCCTTTCCAGATCGGGACCGTAGATTTCTCCGGTAGGCCGCCGGCCAACGAAGACGGTATTGGTTTCACAACCCTTGCCGATTTTCAGTCTGATGGCGTGCAATCCCCTGGGAGTGCAGCCACTGCCCTGTTTCTCCCCGGGGCCGTTTTGCGCCGTGGACACCCGATAGTCAGCCAGTCGCTGCCCCCTCTTGAAAAGCGAGAGCGCCTGCCCCCCGAGATCCACAACGATGTACCCTTTCCAGTCTTCGTCTGCCGCAACAGCATCCACATTCACTGCCGGGCTCACCAGTCTTTATAAGGCTTGGTAATCAAGCTGACATTGTAGTACTTCGGGTCTCCGGTCACTTCTTCACCGGCCCAGAGGGGCATCTCGAACGACTCGCCTTCGTCCTTCAACTCCACTTCGGCAACTACCAGTCCCAGATTGTCTCCCTCGAAGACATCCAGGTCCCAAATGTGATCTCCACACTTCACCTTGTACCGGGTCTTATCAATAAATGGCTGTTGCGCCACCTCTGCCAACATGGCTTCGGCATCCTCCATGGGCACCTCGTATTCAAACTCAGACCGACTCGCACCTATGGTGGCGCTTTTGATATTGAGATGGGCTTTTCCCTTACCGATACGAACTCGGATGGAAGCATTCATCTGATTGGCCAGATACCCCTGCTTAAGCCTTGATTCCGTGACTACCTGCGCCCGCCACTGGTCGTTATCGACCAGAAACTTACGTTCGATTTCTGTCGCCATTTACATTCCTGAATGAGTTACAAAAATAAAAAAACCTAAGGACTCTGCAATCTTAGCCAGCCTGTCCCCCTGCTATAAACCTGGTAATTCAAACAATGCCATAGACTCTACGTGGTGGGTGTGTGGAAACATGTCCATGACACCCGCCGCTCGCAGCCGGTAGCCATGCTGATGCACCAGCGCCTCTGAGTCCCGCGCCAGGGTCTCAGGATTGCAGGAAACATAAACCAGACGATTGACGCCCAGACGCGGCAGATGCCCGACAACATCCAATGCACCAGATCGAGGAGGATCCAGCAACGCCAACCCGAAACGTTCCCCCATCCAGGGCTCCGCACTCAGATCACCATAGAGATCGGCGGTAAGGAAGCGGGCATTTTCGATATTGTTGGAACAGGCATTTTCCCGAGCTCTCGACACCAGTCCCTCATCCCCTTCCACCCCGATCACCTCACCGGCTCGTTTTGCCAGCGGTAAGGTAAAATTCCCCAGGCCGCAGAACAGATCCAATACCCGGTCAGCGGCAGAAGGATCGAGAAGGGCAACCGCCCGGTCCACCATCAGACGATTAACGCCCATATTGACCTGGGTAAAATCTCCCGGCTGGAAACGAATCTTCAAATCCTCAGCCGGCAGCGAAAAATACAGGTCAGGCGGCTCTCCCGACAAGCTTCGTATGGTTTCCGCCCCCCCCTCCTGCAAAAAGGGAAGAATCCCCTGTTCCCGGCCAAATGCCTTGAGGCTGACCAGATCCTCGGTAGAAGGTGCTTCGAGAACCCGAAAGACCAGTACGGCGTCGGTTTCACCCAGCACCACTTCGATCTGTGGAACCTGATCCCTGATCGACCAGGACTCGATCAGATCGGCCAGCGGGCGATGCAGCCGGGCGACTCTGGGGGCAAGTACCGGGCAGGAGTCAGTATCGGTCACAAACCCGGATCCCCTTTCCCTGAATCCCACCAGCACACGTTCTTTCTTCACCACATATTTGACACCCAACCTCGCCTTGGTGCGGTAACCCCAGGGTGACTCATCAAACAGAGGGGATAGCACTTTTTCCGGCACCAGTTCCCCGCACCGGAAAAATGCTTCCATCAAATCCGTTTGCTTGGCCTTGATCTGGACTTGGGGCAACTGATGCTGAAGGCTGCATCCACCACAAATTCCGAAACGGTCACAGCGGGGTTGCGCTCTGTCGGGGGAGGCTTCCAATACGTGCTCCACCAAACCCTCGTCCTGTCGACGTGAGACCCGGGAATACCGGAAAGATACGCGCTCTCCGGGCAAGGCTCCGTGAACGAGAACCGGTTTACCTTCGATGTGTACCAGACCACGGCCATCTTCGGCCATTGATTCGATGGTACAAGTCACCGGTTCCGTGGGCAGGTTTCGACGTCTTGAACGGCCCATAATCTTACCCTTTATACTCCTCTGCCAACAATGACTACCTTCAAACCGATGACCAGTCCGTGGGTATTCTTTTTCAACGACGCGCCCATGCTCCGGAAGAGCGTTGATACCACCAGCCCTTATCGGCGCTGTCGATCCATACCCTCGCAAGGGTGGCGCGCACTTTGGGTTCCCACTCCGGGTGACCATTGGCTTCAGCCATCGCTCTATAGAGGGCATTTCGGTCTTTGTTTTCGTCTTGAACCAGGCGCTGGAGCTTACTCCTGCCCTGCAGCGGAACTGCCGAAGCATCACGAATGCTGATCAACGCATTTGCCGTAAACCCGACGCTTCCGTTGTTGAAGTAAGCTTTCAGGCTCTGATGGCGCTGCTTCATACGTGCCCTCAGTTTCCTGATCTCCGGAGTATCGATATTGAAATCAGGCTGAGCGGCATGAGCGGATGGAATCAGCAAGTCGAGCAGACGCTCAGCAATCAGCGGAGCTGAGACTGCCCTGACCGATGCGCCTTTGTCCTTTCCAGGTATTTGTTTACCCAGAATATCGTCGACGATCTCCTTTGCAGCTTCCTCGGCCTGAGCCTCCGGAAAATAAATATTGATGGTGACACAGGCTGCAAGCAGCATCAGGCCGAAGAACAAACCGGTAGTGCGAATCAGAATCATAGAAAAGCCTCCATCGTATGGACTGTAATAACGAACTGTAATTTATTCGACGACCGGCGTGCCGCCTTCTGAAATCTGCTGGAGCTTATCAACCAGTACTTTCCAATCGGTCCGGCGATTAAAGCCCAGAATATCGATACGGGGTACACCACCGCCTTTAACCAGATAGTACCCTTGCTGAGCTGGCTCGACCCCCCCCATTTCACAGACTCCCTGATGCAATCTGCAGCTGATGCCAAGCCGGGAGTAACCGAACTCCTTGAACATCCGAAGAAAACTGCGGGAAATCGCTCCGGAAACCCCAGATCCCCCGAGATTAGTGATATTGTCCACCGCACGCTGGCTGATCCTGTGGGATGTTTTATCATCCACAGGCGTGCCCAGGCGGGCATCGAACGATACCGGTTGCCAGTCCTCCAGACGCAACCCGCTTACTTTACCTTCTAACTTGCCTGTAATCTTACCAAAGGAGAAGGTGCTGGTCAGGGTTTCCAGGTCCAGCTTTTTGATTTCAATCTCTGCCTGCAGGGTGGGTAACAGCCCGAAAAGATCTTCCAACTGTAGATTTCTCACCAGAACGGTACCATCAAAAACCCTGACCAGGGTAGTACCGTCCAGTTTCAGCACACCTTTTTCATAGGCGGCTCTCGGTATCATTCCAGAGAGCATTCCCGACAGTTCAGGCCAACCCAGCGCCTGGCTCACAACACTCATGGATATGGGGGTCAGATAACCCATCAGAACCAGGCTGGAATCCTCGTCCTGTTGTCCAAGTACCAGTCTTTCGATCTGCAGACTGCCATCCAGCACCGGAATTGCCACCGGCTTCTTCAACGCCACTTCGCTCCCTGCCAAACTCAGGAATAATTCCGAGGGGCCAATCGTGATCCCCTCATAGAGATGACCACTACGCCAGGAAAGATTGCTGACAGCCGGTGGTTCGGCCGAATGCCAGTACAGTATGCTATCGATATGCCGAATCGCCAGATCAGACCGCCCGGAACCATCCCCGGCCAGATAGTCCACCCCCGCATCCACCAGCTTGAGTTTGACTTCCATGTCTTTCCCCTGCTGCATCTCCATTGAAAATCGGCCGCTTGCGCGCAGTCTTTCCAGGGAAGTACCACCCAGCACAGGCATCAGGTAGTGATCCAGAAACCGGGCAATATCTGTCGGGGGCACGGATAGATTGAGATTCACCGGAACCAATCGGGGTGAGAGGTTCAACTCCCCCCGGGCGGTGAACGCCAGAATACCGGGATGCTGGTAGACAAACCGATTGAAAGAAAGCCGCTCCAACCCTTTCGAAAGAACGAAGTCAGAGCGAATTACCAGGGGCTTTTTACCGGGTTGCAGGAAACCGAAAGGCGACAAAACGGCACCCCGATCAAGACTCAGGATCTGCTGGCCTTGAAATCCGCCTCGCGACCTTTTGTAATCACCTTTCCACCATCCCGTCAATCCTTCTCCGAGGAACTCACCACGGCTATCGGAGAAAGCAGCAGTGTGGAACCCCACCTTCCAGCGACCACCCTTTACTCCCTGCGCATCACCTTTGGCGGACAGTTCCAGGTCAAGTGGGCCAGACAGGGTGGCATTCGGAGCTTCGACGCCAAATGCCGCTAGAGCACCCGGTAGTTTTTTCAGATTCAGTTGCTCACCGGAAACCGCACAGCTCCAGGTATTGTCCCGGAGTTCACAGTCTGAGGCCAGCAAACCGCCGGCAAAGGCCAGACGATCGAAGCTGAACTGAACGACGTGATCCAGGGAATCCCAATGGAACCGTGCCGGAAAAGCCACTTTCCCAAGCCCTCCCCCAGCGAAGCTCATCTCCCCTTTTGAGCAGCGTACTTCCCGACCCGATACACTGCCCTCCTGGCAATCGATCCGGGGGGCAATCAGGGGACGGGTGAGAAGCGGGTGTTCGATACGGGTTGCGGTCAAGGAGAATCGCGCCAGATCACCGGTACTCCAGGTTACCCGCAGCAGCAGTTCCTCTGCCAGCCAATCCTCGCCAGATAAGCTGCCGAGCGAAAGCACGATACCATCCGCTCCACCGCTGTAGCGAGGAGCGGGAAGGATAATAAGGAGCAGCGCCAGACAAAAGACCCGGCGACTAGCTGTCAGGAAACACACCTGTCGAGAGATATCGGTCTCCACGATCACAAACGATGGTCACAATTAAAGCACTCCTGTTGCCAGTTGCCAGCCGCAACGCCGACGCTACTGCACCTCCTGAGGAGATACCGCAGAAAATACCCTCTCTGGTCGACAGCAGACGGGTAACCTCCTCCGCCTCCGCCTGGGTAACATCCAGTTCCAGATCGATCCGGGAACGATCAAATATTTTCGGGAGGTAAGCCTCGGACCACCGGCGTATACCCGGAATTTTAGCCCCTTCCGACGGCTGCACTCCAACGATCTGAATCGCCGGATTTTTTTCCTTGAGGTAACGTGAGGTGCCCATAATGGTACCAGTAGTTCCCATGGCACTGACGAAGTGGGTAATTTTCCCGCCGGTATCCCTCCAGATTTCAGGTCCGGTGGATTCGTAGTGTGCCAGCGGGTTATCCGGATTGGAAAACTGGTCCAGCACCTTACCCTGGCCGTCCTGCTCCATCTTCAGAGCAAGATCCCGGGCTCCCTCCATTCCCGTCTCCTGGGAAACCAGTACCAGCTCTGCACCGTAGGCTTTCATGGATGACCGGCGCTCCAGACTCATATTCTTCGGCATTACCAACAGCATTCTATAACCCTTGATTGCTGCTGCCATTGCCAGCGCGATGCCGGTATTGCCGCTGGTTGCCTCTATCAGGGTATCACCCGGTTTAATCTCCCCTCGGGCTTCGGCATGGGCAATCATGCTCACTGCAGGGCGGTCCTTGACGGACCCGGCCGGATTATTCCCTTCCAGTTTCACCAGAACGGTACCATCCCCTGGGGAAGTCATTTGCTGCAGCCTGACAAGCGGTGTGTTTCCGACGAAATGCTCTACAGTTGGATAATTCATGGGCATCAGTTTACTTGAACTATCGGGGGAAAACGATGCGGGAACGGGATCGATTCTCTCTCAACAGGCTATGGAGGTCTCAACCAGGATGAGTCACTCAAGCCCTTGATAACCAGCATAACCATCTTAATTTTTAAAATTATTGATGGATAACTGCTCACCCCCCAGAGATTACCCCCCATGGGCGGTCTGTGGAGGAAGTGTCTTTGGCAGGGATGCCAAAGCCAAGCCTGCAGGAAGGGTTTTACGGTGTCTTCCGCAACAGATAGTCCGTGCGGGGTGAGTAGTTATATGTACAGATCATCAGGATTGCCGATAAGATATCCCATGATTTTCCGTCAGCTTTCCAGAATTAACACCCGAGCCCTGCTGCTGGGCATCATGCCGGCTGCCATTGTTGCGGTAACACTCACGACCTATATCGTGACCGCACAACTGAAGCAACTTCGATCAGAGTTCAATCATCACAGCGAAGCCATCAGTCAGGAACTGGCCGAAGTCAGTAGCTTGAGTCTCCTCAATCAAGACTGGGAGAGCTTAAGAAAAACCGCACGGGCCATCATGACGCACGCTGATGTGATTTCCATCTTTGTCAAGGACAAGGATGGAACTATCCTGACCAGCATGGAACGTAATCCGCAGGATTACGCCCGCGATGAAACACGCTTTGAAGTCTTAGAGTACTCCAGCCCCATCACATCCATACCCATCATTGACGTTTTAGACCCGCCTCAAACTGATCTCGACCGGGCTGAAACGATAGCGGAAGCTACACAGGGTACAGTGATCGTCAGGCTGCTGGATTCGAGACTACGCCGGGGAGAGTGGCAGGTCGTTCGCAACAGTTTGTTGATGATGCTCTCAGGATTACTGATTACCGGCGTTATCGCGCTGACATTGAGCCATCATGTCACTCGCCCACTGTCTCGCATGACCCAGTCTGTGATCCGTATGAAGCATGGGGATTTTTCCACACGGGTGCCGGAAGAATCTGATGGAGAGCTTCGTAGCCTCGAAGAGGGCTTCAACGCGATGGCCAACGCGTTACAGCATTCCCAGGAAATCCTGCAGCACCAGATCGGACAGGCCACCTCGGGACTGAACCGAACCCTGGAAGCTCTGGAAGTTCAAAACGTTGAACTGGATCTGGCAAGGAAAAGAGCCATTGATGCAAACCGTGCAAAATCGGAGTTTCTTGCCAATATGAGCCATGAAATCCGAACCCCTATGAACGGTGTCATCGGCTTTACGCGCTTACTGCTGAAATCTAATTTGTCGGAAGAGCAGCGAGATATTGCTGAGACCATCAGAAACTCAGCATCGGGGTTGCTCACCATCATCAATAATATTCTTGACTATTCGAAACTGGAATATGGCCAGATCGAACCAGAAAAAACCCCGTTTTCTGTAAAAGAGTGCTTTGAAGAGCCGGTGGTTCTACTCGCACCATCGGCCCACGACAAGGGTCTCGAGCTGGTATTGCTGATCTACTCGGATGTCCCTCAACAACTGGTTGGTGACGAAAGCCGTATCCGCCAGATACTGGTTAATCTGCTTGGAAACGCGATTAAGTTCACTCACCATGGAGAAGTCGTGGTCAGGGTCATGATCGACCAGGAGACCGAGTACGATTGTACGCTCGAATTTACAGTAACGGATACTGGCATAGGTATTCCCCCCGACACACAAGACCTGCTGTTCACCTCGTTCTACCAGGGAAGTTCCTCTCCGGGACAGAAGTATGGGGGCACTGGACTGGGTTTGAGCATCAGCCGCAAACTGGCAGAATCCATGCAGGGCAAAATCACGGTCGACAGCGAGGACAATAGAGGCAGCTGCTTCCACGTGCGCCTGAAGCTATCCAGGGAGGTCAAAACCGGGCATGAGCATCTGGACCAACCCTACAAGGGCCGAAGATGCGTGCTGCTCGACAATCACCAGCTGTCCAGGCTCTCCATGAAACACCGATTGGAAACACTGGGTTTCAACACCCGGGAGGGATCATTCTCCCCAACACCTGATTTCGAGCAAGGTGATTCGGATCTCTTGATCCTGGGACTGACGAACAAGGAATTCAAAGATTCGAACATCGAGCACAGAATCCAAGGGCTGAAACAACTGAGTAATGCACCCATGCTGATTCTTCTGAGCAGTTCCGAATCTTCGGATTTTGTTCGTATTCAGCAAATCACCGAAGCACGTTGCCAATCCAAACCTTTGACTGATGCCACGTTGGAAAGGACGATAGCCGATATTCTTTCCAATGGAAATGCGCAGATTTCAAGATCGCCCATCGAAGTCGCGCCCTTCCTTGGGAAGTATCGATTTCTGGTTGCAGACGACAACCCCATCAATCTGCGGCTGATCTTCTCGATTCTCAAAGAAAGTCAGGCTGAAGTTGTGACAACCAAAAACGGCCAGGAGGCCCTCGACGAAGCCTTGAGCTCACATTTCGATCTCATTCTTCTCGATATGCATATGCCAATCCTGGACGGTTCCGAGGTCGCAATGAAAATCAGAGATTTACCCCCTCCCATGGGCAACACGCCTATTGTCGCCCTGACCGCAGACATTATTCCAGAGCACCGGGACGAAGCCCTGACTGCAGGTATCGACGACTACCTGATCAAACCGGTGGATGAGCACCGACTATGGGATATCATCCAGAATCTGCTGAGCCAGACCCGCGTGGTAAATCCGGCAGGAAACAGCAAAATTTCCGCGGCGCCACCGATGTTGCCAGAAAAGCCTGGGCAAAAACCGATTTCGGAAAAGACAAGCAAGCGCCAGGCGCTGATGGATGAACTGTTTCAACAGCTGATTCAAGGTTTACCGGAGGAACTCGACCTGATGCAGGAACACCTCCAGCAGGAGAATTGGACGGAACTCGTGGAACGGGCACACCGACTACTGGGAGCCAGTGCGGTATGCGCCCCCCCCCACATGAAGGCATTGGCTGCGGAGCTGGAAAAGGCCTCCAGGGATGAGAGCGGCGTGACGGTCAGCGAACTGCTGCGGAGTATCGAGCGGAATGCCACAGCAGCCGGCACCCACACTCAATTGAACGCCTAGGAGCCTGTCCGAGAATAGTGAGCCTACTGTGGAAAAGCTGGATTTGGCCAGATTCCCCGATCATTTTCGTTAAATATGCCCAATATTTGCCTCAAATGATCGAAAAATCTGAGTCAAACCAGCCTTTCCTCGCTAAGGCCCCTATTCTCGGACAGGCTCCTAGCACGATGGTTTGCGCCGACGCGCCAGACCTTTCTGGGGGTCATAAACCATTGCCAGAGAGGACTGCATGGAATTAAACAGCAAGACCATATACCGATCAAACCGGGAACGATATAAACCTGGTGTTCGATATAACTCTCATAGGGCTCCAGGACTGCAACACCAAACACATTCTGAAAACCGGCGGCAAACACCAGTAACCAGAGGGCCGGCCTGACCAATGCAGAAAACAGCCGTCCCCGCTGTTGTACAAACCGCTGCACTTCCCGACCGGCCACCGAGACCAACGCCTGAACAGCCTGAGTGGGACTCAAGGTTTATTGCTTCAGTTGCAATCCAGCTCGCTTCGATCCAGTCCTAACGTATCCAGATTATTTTCCTTGCGGAAACCGGATCCTTTTCCAATTCCAGACCGGCCACACGGATACTACCCTCGTCCGGAACGAACAACCCGGTAAGTAGTTGAAACAGCGAACTCCTACCCGCCCCATTCGGACCCAGCAACGCGACAAATTCCCGGGCCTGTACTGTCAACGACAGTTGATGCAGCGCCGTAAGCCTGCCATAGTTTTTGGTGGCTTCGATAACCTCCAGGACCTGCTTCATGCCTCCTCCGGAACAGCAGCAATACCCGACAGGATATCGGGATGTCGCCTCATCAGACAGTCGGTAAGATACTGCGAATCCCGTACGACAACGGGATCGATGCGCGATGGTATCACCACTTCCCGGTGCACGATTCTGGCGGGCCGTCGGGAAAGAAACAACACCTGGTCGGCCAACTCCATCGCCTCCCGCAGGTTATGGGTCACCAGAATCACCGCACCAGGCTGGTCGCGCCAGAGATCAAGCACCAGACGGCGCAAACCGACGGCGGTAGGGTCGTCCAGAGATGCGAAGGGCTCATCCAGCAGTAATACATCCGGTTTGATCGCCATTGCCCTGGCAAGTGCCACCCTACGCTGCATTCCCCCGGAAAGCTGCCTTGGAAAGGCATCGGCCCTGTCGGACAGTTCGACCATACGCAGCAGATGATCAATCCAGGCCTGGTCCTTGACTGTATCCGGCATCACCAGTTCTATGTTCTCCCGCACATTGAGCCAAGGCATCAACCGGGGCTCCTGAAACAGGTAGCCGATTTTTCCCGGCCCCCCTTCCACCCAGGAGAGTTCACCCTCGAAATCCAGATCCAGTCCGCTGAGAATGTTGAGCAATGTACTTTTTCCAGCACCTGACGGGCCAACGAGTGCGAAAAAGTTATCTGCAGAAACCTGAAAATCAAGCCCCTGGAGAACCTGCAGATCGCCAAACCGCTTGCTGGCTACCCTGACCCGACACCCCTTCATGGCCGCCACCGGGTGAGGTGATTTTCCAAGGGCCGCAGCAGCAGCGACTCGACACTGTAGATAACGAATATGAATGCCAGAGTGTAAGCCAGAATACTCGTGATATCGAAAAACTGAAAAAAACTACCCAGCTGGAAGCCCACGCCATCACTCCGGCCCAGTAATTCCACGACCAGTACGATTTTCCAAATCAACGATAACCCTGAACGGGCGGCCGTCATCAGGTAGGGGTATAGTTGGGGCAGGTAGATTTTCAGTAATCTCCGGGACAGCGGTATGCGAAACACCTGTCCCACCTGTAACAACTGATGATCGATATCCCGTACTCCCTCTCTCAAAGTGACCGCTACCAAGGGCATTTTGTTGACCGCAACCGCCGTAACCGCTGCGGCCTCCACCAGTCCAAACCACACATAGCAAAGAATGATAACGACCAGTGCCGGGATGTTGAGACCCATGATCAACACACCATCGAGGATGGTATCCATCAACGGATATCGACCCATTACAAATCCGACGATGACCCCGACGGCCATGGCCAGCGTAAAAGCCAGTAACACTCGGCGCAAGGTCACGAGAATACTGTAAAGCAGTTCCCCTTCCAGCAAGTGATACCAGACACTCCCCATCACTTCCCAGGGACCGGGAAGTTGTTCGCTCTCCAGCAGCAAGGCAATAATCTGCCAGGCTAACAGAAAAACACCCAGAAAGAGCCATCGGCCCCAGGCACTACCTTCCAGCATATTCCCCAATCAACTCTTCACTGCTCAAACCCTGCCAGAAAGTTCCCGGCACCAATGCAGTCGCCTCCCCCACCAGCCTCTTACCCCCCTCTTTCGAAAGCACGGTAAAAACCTGGGTGGCAACATCCTGGCCATTATCCGATAACCCCCGGGGTATACCTTTTCGATACCCATCCCGGAGTCTGATCAGTGTGTCATTATCCTTTGCCTTAGTCAGCGGAGCCAGAATCTGCCACTCCTTATCGCTGGTTTCCAGTAATCGCTTCGCCCCATAGGAGGCGGCAAAAAAGCCCCTGATCGATTCCGGGTGTTGCTTTGCCCAACGATCCGAGAATACCCACCCCAGCATAGGCACCGGATCCTGAATTCCTAACCCGGCCAACATTGTTTTAACGCCTATCAATGGTTTCATGCCGGCGGCTTCTAATCGTGCACCGTAATGCCAGAAATTCAATACCGCCGGCAAATCACCTTTGAGCATCAGTTGATTGAGTAAGGGAGGCGCCGCATAAGCGGGTTCCACCCCGTTGACGATGTCCAATCCCTGCTGTCTGCTGTAGGCCTGGAGCAACAACCAGCTCTTGTCCACCGGACCGCCCGCAATCCCCAGTTTGCGGCCTTTCAGATCAGCCAGATGTCGAATTCCTGCGTCCGGCCGCACATACAAGCCACCCACCGTCAGGGAGTAGGGGAAAAAACTGTAATCCTTACCCGCCGCCCGCTGCCGATTGACCCAGTTCCAATCGCTTACGATCAAATCTACCGCTCCTCCCTGGAGCGCCACGCTGATCGCGTTTTTGGAACTCAACGGCACAACGACCAGTTCAATGTCATTACCGGTATCCAACCCATGACGACGCGCCACATCCAGTTCCCAGTTGACCGTACCGAACTGGAGAACACCTACCCGCACTGGATCCGCCCCGGCGACCGGTGGTACCAGCGTGAAAAACAACAGAACCAGACAAAGCCTTCTCATATCATTCCATCCGTTAAATCAATCCCACGGTTCCCGGAAATCGTGCCCTTTTATCCCCCCAAACACTACCGGACCAGATCATTCATGCTATTCCGGTCATTGACAACTTGCTGTGAGCAGTGCCAGAAACCACATTCATATCCCGTTGATCTCAGACGACCGGCTTGTCCGCACAGGACTGTTGCGGATCACGCTTTTCTTCCCGAAACCTCACCGCGTTACGCTTGTTTCTCATGACAGGATCCGGCAACACTTTCAACTGCGCCGAATGCTGCACCGCATCGAGAATAACCCGGTGCCGGGGTGACATGCTGCAGGCGGGGTCTGTAGCCTCAGCATCACCAGTCAGTAGATAGGCCTGGCAACGGCACCCCCCGAAACACTCCTGCCGCTTGTCGCATCCACTGCAGGGTTCCTGCATCCAGGACTCTCCCCGGAAACGATTGAAGCCCGGTGAATCTTTCCATATCCAGTCCAGGTCGTGATCCCGAACATTAGGCAGTTCGAAACCTGGCAGATCAGCCGCTGCATGACAGGGAAGCGCCGTACCATCAGGTGCAATACTGAGAAAAACCCGGCCCCAACCGTTCATACAGGGCTTGGGACGTCCCTCGAAATAATCCGGAACCACGAAATAGATCTTCATACGATCCTTGTATCGGTCCTGGTACTCATGAGCGATCGCCTCAGCCTGCTGCAGCTGCTCTCTGGTTGGCAGCAGGTAGTCCCGGTTTACCAATGCCCAGCCGTAGTACTGCGCATTGGCCAACTCTACATAGTCCGCATCCAGTTCCAGCGCCATGTCCAGAATCTCACGCATTCGATCCAGGTTGTGACGATGCATGACGATGTTAAGCACCATGGGGTAATCGTGGGATTTGACCAGACGGGCTACTCTCTGCTTCTGTGCAAAACTGTCACTGCCCGCCAGCAGGTCGTTGAGTCCGGAATCATCCGCCTGAAAACTCACTTGAATATGATCAAGACCTGCCTCCTTCAGCGCGATAATGCGCGATTCATCCATTCCGATCCCTGATGTCAGCAAGTTGGTGTAGTAACCCAATCGTCGACCCTCCGCCACCAGAATTTCCAGGTCTTTGCGCATCAGAGGCTCGCCACCGGACAGTCCCAACTGCGCAGCACCAAGTTTTCGAGCTTCGGCCAACACCCGCAACCAATCTTCAGTTTGCAGCTCTTTACTTCTTTCTCCCAACATCAAAGGATTTGAGCAGTAGGGGCACTGCAACGGGCAGCTGTAGGTGACCTCAGCCAGAAGCCAAAGGGGATAAAGTGGTGTGTCGGCTTTTTCGGTCATCGGTTCGAGAGTCCTTAAACCCCGGTAAATCGGGGAAGTGTTGTTGTCCACAGGGTGGTGGCATCAGATCCTGGAGCCCTGGGCAGTAAAAGCATCGCCGTTTGACTATATAATTATTCTGTCATCTGACAAAGGGAACCATGATCAAGTGCCATGGCAAAAATACAAAAATCTCTCCCCCTGTCTCTTCAATCATCTGCATGAGCCGTGAAAAAAGAGCGACTCACTATTTCATTCCCTGAGAACAGGCATAAGAGACACTCACAATCCAGGGGCAATCTCACCTTGAGCCGTGATTCCGACCGCAAAGCATTTCCTTCTAATCCTGATACCATTGATTTTTCCGAAAGTGTAAACGAAAAAAGGGCGGGTGAGCAGCGCTCCCCGCCCTTCCCATCCTGATGGATCGGGAACTAACGCACCTTCACATACAGGTTGATTTCAAATCCGTAACGCAGATTTTCGAACGCAGGCTTTGACCACTTTTTCATAATGAATCTCTCCCATCAGTATTAGAATTGTTAACTCGTCGGATAACACCGACTTGGATCGTAAGTGACACTACCAACTACTTGCATACAAAACGCATGCCAGATTCTGCTCTCAGCTCTGAATCGGTACACTGAATTAAGTCCATTTCGGGGCCCGTCAGCTTACAGAAACTGGCTGAAATCGTATTGAATCGCTTTCTTTTCAGAGACTTGTGATCGTTGAAACCTCGGTACATCTTTCATACTCAGGAACCTCAATCCTTACTGACAGGTTCCATGTTACGACCAACAATCCCTTCCGACCAACCGGCCAAAGCCTGTGAAAACTGGTTACCGGGCTCCGAATTGGCTATTTTTATCCACTGATTGTTGGTTAATGATTAACCATTCTTCTTGAGCCACCTCACCGTACTGCTCAATTTTTTAACACCTGTCGACAGGCTGTATTTGTCCTGCAACAGTATCATCCCCAGTTTCCGAGTCAGACGTTGTAAGGTGGATTAAGAGCCGCGGAAAAAATAAATCATCCCATGCTGCTAGTCTCTCACCTCAGCTATCACTACCGGCATCCTGCCTCGCGTGAATCTAGTCCATCCATGGACGTCGTCTGCGTTGCAGATTCAGTTGCATAATCTATGATATGGGCTTTCATCTGCGCCTTGAATCTGAGCTGGCACCCTGCGCACTATGGGACGATACATAATTTTCGAGGCCCTAAGAGACCGGAATTGATACTTTGTGCTGCCATGGAACCCTGCGGGATTGGCCAGACCCACTTAGGCATTGTTGTTTTTCAGGAAGATCCTGGATTTTCAGGTCACAACGGGTTGTGTCCACTGCCGCACCGGTTCCCTGGCAAATCAGTGGCTTCTCAGAGTAACTGAATCAGAAGTCATATTCATAGATTATATAAATATCAATGAGTTGCAGCTAGTAGTGTGGTCTCAGACCCTCATGCTATGTGTTTTCATTGCTTGTTCACAAAGTCTTGGCTGGTAGCTCAGGCCATTTGAGAAAACAGCAGATTTTAGTGTTCTCCTATAAAGATCGCAATCCATCGTGCCAGTACAGTGGTGTATGAGGTTGTGGCGCTGGGTCGATGAGTAGACTTTGGGCTTGCACAGGATACTTCAGCGGAAAGAAAAAGCAGTGACTGGGGCCTTCGAGTAAAGCCTGCAGTTTATCCTATAGTTAAGATCCGAATATCCATTCTCTATCCGGGAGTACGGTTATGTATGCTGCAAAGCGTGTAATTGACCTGATCAGCGTGTTGTTTCTGGCCTTGTTTCCCATGGTTGGTGCTGAAACCATATCACCCAAGAATGGCTATCCAGAAAAATCGATACTGCCCGGTTCAGTGCCGTTACAGGAGTACGAGCGCACGCTCTATGAGTGGTTGATGACCAGGCAGTATAAGAAGTTGCATTGGCGACGGGATAAGACCGTTCGCGATACGGGGCCATTTATCAACACCCAGTACTACGGTACCCATCCCACGGCCCGCATTTACTATTCACCGGAAGTGTCTGCCTGGTTGAAGCGTGGCCGAAAGGGTGAATTGCCGGATGGCAGCATAATCGTCAAAGAGATGTTCAAACCCCCGGCTGCACTTTACCAGGAGATGGCTCGGAACCCGAAATACAAGGGCCAGGGAGACTACGAGAAGTTCATCGACAGCATGGTGTTTGCCTGGACTGTCATGGTGGTCTGGGAGGTGAACCCTATGGTGTAACCATGTTTCTCAAGCAAGGCCCTGGTTACGGAAACGGTATCAACCTGTCCGAATACGGTGAATGGCGTTGGTCCCCGATGGGGCTTGCAGGACGGGATTCTATATTTCATTATTTCATTCACAGCTGGAAAGCGAAATAGTACTGCTTGAGCGGGATGCCAATCGCAAACCGACACCGCTTAAAGCTTCTTTGAAAGACACTCAACAAGCGATTACTAACACTTGCCTGAGTTGTCATGGTGCCATGGGCCAGCGACAACTTGCAATCGATGCAGCCAGAGATGTTTCGCTGGATGGAAACATGTCCGTAGACTATTTCTATCTGAAGCCACAACTCTCTGACGATGGAAAATCCGCTTATGATGAGAAGTATCTGAAGTATGGACAGCTGGCCCGTGAGGGCATAAGTTGTACTGTCTGCCATCATATCGACAAGCCCGGAAAGCAGGATGTGGATGATTGGAATCCTCCGTCAGGGTGGCTTGCAGAAGATGAGAACAAGGAACTGGCCTATCCCTTATTTCACAACAATACCGGGTGTTATGTACGTGGTCCTGCAGATAGGGTATTCGGCCCATTTGAGAAAGTAGCCGAGATACCGATGCAAAGCACCCTTGGCATCAGGCCTGTTCATAGTGAATATGTTTCAGATTCTCAATTATGCGGCACCTGCCACACCATCAATCTACCCAATATTGGTGCCACTGAGGAAAGATTTCCGGTGTTGAACGCGGCGGAAACCAACAAAGTATTGACGGGGTATCAACATTCCATAGAACAAGCCACATTTCTGGAGTGGCAGAACAGTGTGTTTTCCAGACACAGGGGTGAGAAGGGTACCAGGTTTGCCAGTTGTCAGGATTGCCATATGCCGGGTGGCTTTGAAACCCTGGACAAGCGAGTGAGTATTGATCAGCTTACGACCCGGATTGCCGCCATACAGGATGTCAGTTTTCCCGAGGCCGATAATCGGTTACCCGATGCAGATATCGATATTCCACTACGAGACGACTATCAGCGCTATGAGCATGTGGGACTCAATGTTTTTCTGCTGGAAATGTTTGATCAGTTCCCCCGGATTCTTGGCGTCGATAAGACGGACTATATGACCAGCGCTACAAACGGTGTCGATACCGCTGTCGAAAATATGATTCGGCAGGCACAAGAGAAAACCGCATCAATAGATGTAGGCCTGGACAGTTTTGACGGCAGTCGGCTCAATGCAAGGGTAAAGGTAAGAAACCTGACCGGTCACCGCTTTCTCAGTGGTGTGGCGTTTCGAAGGGCCTTTATCGAGTTTGCGGTGTTTGATGGTGATCAGCAGATATGGGTATCCGGGCGAACCAACAGTGTGGGTGTTATCGTGGCTGCATCAGCGTTTCAGCACTGCCCCTGAAGGTCGAGCGACCCGGAGACTGTACTATATGGCCAGCCATCTCAATCTCGAAGATACACCCATAGAGCATTGGAAGCTGAGGTTGGTCGGTGCACAGTGGCCTGAGAATTCAGAGCAGGAGAACCAGGAGCTATCTCTGGACAAGCTGACTTCCGAAGGAGTAGTGGTATCGAGTCCCGACGAAAAGTAGCATTATCCGATTTGGAACGTCGGATTGGTGGCCAGTGAACGACCTCTGAGTGCGTTATTGACTCCGATTCCAGATAATAATGGGCAACTGTTGAAGCAGTAATCCTGCAACGATGACTGTAAGCCCAATCAGGGTTGCCGGGTGAATCTCTTCACCCAGCACCAGGTGGATCAGGTAAAGCGAAAGAAAGGGTGAGAGGAAGATCAGGGTACTGACTCTGCTGGCATTGGCTGCAAGGCGCAGTGCTTTCGACCAGAATAGAAACGCCAGGCCCATTTCAAATACGCCGACATAGAGTGCTCCGGCTAGTCCCGTCAGGTTGACTTGGAAATCTGAAAAAAGGGCACAGCCGACTCCAGTGATGGGGAGTGCAACAAGAAAATTCAGACACATGGCAACCCGCTGGTCCCGTATATCCTGCATGTTGAGAATCCAGTAAGATGCCCAGATCAGGGTTGAGATCATCGCAAGGGCCAGTCCCCACGGGTCAACGTCAACGGACCATGACAGGCTTCCCTGGGTCGCGATAATCACCACCCCCGCATAGCAGATAAACGTTGCCGAGAGATCAAAACGGGTAAGCTTCTGTCCCAGAAAAAGTGCACTCATCAGCACCAGCACAATCGCCCAGGTGTAGTTGACGGGTTGGGCGATCTGGGCAGGAAGACGATCGTAAGCAGCAAACAGCACGATGTAGTAGATCATGGGGTTTATCAACCCGATCAGGAGGGTCAACTTCCAGTGGGCAAGCCACTGCTGCCAGAGTAGCAACAGGTTCTTCTGGAGTAACACCGGTACCAGTAAGACACTGGAGGATGATACGCAGGCAAAGAACAGCAGTTGCCAGATATCCAGGTATTGCAGTGACCATTTGAACGCGGTAGCAACGGTTGACCAGAAAAGCACGGTCAGCAGGGCGTAAAAGTAGGCCTTCGAGTGGTCTGACATTGGCTCCAGGTTTTCTCTAGGTGAGGATCGGCTCATCATAGCGCAACTGAGCCAGTAACAGACACTGTCCGGGGCGGGTGCATCATTATCTGGTGATAGGCAAGGTGAAGATGAGGGAACTATCGCCGGTCAGTATGGGGTCATGTTTTACCAGGACACAACAAAGGATAAGGGTCGCGAAAATTAGTAGATGTCCAGTAATTGCGCTGGATTTTTGCACCTTCAGATGGAACTTGGGGAGATTGTCCTCATAATTTCGATTGATGGTTATCGCCTTAAAATCATACCGCTTCCTGAGATTGCAATCTGTTGCGGCTAAACTGATCGTCTTGTCGATGAGTTCGCTCATCGAGTGATCGGACGCCTGAGTATTGTTTTTCCTTGCAAAACTGAGCGTGTTATCAACGATATCCGCCAGCCTTTTCCCGGTTGTGTCAATGTCAGAGGCCATGCGCAGGATGCCCCGTTTTTTCATGTATGCGGAAATAATTTCCATGGTACAGCCAGTTTCTTCGGCGGCTTGCTGATTCAATGGCAGTTCCGTATCGGTCAGTCGATTTGCCATGACGCGAGCCGTTTGCATCTTGCATCGGGTGTGGTTCCCATGCTGAGCATTTCCCTCCATTTCTGATATAAGAAGGTGCGAAGACATTACCTAATAGCAAGTGAGGAGTTTTTGCATGGTCAAGGTTGTACTGGATGTACCGGAAGAGTTCATGGGACTTATAAACACCTGGCGGGAGTCACTTGATTCGATGAAGGCGACACTGGATCGCACTGGTGGCGGCAAGGCAGTGGACTACGCGAAGATTGAGCAGGAAACGTCTGAGCAGTGCCGGGAAAGCGAGCGTGAGGCCCACCGCGTAATC
>JAAELC010000245.1 GCA_024227135.1 Gammaproteobacteria bacterium
GGGGGGTGAGCAGTTACTTTTTCTCAAACATTGAAGCGAAAGTGGACTACATCACCGTCCTTCACCACATACTCTTTCCCTTCCACACGCAGTTTTCCCGCTTCACGGGCGCCCTGCTCTCCCTTGCAGGCGACAAAATCCTCATAGGCAATGACTTCCGCCCGTATGAACCCCCGCTGGAAATCCGTGTGAATGACAGCAGCTGCCTCGGGGGCGGTCGCCCCGACAGGGATAGTCCAGGCACGCGCCTCTTTCTCACCAGCGGTGAAGTAGGTTTCCAGGCCCAGCAGGTGATAACCCGCCCTCACGACCCGATTGAGGCCAGGTTCTTCCTGTCCCATGTCAGTGAGAAACTCCGCCCTCTCCTCCTGGTCCAACTGCCCGATTTCCGCTTCGATAGCGGCACAGACGGCCACCACTTCGGAACCTTCACTGGCGGCCCGCTCAGCGACCGCGTCGAGTGCGGGATTGTTCTCAAATCCATCTTCGGCCACATTGGCCAGGTAGAGTGTCGGCTTGATGGTGAGCAGGTGCAGATCGCGCAGGCCCAGGCACGCCTCATCATCCAGGCCCATGGAACGAACCGGGTTTCCGGCATTCAGATGTTTTTTCACCGACTCGAGTAAAGCCTGTTGGCCCAGGATTTTTTTGTCACCGGTTCTGGCTTGACGGGAAACCTTATCCCAGGCTTTTTCCACCGACTCCATGTCGGCCAGCGCCAGCTCGGTGTTGATAGTTTCGATATCGGATAAAGGGTCCACCTTGCCGGAGACATGAACCACGTCATCATTTTCGAAACAACGCACCACATGACAAATGGCATCCGTCTCCCGGATGTTGGCGAGAAATTTGTTCCCCAGTCCCTCACCCTTGGAAGCCCCGGCCACCAGTCCGGCTATATCCACAAACTGCATGGTGGTGGGAATCACCTTTTTGGGATTGACGATCCCCGCGATCACATCCAGCCGCGGATCGGGCAGCGGTACCATCCCCACATTGGGATCGATGGTACAGAAGGGGTAGTTTTCAGCAGCGATGGTTGCCTGGGTCAACGCGTTGAAAAGAGTGGATTTACCTACGTTAGGCAATCCGACGATACCACATTTAAATCCCATGACCACACACCCTGAAGTGAAAAGCTAGGAAGGATAGGGGAATTTCAGATGGGTTTCCAGCCCGGTACTGCGTGAGCGTGATGTCCGGGGGTCCCACATCCCGATGGCCATTCGAATCATAGCGCCACGGATTCCCGCCGGCGCTAGTCTCCGGTTGCCCGGTTATAAATATCCTCGAAACGAACGATATCGTCCTCACCCAGATAGCTACCGGACTGAACTTCGATGATTTCCAAGGGCATACGCCCCGGGTTCTCAAGGCGATGG
Organism: Gammaproteobacteria bacterium; assembly: GCA_024227135.1. Taxonomy (GTDB): domain Bacteria; phylum Pseudomonadota; class Gammaproteobacteria; order Chromatiales; family Chromatiaceae; genus JAHEHQ01. The sequence goes on from JAAELC010000245.1 coordinate 1,383, forward strand.
GTGGTACCCACCGGGATGTAAGTGGATTGGTTTTCCGTCAACAGCAAAATCTCCTCATCTCGCGTAACCCGTGCTGTACCGTTGACCACGATCCAGTGTTCTGCCCGGTGATGGTGCATCTGCAGGGAAATAGCGGCTCCCGGATTGACCGTCAGGCGCTTGACCTGAAAGCGGGTACCGCTGTCGATAGGTTCGAAGCTACCCCAGGGCCGATGTACCTTGCGATGGTAGACGTGCTCATCCCGCTTTGCTTTCTTGAGGAACTGAGTAACCGATTTAACTTCCTGGGCCCGGGATTTATCGAGCACAAGCACCGCATCCGGGGTCTCTACAATGACCAGATCATCCACTCCCACCGCGGCGACCATTCTATGCTTGGCAACCAGCAGGTTTCCGTGGGCCTCATGGGCAAAGACATCTCCCTCACTGGTGTTGCCATTGCCGTCTTTGTCACTCACTTCCCAGATAGCTGACCATGCCCCCACATCCGACCAGCCGGCATCCAGGGGTAACACAACGGCCTGAGCACTGTCGTCATCCACCTTGGACAGTTTTTCCATCACCGCATAATCGATGGAATCCGAGGGACAATCCATAAATACATTCTTGTCCACCTGCACGAAATCCCCGTTGGTTTCACCGCCAGCCACGGCACCACGGCAGGCGTCAGCGATATCACCACGAAAATGTGCCAGGAGTTTCAGCCACACAGAGGCCTTCATCATGAAGATTCCGCTGTTCCAGAGATAGTCACCACTGGCCACGTAGCCTTCAGCTCGCTCCAGATCGGGCTTTTCCACGAAAGCATCCAGAAGAAAAGCATCCAGCCCCGGAGAAAGGGCGCCCCCCTTGCGAATGTAACCGTACCCTGTCTCTGGTCCCGTGGGTACGATACCAAAGGTGACAACCTTTCCCCGGTCTGCCAGTTCGGCTCCCTGGGCCACCACCTTCCGAAAACCCCCCTCATCCTTCACCAGGTGATCCGCAGGCATAACCATCAACACCGGATCGTCCTCACCACGGGTTGCCATCAGTGCCGCCAGTGCCAACGCAGGGGCGGTATTACGCCCTACAGGTTCCAGTACAATGCCTGTCAATTCCCGTTCGAGTAATCGAAACTGCTCCGCGACCAGGAAGCGGTGGGCCTCATTGCAAACCACGACTGAAGGCAACAGGTCCAGCGACTCACTCGTTTCGGTATCCACCCCATCGAGACGCAACACCGTCGCCTGGAACAGGCTGTCGTGACCTGCCAGGGGGAGAAACTGCTTCGGATAAGCTTCGCGAGACAATGGCCACAGGCGCGTACCGGCGCCGCCGGAAAGTATTACAGGTAAGATTTGCAACTTTTATTATCCTTGGTTTTATCGATTAACAGAAACTCGGGAGCCGAGTCCTAGGAGCCTGTCCGAGAACAGTGAGCCTACTGCGGAAAAGCTGGATTTGGCCAGATTCTCCGA
>JAAELC010000246.1 GCA_024227135.1 Gammaproteobacteria bacterium
GGACTTCAACCACCCGCTGGCAGGCCATGAAGTGGTTTTCAGGGTGGAAATACTGAACATAGGCGACCTGCAATCCCCAGAAGGAGATTCCTGAGCGTGGACATTCTGCTCGCTAACCCCAGGGGGTTCTGCGCCGGCGTCGATCGCGCCATCGAAATCGTGGAACGCGCCCTCGAAATATTTGGCGCCCCTATCTATGTGCGCCACGAGGTAGTGCACAATCGATTCGTCGTTCAGGGACTGAAGAACCGGGGCGCGGTTTTCGTCGATGAAATCGAGGAGATTCCGGATGACAGTACAGTCATTTTCAGCGCCCACGGAGTCTCGAAATCAGTCCGTGACGAGGCCGACAAGCGGGAACTGCGGGTTTTCGACGCAACCTGCCCGTTGGTGACCAAGGTCCACCTGGAGGTTGCCCGTCACTGCCGAAACGGAGATGAAGTGGTCCTCATCGGGCACCCCGGTCACCCGGAGGTGGAAGGTACCATGGGGCAGTATCGCTGCAACAACCGCGTGGGAGGCATCTACCTGGTGGAAAAGCCGGAGCATGTGGAACAGTTGCAGGTGAGAAATCCTGAAAGGCTGGCGTATGTCACTCAGACCACCCTGTCGGTGGACGATACCGCGCGAGTGATCGAGAAACTGCGTCAATGCTTTCCCAAAATCCGGGGACCGAAAAAAAATGATATCTGTTATGCCACCCAGAACCGGCAGGACGCGGTAAAACAACTGGCGGCAACCTGCGACCTGGTGCTGGTGGTGGGCTCACCCAACAGTTCCAACTCAAACCGCTTGAAAGAGATTGCCATAAAAACCGGAATACCGGCTTACCTGATAGATGGAGCCGACGATATCGAGTCCAGCTGGTGGGACGAGAATACCCGATGCATTGGCGTTTCCGCGGGAGCTTCGGCCCCGGAAGTGCTGGTCTCGGAAGTGATTGAGAAACTAAAGGAACACGGAGCCAGGGATGCCATTCCCCTGAGCGGACGCGAGGAAAAGGTGGTATTTTCCCTGCCCAAGGCGTTACAGAGACCCTGAGGCAATTACACCTCCCCTCTACCAGCAGTTATCCGGGCCGCGTATCCCACTGCTTTGAAGCGTCAAAGTGCTGCAGGCCGTGTCACCCGCTTGAGCAGGTCGGGCTACCGCCTGCAAGCTGTAAGCTGTGTTGTTATCCATCAGCGACAGTGAAAGATCATAATAGATCTTAGTGTTTGCATCCTCTTTGGGTGCGGTGGCAAAAGGCAGACTGCCACCATACTCATTATTCTCCGTATAGCGACGTTCCATGATCTGAGACAACTCAAGCAGCGCGCCTTTCGCCGTTGCACGCCGGCTCTTGCGCACCTGGTCCTGGTAAATCGGGTAAGCGAGGGCCGAAAGAATGCCCAACACGGCCACCGCGATCATCAACTCGACGAGTGTAAGACCCCATACTCTTTTAGGTGACATCAGCTATCTGCCCGTCAGGTATCATCAATGAACGACCCAGATGGCGATCACCGATGACGGGTGCCCTCTGCTCCAATACAATTTGTAGCCCACCTTCTGGTTGTAGATCTTATCACGCTGCTCTTCAGGCGTTAATTCGGGATCCAGACCGAGCCACTGCACCTCCTGGGCCATCGGGTAAGTAGAGCCATCGATAACCACCTGACGACTGGCGAAATCCACATACCCAAGTGTTCCAAACAGCTCAAAACTGGCTGGACTGTAAGTGGGTTTTTGCTGCGCATGCAATTCCCCGAAACAGACCAGCAGCAAACCGAGCACGATAAACAGAGTACTCTTTTTCATAATCTTTACCCGCAATGGTTTTATCGTAACTGCCGCCAGGACTGCCGCCCTCTGGGATAATCCAGGGATTCGGCCGTTCGCTCAATCTCACCGGTCGAACCACTGACGTACTTAAAGGTCTGATCCCTGCTTCTGACCGCTGTGGGGGTCTTTATGATGCCCACCCCCGGATCCTTGCCGTTTGCCGGAACCCTGATTTTCCTTCGTTGCACAACGCCCTGCTCGTCTACCTCCTCTATCCAGACTTCGACGTAATCCTCACTGTTGAATGCCCCATCCCCATTCAGGTCAAACACAGTCACATCGGGCCTGGAGCCGTCTTCCGCCTCGAGTTCCATCAGCCAGCCTGTACCGCCGAAATCGCAGGCATCTGAGTTAGGGATAACGGTGCTGAATACCACCCTGTCATCCAGCAACAGCGCCGTGCTGACCACCCGTTCGCCTTCCCATCCATCCCTGGGAGGGATTTCCGTAAGATCGCGAACCGCCGATCGAAGATCCAGATACCAACCCTGATCGGTTGACCAGTCGATACCCTTGTTGGAGGTCACCCGCAGGTCCCACTTGGCAAAATCTTCTGGGGTCGATTCACCTTCACCCGACACGTCCACCAGCAACTGCCCCCCATCAACCGTCGTGGACTCATGGGTAATCTCCTGGTCCAGCAGATAAGTCCTGCCGGCTACAGGGGCCTTGAGTTCGGAGTTGAAATTGTCCCAGATGCCGTAGAAGCTGTTTCTGTAACCTATCTGTCCGGACACCAGGGACCGATCCGCGTCATCGTAATACTTACCGGTGCCGAAGAATACCAGCACGCCGCCCCGGGGATGCCGCCCGACCTGGGGTTTTGCAGTGATGGGCTGGATCCTGCCATCCGCTGACTTAGCTTCGAACAATGGCATTTCAGTGCTACTGTCGGTATCGACTTCGATTTCAGCTTCGGGATCGACGTCCGCATCCTCTTCGGTTTCAGCATCGGACTCGTCGGAAACGGTGTCCGTGTAATCCACCTTCCAGTCGTTGGTGTTGTTGCTCGAAACATCGAATGCCCAGAGCCTTCCCCGCAGATCACCCCCATAGATTCGGTCTACGATCCGGTCCCCGTTTATATCCACAGCCACAGGTGTCGACATGCCATTGGGCGTATCCGCATCCCCGTCAGAGGGTGCCGGGGTGACGATTCGCTTGATCACCGCTCCATCGGCAATATCCACGATATAGAGTACCGCCTGATTGCTTGCGGATTCGTAACCGTTACCAAAAACCGCGGCCCAGCGGGAGCCTGCCATGCGTACGATTGAAACCTGCCCGATGGTGTATCCGAGATGGCCATCCGGAGAGCCGTCCTCATCACCGTCCGGATCGTCCTCGGGGCCGAACTCCCACAGCACATTGGATGCCGTGAAATTCGCTGGATTGCTGACGTCGAGGGCGAATACCGATTTACCTCCGCCACCGGTGGTACCCGCCACCACGGACTTCCAGACGCTCCCTATGTAGGCATCTTTGCCAATAGGACCGCCATCCACGAAATACCGATGCGTATAGCCAGGATCGGTCAATCGCCAGATTTCCGACATAACCCCACCGGGGATATAAGCAAACAACTCCTTTCCCGTCACCCCATGAAAGGCGTGCAGCATACCGTCATTGGCACCTACATAGACAACACCGGGCCGGTCTTGATAGCCCGCCTGGTTACGATAGGAAATGTAACTGCTACCCTCGTCCCCCGGCAGGAGATTGTAGCCAAGATCCTGTTTCCCCAGATACCAGGGATCGGAATTGATGATATCGCCCAGGGCGGAATCCCGGGTTCGGAAAGGTCCTGACTCAATCACTTCCTGGGATCTGTCACCCCGCAGGTAATCCACTCGGCTTTCACCCAGACAAGGATCCCCCCCCTCTCCACATGAAGCATCCGCATTCAGTTCGCCCTGATAACCCGTGGACAGGCTAGACCATGTGAATGCCACACCTTCTTTGTCCCCATCCCCATCGGTATCATCGATAGTGAAAATTTTTCTATCCCCCGGGCCCAGGTTAGAATTTCCTATCCGCTCATCGAGTTCTTCTGCCGCCTCCCATGCCGGGTTATTGGGATCTTTAATCGTCCCGTCGTCGGCGTCCAGTTCAAAAGCCCAGAGATCTCCGGACCAGCGGCCGCTGTCGAAGCGTGCCTGGTAAATAAAGGTGTTATCGTCGAGCCGGGTGGAGTTGGCGGCGATGGACGCAGCAGAACCTCCCTGGTCAGCCAGGCGCTCGAGGGTGGCGTGAAGGCCATTGTAAAACTCTTCGGGATCGGATGCGGCGAAAAAGCCCCCGTGACTGTTAACCGCGGTATGCCACAAATCGTCGATGGTTGTGGAACTGTCCGGAACGATCACCGGCCACGATTTGGCCCCCTCATCTGTCAGCGGCAGTGTCAATGCCGGTAGATCGGTGGAAGGATTGAGCGTCCCGCTGACACCCAGGCCGACGGTGATGTTCACAAGATGCTGCCAGAAAGCAGGGTTTACCGGGCTGCTCCACGCGTTTTCACTGCCTCCCCCCTCCCCCTGTTGGGCATCATCATCCACGGGGACATTGTTGGGCAGAATCGTATGCAGATCCCGTTTCCAGTAAAACATGGCAACGTCGGCCAGGGTTTCGCTCTGTGAATCGGAAAACGGACGTGCATGTTTATACTGAAACTCCTGTTCTTCATTGCTGTAGGCCGGTCCATCGGTGTCGTCACCATCGACTGGGCTGAGTCCAAGTTCAATGTCAACAGAACTCTCCCTGGAAGCCGCACCATTCCAGTAACCATCGGTCATCAGGATGTTGTAGCTCAGACGGCAACTCAATTGCGGAGTGGCATCTTCTGTCCCTGGCAGTTCACCCCAGGGTCCACTGTTGTCCTCACGCTGAAAATACTGACCCACGTCATCCAGCGCCTGACGCAACGGTGTGGCACCATTCAGTGGGTGTTGGTAGAGGTTCTCGAAAAACTCCGTTCTATTGTTGACCGGCGAACCTGCTTCGTCGACATAATCCACAAAAGGCCGCACGCCTTTGATAATGGTCCCGGCACTGGCTACGCCATCAACCGTTTTCCCAGGGGAGTTAATGGCGGCAAAACCGATTCGAAAATTATTATTGATATTCTGTGAATCCTTGGCTATCCCACTGAAAGCATTGCCGATACCGGCACGGGCCAGCAGAATTCTGGAGCGGTAATAGGTATACCAGTTGGCAAAGTTCTGTATCTCTTCCCCATAGGTGCAGGTCGGAGTATTTTCACAATCCTCCCGGTTATCACTGCCCGCATAGGTCGTATCCCCGGGGCGAATTTCGACCTTTGTGTAGTCAGCCGTATCCCAGCTGTTTTCAACATCATTAGACTGGTAGTAAACAGCCGGCCAGTAAGTTCTCGAACCTACCGATACGCCGTTGGGAAACACGGGAGGAAAATCTGCACCCCCGTCACCATCGTAAGATTGCCAGAGCGCGACAGGGACAGTGAGCTCTGCTGTGAGGGAAAGACAACCTGCCGCTGGTAAAACCGGGTTATGCAAAGCGCAATCTATATCCGCCGGGTCCATCAAGGTACCGTCCTGATTGGTCCAGGGGACGTAGTTCAGGGTCGGATTGTAATAAATACGATTGATCGAGTTACTGCGGGCCCGCATGGCGTAGACGTTGGTTTTTATGGGGTTTCCCTCACCGTCGGTACCGTCAACGACGGGATCGGGTAAACGTATATCTGCAACCTGATCGGGACCATACACGGTGGCGGCTAATGGAAATACAACCGTCGTCCATCCGTCATCGGGCATGATTTCCAGCGCCATGGAACTCGAATCATCAAGGGTGAACATGATGTTGGGTTTCACGGTGTTGACCAGAAACAGGGGGGTTTGAGCGATGGTGGCCTGGGCATTTCGTGCCGGCAAACCGGCCATCAGACAACAGATCAGGGCCGTTGCAAACCATTTAAGATCGTTCATTGACCAAGCCTCGTACAATTTGCTCACCACTTATAGACACTCTGCAGAATGACAACCGTCGTTTCCGAGCCACCAACTCCCCTCGCGGTCACCTGCAGATAGGTATCCGCGTCATCCAGGGCCTGGCCGGCTTCGAGACTGTCAGCCCGGGGGGGCAGCTTCTCGATGATATAGGCCGGCTGCTCTGCCACATCCGGTAACATCGCATCCCCGGTGTGGGCCTTGGCGTTGTTAGCCGGATTTTTCCACCATGCCCCGTCAGCTTCCACCCACCAGGCTTTATCCGCTTCCGTGTCCGGATCGATCGCATTGACATCCCTGATATTACCCGTTGCGCTGATATTGGGTAGCACCGTCTGGGCCAGCAGCCAGCGCTCGGCCGCCCGCAACGCAGACTCGGCTGCCTGGAAGGCAACGTTTCTGTCCCGCATATTACCCGCCATTTTTTCTTCCAGGATGTTGGTATCCATGGTGGAAAGGCCGAAGAGCGTCATCAACAACAGAATCATCAGTGCGGTGATGAGTATGGCGCCGCGCTGGCGCCCCCGATTACGGAGAGTGATTACTTTCATGGCAGCCGGTTCCTGATTCCAATCGTCGATGTCATCACCTGGCTCAACGGCTCATTATCCAGAGTGATATTACCCTGCCTGGACCTGAGAAACAGCCTGAGCCGAACGCTGCTCACATTGCTCCAATCCGCAACAGCCGGCGCTGCGCTGTATACATCAACAGAGCGATCTCCAGTGGTATCCTCTCCGTACTCGACTTGAAGCTCACGCACTTCATCAGGATCACTCTCATGTATGCCTTCCACCATCTCCTGAGAAGGACCGCCGTTGATCCGTCGGAAAAGAGCTAGACGCCCAAAGTTATTTTCCTGGATGAAATAATCCACCTGTTCAAACCGAAAGACCCGAGCATCATCGCTGTAGGCCCTGCTGAGCTCAGTCCTGGTGTTGGCAGTATTGAACCTCAACTCATCTCCAGCCTCATTGACATCAGCCACGAATAATTCCGCAGTGGTACAATCTGTGATGATGACAGGCTCTCCACTGTTGAACGCGCAGGTATTTTCAACTGTGACTAGATTTGGAGGAGCATCCGGATCCATTGCTCCGCTTAGATAAGCTCCGCACTCACCTGCCCGGCTGATACTGATCAAGTCTGTACTTCTATTCGGCGCGGGTGCCATACCCGCGTTTAGATGGGGGGGAGCGAACTCATCTGACGATTTGTCGTACTCATAACCCCGTACCGCATCAGCCACGCTGAATCCCCCGCTGCCGGGTAAATTATTGGCGTGGACGATGGTTTCGATTTCTCCCAGATTGCCACACCCCTGAAAACCGGCCATACGGATGTTGCGGGACAGTTCGGCCATGGCGTAGCGACCATTCTCCTGGATTCGGGACAGGGCATCCTGGGTCTGATAAGCCTGCTTGCTGCCGATGAAGATCTCCATGATGCCCAGGGTAAGCACCAGCCCCAGCGCCATGGCGATGAGCAGTTCCACCAATCCCACGCCCCGTTGCCGGTTGCTCTCTTCCCGGATGAGATTCAGTTTTGCCATGTTCAGATGTCCGTGACCAGTCTGAAGCTCTTGGAGCTGCCAATACCCCGGGTGTCGTCCCATTGAACGTCTATGGTTACTCGCACTAAATCGTTTTCCAACTGGACTGCGCCTAATCCCCCAGGTAATGCCCTAGCCAAATTCAGCTTCCACCGTTTGATATCTTCTTCAGCCATGTTGCCAGGTGAACTGTAGTCGTCATCAAATCCAACTTCATACTTATTCAAAATTAGATCATCACCTTTATTCGTGCGCATGCAATCGGCGATCTCATAGGCCAGCATGGTGGCCTGGGTACGCAGCAGGGAGCTGTGATTGACTTTGATACCCGTGGCCTGAAGCCCTGCAAGACCCAGCAACCCGACGGAGAAAATGACCACCGTAATCAGCACTTCCAGAAGTGTGAAGCCCTTAACCAGCCTTGGGGGTTTCAATCTATGCATCGATGTACTCCGGTTTTTATTCACAGGATCCGGGATTGGCACAGCAGGACCAGCCACCAGGTTCCCCATCAGGCACAGGTTCCCCAGCAGGCACATCACAGCGACAGGTCCCCATACGCCCGGTGGTTGAGATAGAAAGACTGGGTATGATTTTGATTCCTCTGATTTCAATATCGAAACATCCCGCCACCTCAACATCACCCATCGCCTGGAAAGTGACCGGATTCGAAGCGTCGAAATTGGCCGACCTTATCGAAGCGCCGCCCGGGGGTTCCTGGAATACCCGGACAACCTCACCGCCAACCCGGATTTGCCAGCCATCACTCCAGGTATCACCCTCATCCGGTGTATCACCCTCATCCGGTCCCAGAGTGACATCCACCCCCCGTTTGATTGCCTCTGTGCGCGCCAGATTCAGCCCGGCGGCCACCTCCTTGGTCATGGTCGTCAGCTGGTTACTCTGCTTCAACCGTGCCATTCCAGGTATCCCGACGGCAAGGGCGACAATAACGATTACCATCGTAACCATCAGTTCAACCAGGGTGAAACCGGATTTTCTCTTTTCTCTGCTCATCATACAGCCACACTATATAGTCTACTCATAGTCTCAATGACACAGGTTTGCACCCCGCACATTGATGGTTGGTGGGTATTTCCTGACGAACGGTCTACCCGTCACTGTCGAAGCCCATTCAATCCTCATGGGCAACCCGGTGCATGTTGTGCCATGCAAAGTGTTTCATTATACTTGCGCATCTCCAAGTCAAGCCGATGTAGCTCAGCCGGTAGAGCAACGCATTCGTAATGCGTAGGTCGGCGGTTCGAATCCGCCCATCGGCTCCATATACCTGCCCCAGCTGATCCAGCATCCCGGACATTCTACCCTCACCGGCGGACGAAAAAGTGCATCAAGTATCAAATTTCCCAGTAAAACCCGGTTTTGGCCTGAGGCGAATTGACCAGGTATCCTTTCACATGTTCTGATATGAGCATCCCTGCCCGTTGACCTATTCGGCCGATTCTGACAAGACCCTGGCAGAAATTGAGTGTGGCACCAATAGCACTTACTCAAGCTTGGAAGCCCCGTCATTGCGAGCGTAGCGTGGCAATCTCCCTTCAGGATGCCTTGGCCGATGCGTCTTTCGAACCCCGGTCGTTGATGCAGCCGTTGTCAGACAGCAGCAATTCGATGGTATCCCCATCCACCGGGTTGCTGTAGAAAAAGCCCTGCACCAGGTTGCAGCCCCGCTCCCGCAGGGCCAGGTGTTGTTCCGATGTTTCAACACCCTCGGCAACCACACCCAGATCCAGTCCCCCCGCCATTGCGACGATGGTTTCCACCAGACGCGCGTCTCCGTGATTTCCAACCATGTCCCTGATGAAGGACCTGTCTATCTTCAAC
>JAAELC010000247.1 GCA_024227135.1 Gammaproteobacteria bacterium
AATCAGGGGCTGCGTTTCCGTGTGGGACAGGCATACCGGTTCAGTCCGGAAAACTCCACCAGTTCAGTCTGGAGATTTGCGCCGCTCGTTAGTCAGAGCTATATTGTTGCGCGGTGCTCGCTTGTGGATCACTCGAGGGCATGACGTGTGCCAGTGGAACACCGCAGACATGACATGCGTCCGCACTATCTATCTGAAATCTCCGGCGACATGTCTCGATACCGCCTGCGATGAGAGGTTCCTCTTCGTGGGTACCCTGGATGGTCAGATTGTGTCATTTCGGGGTACTAGTACACGTGGCCGCCCCCAGCGCATCCACGAGTTTGATACGCACTTGCACGAACCAATCCTCGCAATGCGTTGCCATGGCTCGCGCGTCGTTGCCATCTGCAATCGCCAGGTGTTCATACTCCACCAGGTTCTAATGGGCCCAGTGCATCCCCCCACCAATTCGCAAGCCATGAATTGGGAAGACACGTTGTGGAATGTACGAAACGCACGACTAAGACATCACCGTCGTCATACCATCAACTTGCCTGATATCGTGCACCCCCGTTTTCGCCACGGTGTCGCCATTGACATGGACCGGTTGGTCTGTCCAGTTTCACTCGCTGCCACGCTGTACTGCTACGATTTCGGGGGCATGTCCGTACCGGAGTTCGGTCTCCATACAGTGACCATGCAACTGCCGGAACCGCGTCTTCGCCGAAGGGTTGGAGCAATAGAGACCACCGCGACAACCATCACGACAACCACCACCACCACGACGATGACCACCACCACCTGTGCAGGGTTGACACAGGTCTGTGCAGGGCGATTTAAAGTAAAGATTCAGATTTTGATGTTGTAGTCCCCCATGCAGTTTTGACCGTCCGAACTCTTCAAAAGTGAATAGTTATCAATGAAACACGTCCGGGGGAGCC
>JAAELC010000248.1 GCA_024227135.1 Gammaproteobacteria bacterium
AAGCGATCTGACACCGCGGCGACCCTACCGGGAAATGTCGGCAATGCGCGTGTGAGAATGAACATAATAATTGATGGTTTTTTGCCCTTTTATGGTCAAATTAAATGAGGGCGTCCGAGCTATCTTTTTGAATTTATTTTGTTTTCACGCTAATCGATGGTGAGAAACTTTTTTTTCACTATAAATGATGGCATTGATTTTATTGGGATATCCCAAAGACCATCATATAAACCCACCAATGAAGCCGCTTTTTCATAGCGCTGGCTACCTGTAGCACATGAAATAGCTCTGATTTCTTTGAGCCAGGGCTGTGAAAAAGTGGCAACCCTAAAATAGCTTGAACATTAGCACATCGATTATCGTGATCACGCTCACATGTACCTGCCGGTCGCGGGATGTTTGGCGAGTGGCTGGTCATGGCCGGGAGCGCCATTTAGCCGACCCGACAGCGCGAAGCATCCTGGGTATTGAATTTCCCAGCGCAGCTATGACCGCAGTTGTTACAGAACGGTCGTTCGGAGGTTGGTGGACGAGTGACGGCAGTGGGTCGGTAGCGGACAATCGAAAGATTCAAATGGCGGCTGGTGTCACGAGTGTTGGGTCTACCCCAACTGATCATTTCTGGCTACTCGCTACCGGCGGAATTATCGGCGGTTTGGGCTTACATCCCCATATTGGGTCGCCGGATAGTCCCGCTTCAGTTTTCGCAGTGCCCGGATCTCGGTGCCGCCCAGAGGGTGGGTGCTGGGGGTGCCGTTCTTTCTTCTATTGATATGGACGAGTTCCGCCTTGAGGTCCACCTGGTCCCAGCGCAGGGCGACCAGTTCCGAGACCCGCAGGCCGTGGCGGTAGGTGACGAAGATGAGGATCTTGTCGCGGTGGCCATGCCGGCCCAGTTTGCCGGCAGCGGATAATAATTTATCCACTTCGCCGGGCGTCAGATGCTCCCTACTCCGGACATCGGCGTTTTTCGGCTTCCGGGGTGGAGTCGGTTTTTCTGACTTTCCCGAAAATGATGGTTGGCGCAGTTCGACTACCTTGCTCATAGACCCCGTTCCTCCTGGGTCCTAGTATAGTAACTTTCCCGAAAAGGGTCATATTAGGGAAAGTTTTATTCGAGGAGTAATGGCAGTGTACGGTACTGCAGGTAGGTCGTGAGCTTGGGAAGATTATCACCTACTATGTCTCCACTCCGGTTTCCCGAGAGTTTACACCCGAGTGGTATCAGATGGGAGGGGTTCCGGTAGTGGTGAGTGTTCGGTTATCCATTGATTGGGGTTGAATTCCACACCAGATGATATTCAGTGTGTGTAGAGATGGATAACACCTTTGGATTCACCAACCAGAATGGTCGGGATAACATCTTTTTCTCTTTATATAGTAAACAATTTCATTTCGTTATCTTCCCAGATTCCGCTTGGGAATCTGGGAGTAGAAGGTGATCAGGGAGAATCTATACCACCCATCTCCACATGATGTTCACGATGTGTTCACCGGATGGTGGGATGGATACCCACCACACATCACATCCCTAAACAGCTGGATATCCACTCCGATTGGGTGGATATCGTCTCACGAACAACCAGAGTAGACTTTCGAT
>JAAELC010000249.1 GCA_024227135.1 Gammaproteobacteria bacterium
CTTCATCGATTTGTGACCGCGCAGCGGGGTGAGGGGCTCGCAATGACGACTATTTGGCTTAAGTAAGTGCCATGCCCGTCATACCCCTCTGTTTTGTGGTTCCCATCAATATAACCGGTCTTCCGTATCGATTCAGCGTAGATTCATGTATCCCGCGTTAATCTGATTTCCAAGGTGGGACGATTGCCCGCCCGTCGCATAGAGAAAAGAGGATACGTGAGATGAAAACGCGATTGGTTACAATTATTCTGGGTCTGGGGACACTCGCTGCTTCCACCATGTTGCCGGGGGCCGAGGCATTCTACGATAAAGCCAAGGTGGTCGATGTGGTACCCCTGTACGAAACTGTCCGGGTGGCCCAGCCTGAACGGCAGTGCACCGAGGAGATAGTCCCATCCAGGCGGTGGGGGCGGCGGGAACACTCCTACACGCCGCTGGTGGCCGGTGCAATTGTCGGTGGTGTAGTCGGTAATCAGTTCGGTCGTGGGCGTGGAAAAGATGCCATGACGGTCGCCGGTGCGCTGCTGGGTGCTTCCGTTGGCAATGATATTGGAAAATCCCATGGGCACCGCCGCAACCGGAAACCAGGTAGAGTTCAACAACATTGCGAATGGGTGGATCGCTACGTGGAGCAGGAGGAGCTGGCGGGTTATGGTGTAACATACAGATATCGGGGCAGGTTGTTTCAGACCCGTATGGCCACCCATCCTGGTAAGCGTATCGAAGTGGAAGTACAACTGGAGCCAACCGAAAAGCAGGCATCCAGCAACTACCAGGAGCCTGTCCGAGAATAGCGATCGTAGCGAGGGCAAGACTGGTTGAGTCAGGTTTTTCGATCATTTGAGGCGAATAGTGGTCCTATTTAACGAAAATGATCGGGAATCCTGGCCAATCAGGCTGGTCCGCAGTAGATCAGTCTATTCTCGGACGGGCTCCTAGTCCTCCGAAACTTCAGTGCTTGTGCGTGGTCACAGTCCATGATCCTGTACCAGATGGGTTTCGAACATCGGTCGGGAATTCTTTTAGCGAAACGAAACATGGGGTTTCAACGATGTGAAGGCGTCAGTGCGCACTCTCCTAGCCGTTGCAATCGGGCTTTCTTTAATCTGTGTCGATGTTTCAGCCCGGGAACCAGGGCGCGGATACCACAGCCTCGACAGTGCAGTCTCCAGGGCCCGGGAAAGGACGGGGGGAGGACGGGTGCTGTCGGCTCAGACCCGGGAACTGGAGGGCAGAAGGACCCACCAGATAAGAATACTGTCCAAGGAGGGCCGGGTACAACGCTTCCGGATGGATGCCCGAAGCGGACGTATGGCACCACCACGGCGGAGGCGCTGAGATGCGTTTGCTACTGGTCGAAGATGAAAACACCCTGCGAAATCAGCTGATAGATCAGCTGGGCTCCCATGGTTATGTTGTGGATGCGGCTGCTGAGGGACAAGAGGGGCTTTATTATCTTCGGGAATACCCCCTGGATATCGCGGTGATCGATTTAGGGTTACCCAAACTCTCCGGTATGGAACTCATCAGAGCGGCTCGTAATGAAGGTAAGCAGTTGCCTATTCTGATCCTGACCGCACGAGGCAACTGGCAGGATAAAGTGGAAGGTCTGGAGGCAGGAGCCGACGACTATCTGGTCAAGCCATTTCAACTGGAGGAACTGCTGGCCCGTCTGAATGCCCTGTTGCGCCGTTCTGTTGGATTGGTCACCCCCATCGTGAAGTGGGGTCCTCTGCAACTCAATACCGTCAGTCAGTCTGTATTACGAGATGAGAAGACACTGGATCTGACCGCCTATGAGTATCGGGTGCTGGAATACCTGATGCTGCATCGTGACGAAGTGGTCTCCAAGACACAACTCACCGATCACCTCTACCAGCAGGATTACGATCGCGACAGCAATGTGCTGGAAGTGTTCATCGGACGCCTTCGACGCAAGATAGATCCGGATGGGAAACTGCAGCCTATCGAAACATTGCGCGGTCGGGGGTACCGCATCAGACCGGAACTTATCTGATGCGCTCCCTGCATTCACGCATGCTCATGGTGGCCAGCCTGGTGCTGGCCTCTTTTTTGGGGTTGAGCGCTCTGGCGTTGGATCAGGCCTTCAGGAAGAGCATGGAAGAGGCTGTACGGGAGCGCCTGCAAGACCAGATATACGCTCTACTTGGCGCAGCCGGAGAGGATTCCCGAGGGCGCATGCGGTTGCCTGAAGCACTGCCCGATCCCCGTCTTTCTAATCCGGATTCTGGTCTTTACGCCCAGGTGGAAGGCGAGAAGGGCAGTTACAGCTGGAAGTCGTTCTCTCTGGTTGGGCGAAACATGGAATTTCTGAATCCCCAACCGGCCGGTCAACTCAGTTTCGAGCGAAGCCGCTTTGAGGACGGCGAGTACTACGTCATCGCATTCGGAGTTTTGTGGGAGGATTTCAGTGGTGGCGAATGGGATTACACGCTTTCCATTGCTCAAAGCACCCGGGGGATCACGGCTCAGGTGGAGGCCTTTCGCGCGCGCTTGTTCTACTGGCTGGGAGGTGTCGCCTTGCTGCTGCTGGTTACCCAGGGGCTGGTGCTGGGTTGGGGGTTGCGACCCCTGCGGAAGGCAGAAGCAGATTTACATCGTATCGAAACCGGCAAGGCTGAGCGCATCGACGGACGCTATCCCAGGGAGTTGCAGGGGCTGATCGATAAAATCAATCTGCTGCTGCGCAACAGCAAGACCAGCCGGGATCGTTATCGCCACAGTCTTGGAGACCTTGCCCACAGTCTCAAAACACCCCTGTCGGTACTCAAGGGAGCATCCGGCTCGACTGACCGGGAGCGATTGGGTCAGATCGTCGACGAAGAGGTTTCCCGCATGGACGATATCGTTCAGTACCAGTTAAAACGTGCGGCGGCATCCGGGGTATCCCATCCCGGGATCTCAGTGCCCGTGCGCCCCATCGCCCAGCGATTAATGGATGCCCTGGTGAAAGTTTACGGAGACGGGGAAACAAGCTGTCGGATAGAGATAGATGGGGCTGTCACTTTTCCAGGGGATGGAGGCGATCTGATGGAGATTCTCGGGAATCTAATGGATAACGCATTCAAGTACGGTTATCGAAATGTACGGGTGGGTGCCAGTTGGCAGACAGACTCAAACGCTGGCATCGTTAAACGTCTCAGGATTTCCGTCGAAGATGACGGTCCGGGAGTTCCGGAGGCCGATCGTGAAGAAATACTCAATCGGGGGGTACGCAGGGACCAGCGGATTCCCGGACAGGGTATCGGCTTGAGTGTGACCAGGGAGATCGTCAGTCTGTACGGTGGCTCATTGAGTATCCAGGACAGTGATCTCGGAGGCACGGCAGTCATTGTCACCCTCTGAAAGTTGAGGATAGTCCAGTCCCAATGTAGTTACTCAGGCCCCATGGATAGTCTGTTCCGGTAGACACCGTTAATACCTTCATGCAGGCTCGGCTTTGGCATTCCTGCCAAGGACACTTCCTCCACAGACCACCCACGCGGGGAGACCTCCGGGGGTGAGCAGTTACGCCTCAATATCGGTAATCGCACCGCAGGTGAACTGCTTCCATCGATTGACCACTTCGATAGCGGAGTAGGGGACCAAATGCTGTAAAATGGGTTGGACTGTAAGAGCGAACGACCATTCAGGTAGCCATATGCGAATTGCCATCATTGGGGCGGGTATCAGCGGCCTCACCACCGCGTTTTATCTGCAACGTGCCAGACCGGATTATGAAATTGTGGTTTTCGATTCCCATTCCACATCGGGGGGTACCATGTCGACCGTGGAACGGGATGGATTTTATTTTGAAGCAGGGGGAAACGGTTTTCTCACCAATAAACCCGACAGCATGCAATTGGTCACGGACGCCGGTGCCGAACACCTCTTACTACCCAGTTCGGACCTGGCGCGCAAACGTTTCATCTACACCGATCGCCTGCATCGGTTACCCGAGTCACCCCCGGCATTCCTGAAATCCAGACTGTTAAGCCTGCCCCAGAAGTTACGGGTGGCTGCCGAAGTCCTGATCCCTGCCAGGCGCGACGCTGCCGACGAAACCTTACAGGCTTTTGGGTATCGCCGGCTGGGAAAGGATTTTACCGACACATTCCTGGATGCCATGACCGCCGGCATCTATGCGACCACACCGGATAAGGTGTCAGTGAATGCAGCGTTTCCTTTGGTGGTAAAACTGGAGAAGGAGTATGGCGGACTGTTTCGCGGCATGATCAAACGTCGTAAAAAGCAGGCCGGCCCGGGGGGCACCCTGATGAGTTTCAAAGGGGGCGTGGGGCGATTCATTACCCACCTTGAGCAGGAACTGCGTGTTGACTGGCGGTTGGGTTCACCGGTGTTCAGTATTCTGCGCCAGGACAAGGGTTTTCTGGTTCGCGCGGCTGCCCATGAAGAACGGGTGGATCAGGTGGTAGTGTCCGCAACGGCCCACAGTTCGGCCGATATGCTTCGGGATCTGGACGGGGAGCTTTCAGAACGGCTATCCGGGATTGACTATTCTCCGGTTGCCGTAGTCGGTTTCGGTTATCGGGACCTGGATCACCCACTGGACGGCTTTGGCCTGTTGACGACCACCGGAGCCAGGCTGCCGATTCTGGGAGTACTCTGGGACAGCAGTATCTTTCCCGATCGGGCACCGTCTGGCGGCAAGTCAGTACGGGTAATCATCGGAGGGCAACGCAACCCCGAACTGGTATCCCAGGATGAAGCCGGACTGATTGCTACCGCCCGGGAAGGTATCAGAGCAACCATGGGTGTGGACACCACACCGGCCGTCACTTTCGTGCAGCGCTGGAAGCGGGGCATTCCCAACTATCCCGTCGGGCACCTCCAGGCCATGGGGGAGCTGTTTACCCGGCTCGATGCTTTTCCCGGATTGCATCTGAACTGTAACGCCTACCGGGGTATCGCCATGAACGATTGTGTACGCAACAGTCGGGAACTGGCTGCCCGGATCAATGGAGTCACTGGAGACAGATTCGATTGATCCGTTCGAGTCTGTCCCTGTTACTTATATACCAGTGTTTCTGCCGCAGCCCTAACCGCCTGCTTTCAGCGCTCTGATGCGCTCCTCCAGAGGGGGGTGACTCAGAAACAGTGCTTTCAGTCCTGCACCCAGACCACCGGCTATGCCGAATGCAGCGAATTCCCCGGGAAGATCCTTGGGTTGATGCGCACGTTGAAGTGCCTGCAGTGCGCCGATCATCTTGTTGCGCCCGGCTAACTCGGCACCGCCGATATCGGCCTTATATTCCCGCCGGCGGGAAAACCACATAACGATCATCGTTGCCAACAGTGACAGCAGCATCTGGGCGATGATAGAAGTGATGTAGTAGGCTGGGCCATAGCCTCTTTCCGTCTTGAATACCACCCGATCCACCACATGCCCGATGACCCGGGAAAGGAATATCACAAAGGTGTTGACCACACCCTGGATGAGGCCGAGGGTCACCATGTCCCCATTGCTCACGTGGGTGATTTCATGGCCGAGTACCGCCTCCACTTCGTCTCTACCCATGTGCTGCAGGAGTCCCGTGCTCACCGCTACCAGGGCATCGTTTCGCCGCATCCCGGTGGCGAAAGCATTCGGGTCAGGGGATTGAAAAATACCTACTTCAGGCATGCCTATCCCTGCTTGTTTCGACTGGCGTCTCACCGTCTCCACCAGCCACCTTTCGGTGGGTGTCTGAGGGTGCTCCAGAATCTGCACGCCCATGGAGCGTTTCGCCATGAACTTGGACATGGCAAGGGAAATGAATGATCCCCCGAAACCGATGACCGCCGACATGATCAGCAGTGCCTGGAGATTCAGATCCACCCCATTTTGAGCCAGAACGGACTCAATGCCCAACACTTGAAAAACGATGCTCACCAGCACCAGAATGGCTGCGTTCGTGGCCAGAAACAGTAGTATTCGCATCATGCTGTCTTACCTTCTTAAGTCATTCATTACAACGGAAATGCTAAAGACATTGTGAGCTGCCCGTTATCCTGGTTCAGCCCTCTCTGCCAGTTTAATGATCCAAGTCTTTAGACACGAATGCAACAGAGAGTTTCACCTTGCTGTTCCATTTCAATCGGCCGTCAGAAGTGCCTGAGAACCCATGAACCAGCAAGATTCCTGGTAGCGGGCTGGCATCTCGAAGGTAGTTCGGCAGGCACTTTTTCAAGTGCTACTGCATCGGCAGGGTTGCCCCGTGGGATACCAGAATATTCATACTTGACGCTGGTCAGTTACCGCTTTCATTCTTATGTCGTGGGCTGACTAAATGGTCTATATTTGTTGCAACGCAACAAACAATTGGAGTGCCTCCATGAACAACCCTGTCGAGCCGTTGATTGAAAGTGCCGAGCTGGCCAGCAAGGTCACCACGCTCTACCGAAAACGCACGGAAAAGGCTGAATCCCGGTTTAATACACGCCTGTCCGAAGCGCTGGAGAAACACGGATCTGTGCCGCAAATGAAAGCACCCTGGGAAATCTGGCAGGAGTGGTTTCACTACGCCACTGACGTGACCCAGCGATCGGTGTTGTTCTGGGACATACTGCGGGAGCGCGGCAATGTTTTCGTGGAGCACAGGCAGGCGGGAAAACCCCCGGTACTGTACTTCGACTACGAAGTCATCATGGATGGTCGTACCTTCAAGCAACCGGTCAACTACGCTCTGGTGCGAATCGTGCCGCCCGAGGGGGTCACGGTAGATGACCAGAGGCGACCTTACGTGATTATCGATCCCCGTGCCGGCCACGGCCCCGGTATTGGCGGATACAAGGATGATTCCCAGGTGGGCGTCGCACTCGAAGACGGCCACCCCGTCTATTTTGTGATTTTTTTTCCCGAGCCTGAGCCAGGTCAGACCCTGCTTGACGTCTGCGATGCGGAGCGGCAGTTCATACGCGATGTACACCGGAGGCATCCTGAAAGCGCCGCGCCGGTAGTGATCGGGAACTGCCAGGGGGGGTGGGCTGCCATGATGCTGGCCTCGTCTGCACCCGAAGATACCGGTCCCATCGTAATTAACGGTGCTCCCATGTCCTATTGGGGAGGCGCCTGGAGTGAGGACGAAGGGGAAAACCCGATGCGCTATACCGGTGGGCTGATGGGTGGATCCTGGGGTGCGTCGTTCGTATCGGATCTGGGGGCGGGGAAATTCGATGGTGCCCATCTGGTACAGAATTTTGAAAACCTGAATCCCGCGAATACTTTCTGGGACAAGTACTACAACCTGTTCTCGAATGTGGATACAGAGCGGGAACGTTTTCTGGACTTTGAGCGCTGGTGGGGCGGCTTCTACATGCTCAATGAATCAGAGATGGACTGGATCGTTCAGAATCTGTTCGTGGGCAATAAGCTGGCTGCCGGCGGTGTGGAAAAACTGAAAGGAAACTTCTTTGACCTGCGTGCAATCCGCTCACCCATCATCGTATTTGCCTCCATGGGGGACAACATCACGCCGCCCCAGCAGGCCTTCAACTGGATTGCTGACGTTTACCAAAGCACCGAAGAGATCAAGTCCAGGGGACAGGTGATCGTCGGGCTGCTCCATGAGGATGTGGGGCATCTCGGTATCTTTGTCTCCGGAGGGGTGGCCAGGAAGGAGCACAAGCAGATCGTGTCGGTACTCAAATCCATCGAAGCGCTGCCTCCAGGGCTGTGGGGTATGGAGATTCATGAAGTCCCGGGTGACGGTAAGACTCCGGGTTATGAAGTTTCATTCGTCGAGCACAAGCTTGAAGATGTGATTACACGGCTGAATCGTTTTCACCGGGAGGACGAGAAGGCCTTCGAAGCCGTAGCCGCCATCGCTGAATTCAATCAAAGGGCTTATGATCTGTTTGCCCGTCCTCTGGTGCAGGCGTTTGCCAACGAGTCCACCGCAGAAGCCATGCGTACCTATCATCCGATGCGTTTCAGCAGGTGGGCATTTTCGGACCTCAATCCATTTACCTGGTGGTTAAAACCGGCAGCCAATATAGTGGAAGATAACCGGCGTGATATCCCCGACAGTGACTCCCTGCGCCAGGCGGACAAGCTGATGTCCGAAGGGATCAGTGCCTCTCTCGACCTGTATCGGGATTTAAGGGATGCTGCCAGTGAATCCCTGTTTTTTGCCGTTTACGGCAATATTTTCAACTATTATCTTGCGGATCAGCGGGAAGCGGAAATCCAGGCGGAACAGGTTGAGGAATCCCGGGATCTACCCTGGATAAAGGATGCGTTGAAGCGTATCGATCAAGGCGCCTATCCCGCAGCGGTGGCCCGTCTGGCGGTGCTGTTTGGACGCAAAGGCGTTCCAATTCCTCTCTCCCGTATCGAACTGAAAGATGATTTTATCGAGCGGAACGCCGAGTTGCTGCCCGATCTTCCATGGAATGAATGGCGGCTGATTCGGGGACGTCAGGATCTCATCGTGAAGTACGAACCTGAACTTGCCCTGCAGTCGATGCCAACCCTGCTTGCCGACCCGGAGGAAAGAGCGCGCTTTCTGACCCTCATGGAGCGTTTGACCTCCGACCCTGAATTACCAGAATGGTTACCGGAGCAACTTGATATGCTCAAAAAAATCAGGAAGTTATTCGATGTAGAGACAGTAGAGTCTCTGGCAATGAAGGCAACGGTATGACCGGTTACCAGGCGGGCAGCATATGCTCGTGGACAGCATTGAGTTGCAGGAAATAGGAAGGAAGTAAGATGGAATCATTCAGTAACCTGACCTTCGACGAGATCGAAGTTGGCCAGTCCTTGACGGTAAGCAGACGTCTTTCGGAGGCCGAGACCGAGGGGTTGGCGCTGGTATCCGGCGATGTGGATGCCTTTCATCTCGAAGAGGAGGATGCAGGCAGCGAGGAATCGGGAATCTACGTGAAAGCGGTGGGTGCTGAAGCCCTGTTGTCGGGTTTACTTTGCAGGCGTTTACCCGGGCCGGGCACCACGGTGCTCAGCCAGGAATTGCGGTTCACTGGGGGTGTTCATACCGGCGATGAGCTGACAGCCACGGTGACTGCCCGGGAAAAACGCCCCGAAGAGAGTGTCATTCTGTTCGATTGTGAAGTTCGAAACGAGGACGCGGTCATCGTTTCAGGAACCGTGACGGTGACAGCACCGACAGCAAAGATCAGCTACTCGAATGTGGCGACTCCTCAGATGGTGTTACGCCGAAACGATGCCTTCGCCAGTGTTCTCAGACGCTGCGCCAAGCTTGCTCCTGCGGCCTGTGCGGTTGTGCATCCCTGTGATCGGGATTCGTTGCTGGGTCCAATCGAGGCTTATAGAAAGGGCTTGATCGAACCGGTGCTGGTGGGACCGGAAGATAAGATCAGAGCGGTTGCGGAAGCGGAGGGTGTTGACTTGAGTCCGTTTCGTATCGAGACCACCGAGCACAGCCATGCAGCGGCCGCCCGGGCAGTGGAACTGGCACGTGCCGGTGAGGTGGAGTCCCTTATGAAGGGAAGTCTGCACACTGACGAATTGCTTAGTGCCGTGGTATCCAGTTCGAAGGGACTGCGGACAGCACGACGCATGAGTCACGTTTTTGTGCTCGATGTGCCGGCATACCCCCGTCCCCTCTTCATCACCGATGCCGCTATCAATATCTATCCGGGTCTGGAGGTCAAAGCGGACATCGTACAGAATGCTATCGAGCTGGCCCGGGACCTGGGTGTGGATTTGCCCAAGGTGGCGATTCTCTCCGCAGTGGAAACGATCAATCCCAAGATACCTTCGACGGTGGAGGCAGCCACCCTGTGCAAGATGGCTGACCGCGGGCAGATCACCGGAGGTCTCCTGGACGGTCCGCTGGCATTTGATAATGCCATCAATGTGGAAGCGGCAAGAACCAAGAAAATTGTCTCAGACGTAGCCGGGGTGGCTGATATTCTGGTGGCGCCGGATCTGGAAGCTGGCAACATGATCGCCAAGCAGCTCCAATACCTGGCCGGTGCCGACAGCGCTGGAATCGTACTGGGTACCCGTGTTCCCATCGTTCTCACCAGTCGGGCGGACACGGTACGTACCCGGCTCGCTTCAGTGGCGGTAATGGCTCTGGTAGCCCATGCGCGCCGGCCGAAAGCTTAGTACAACGGAGACTGAATAGATGAGTGACGCAATTATCGTTCTCAATGCGGGATCATCGAGTATCAAATTCTCCGTCTTTTCAGTGGAGGGCAGGGCACTCGAACTGGTCTGCCGTGGTCAGGCTGAGGGTCTCTACACCGAAGCGAGATTCACCGCCAAGGATCTGTCAGGAACCGTAATGGATGACACCCGCTGGCCTGAGGGAGAATCGTTGGGTCATGATGGCGCACTGGATCATCTGGTCGAGTTTCTAGGGAAGCACACCAGTGAACTCAAACCCCTGGCGATAGGTCATCGGGTGGTGCATGGGGGGACCGAATTTACCCATCCGGAACTACTCAACGCCGGGGTCGTGAAGCATCTTGAGACGCTGGTGCCTCTCGCACCTCTGCACCAACCCCACAACCTTTCTCCGATTCGCCTGTTATTCGAGCGCACTCCTGATCTTCCTCAAGTCGCCTGTTTCGATACGGCGTTCCATGCTGAGCAACCCGAACTGGCTCAATGGTTTGCCCTGCCACGTCACTATACCGATGAGGGCATTCGTCGCTATGGCTTTCACGGATTGTCCTACGAGTATATCGCGTCGGTGTTACCGGACCACGACCGGTCAGCGGCGGATGGGCACGCAGTGGTCATGCACCTGGGCAATGGTGCAAGCATGTGTGCAATGAATGCAGGGCATAGTGTCGCCAGCACCATGGGCTTTACGGCGGTGGAAGGTCTGCCCATGGGAACCCGCTGTGGTTCCATGGATCCTGGTGTGGTGCTCTATCTGATAGAACAGAAAGGAATGACTCTGCGTGAGGTGGAGAGACTGATTTACAAAGAGTCGGGAATGCTCGGGTTGTCCGGCCTTTCCAGCGATATGCGGGTACTGCAGGAGAGTGACGACCCGGCTGCCGCGTTTGCTATTGAGTATTACGTCTACCGGATTGGTCGGGAGCTTGGATCCATGGCTGCGGCTCTCGGTGGCCTGGATAGTATAGTGTTCACTGCAGGAATCGGGGAAAACGCAGCTGCTATCCGAGCATCCGTTTGCCAGAACGCAGCCTGGTTGGGGGTAGAGCTGGATGCCGCTGCCAACGCTTCGGGCAAGCCGGGATTAATCAGTACGCCGGAGAGTGAGGTTTCTGTTTGGGTGATACCCACCAACGAAGAGTTAATGATAGCCCGCCATACGTTGAATCTGGTGGCAAAGTAAATCCAGGAGTTTGACCATGGTAAATATTCCCAGTCCCCCATTGAAAGGAGCAAAAGCCCTTATAATTGGTGTCGCCAACCAGCATTCAATTGCCTATGGCTGTGCAAAAGCATTCCATGAGATCGGGGCCGACATCGCACTGACCTATCTCAATGACAAGGCCAGGCCCCATGTGGAGCCCGTGGCTGAAGAACTTGAAGCTTCAATTTTTCTGCCATTGGATGTCAGTGAGGAAGGAATGCTGGAGTCGGTTTTCGATGAGATCAAGGCGCGCTGGGGAAAACTGGATATCCTCGTCCATTCCATCGCATTTGCACCCAGAGAAGACCTTCAGGGTGGGTTGCTGGACTGCAGTTCCAAGGGTTTCTGCAAGGCAATGGATGTTTCCTGTCACTCTTTCATCCGCATGGCCGGTCTCGCAGCTCCCTTGATGAACGAAGGGGGCACACTCTTTGCCATGAGTTATCACGGTGCCAATAAAGTAGTTCCGAACTATAACGTCATGGGACCGGTTAAGGCAGCGCTGGAATCGACCTGCCGCTACCTGGCTTACGAATTGGGTCCCCAGGGTATCCGGGTCCACGCCATTTCACCAGGCCCCTTGAAAACCCGTGCAGCATCCGGGTTGAAAGACTTCGATTTACTGCTGAACGAGGCGGTGGAACGTGCGCCCGTGGGCGAACTGGTCGATATCATGGATGTGGGTTTCCACTGTGCCTTTCTGGCCACACCCTATGGTCGTCGGGTCACCGGTGGGGTGGTGTATGTCGATGGTGGTGTGAATATCATGGCGTGATGAGTGCCGAACCAAAGTTCTGGCTCACCCGATATATCATACTGTAGCATGGTTTCATTGACACATCGCTGTATCGTCCATGTCAAGGGGTACCTTGACGTGGACACTGACCGACTTACCCGTTTTGTTATCATCCCGCTGACTGGTTGTCACCCAGGGGGCTTCCGGTAGAAAACTGAATAACATCACTCCAGAGACAGAATGAAATCCCACTGTTCTTTGGTAACCGGCATGATAGACAGCCTGTTTCCCCGCCTGACGAGGGGCAGGTCCTGCAGGAGACCATCGGTATGGGTCTTGAGTTCCTGCAGTGAAAGTTCACGTTTTAAATGGCGTTTGTATTTGACATTGACCATGTACCAACGGGGATTATCCGGGTCACTCTTGGGGTCGTAGTACTGCTCTTCAGGATCGAAGGCGGTATGATCCACATAGCCTTCTTTGACGATCTCCATGATGCCGGCGATTCCCGGTACCTTGCAGTTGGAATGGTAAAAGAAAGCCAGATCCCCCTTTTTCATCTGATCCCGCATCATGTTTCGAGCCTGATAGTTTCTGACACCGTCCCAGTGATCTGTTCCTTCCGGCTCTGCCTTGAGGTGTTCGATACCGTAGACATCGGGTTCGGATTTCATCAGCCAGTAGCCTTTTGGCACTTTTTAAACTCCCTAACATTAATTGAATATTGTTGCTATGCACCAGTGATAGTGCACAGGTAATCGATGCTTGTAAACCGCTCTTATCTCCGACCAGTCAAAGTGGTCTGGTGGTTATTTTCGGTCAGGACACCCAATTCGGACTCCATGCTTTCTGGGGGATGTGTGCCATCCTGTTGTCCGTTCATGTCCATTCCCTCAGTGCGGTGTGTATCAAACGAATCGATGCACAGCTGCATCCCCTTGAGACAACGACTGGGTACCGTGGTCATTCTTCTGGGACTGACCACACTTGAATGGGGAGATCATTGGCGACGCTTGTTGCGGGCATCGGCGTGATGACAGGGAGTGAGAAATCAGTATGCTTTCAGTGCAGTAATACATCTGCAACTACTACATTGACAGAATACTGGGGCATAATACCGGTTTACTTGTGAAACAAGGAAAATCCGGGGACGGTAACGATGTCGGTTTTGTTTTGGGTTTGTGTGGGAATTGTAATCGGATGGAATTTACCTCAACCGGGGTGGGCGAGGTCATTACAGGAAAAAGTGATGAAGAAAGTCAGAAATTAGCGCATGGTTGACGTGGTCTGAACGGGTTCGGTTCAGGGGAATTGTCTGCACTCGTGGTCAGGCACAACACCCAGTCTACGGACGCTGATTCCATGATTATCCTGGGGGAGAGTGTCTGGTCAGGTAAATCGCTGTTTGTGCCAGAAAGCCTGAAAGGCCTGGGTTGGGGAATAACAGTCATCAGGAGTTGAGTCTGTACTCCAGTTTCGGGCTCCCCTGGGAGATGCAGATCTCCCACTGCCTGCTCTTCGTTTCTTTTACTGACAACATTGCATCCTGATCTGCGGTGCCCCAAACCACCACGGTGGTGAGATAGTCCAGATCCGCTCCCAGGAATCCGTGTAAAAAGTGCCTCCAGAGGGGCATGTCCAGACCGTCGTGAACAGGTTCTCCGAAGTACCGGCTCAATTCCGCTTTCTGCTCATCGGCAATTCGATAGGCCTCTTCCCTCGATGGGACGGTGATGGTGATTTTCTGCTCGACCAGTTGACCTTCGCTGCATTGATATCTGACGGTTGCCGGCACACCTTTCTGGGTTCCTGAGTAGTGCAGCGATCCGTCAGCGACTGGGTGGGTCTGCTGAATCGAGCCCAACCGGCTCTCCAGCACAGGTATTTTTTCACAGGAGATACCAGGCTTCAGCTCTAAAAGCCGTTGATTGGCGCCGGCTGTTCCAAGCATCCACAAGGCCAGCAGGTTAAAAACGATGAGTTTTACGCAGTTCATTGATATGGATTATCCACTACAGGGTAGGTCGGATAGCAGTTTCATCTGACGCTTCGATGATATTGGCTTTTCGATCATTTTTCAGGTTCGGTATAGTCATCTCGATGGGTACGGGTTGCTGCATACCCTCGATGAATGAAAACCACCGTCGCTTTTCAGTCAATTCAGAACGGGGAAGGCCAGCCAATGTGCTTAAAGGGCAGTCATGGGCTGTAGATTACCAGGGGTTTTGAGAGCAGGATAGCCTGGGTGCAGGATTCCTTTGCACTGCTTTGCTGTCACACGAGGTGCTTTGTTAGAAAGCGGGTTCTTCCATAGCCATACAGACCGACAGAGAAAGATGATAACTAAATGAAACAACAAAATCCTCTAAGTCAGAGTATCCGTAAACAAAGGGAAAAGCTTGCTGAGATGTTTGAACTGCTGTTTCGACATCTCGCCGAGGCCTGTGCCCATGTCTGGAACGATCGAGAAAATCTTAATCAGGTTCTGCTCGTCGAACTGGAGAAGATGCCACACTGTAAGTTTCTCTATGCGATGAATCCCAATGCTGTACAAATCAGTGACAACATAAGCCATGATGGTCTGATTACCTCAGATTTTGGCAGAGACCGGTCTCCAAGACCTTACATTCGTGAAGTAGGGCCTGGAACAGGTTTTCTGCTGTCTCAGGCTTACATCAGTCTTCGTGCAAAACGTCCATCGCTCACTGCCATACAGGTGGTTACCGACAACAATGGGGCCATCCTTGGGTACATTGGTGCGGATTTCGATCTCAGGGATCTCCCGCTGACCCGGCATCTCTACGATGAGCCGCGGCACTGGCGTCAGATCAAGGGAGACCCATCCATACGTGGAACAGTGTTTCACCAGACGCGTTTTGAAAGTGCCATGGACTTACAGATCGATACGGTCAATGGTGTAGTCGAGGCGCTTATGGTCGATCATGGTGGGTTTCATCTGAAGATGCATTTCTCGAGTAGCAGAGGAGTACTTTGGTTGATGGATGAACCTTATCGCTACCGACTTCTGGATCTGGAAGCCTTGACCGATCCCAATACCTGCCTGGCCTATCCGAAGCGTCCCTACCCGACGGATGCCATGATTCCTCCAGACAAGATCCGTCCAATTTTCGAGGGTTTTAAAAAGCTGCGTTTCCAGGATGAGATGTTGTACCTGCGGGCGGGTACGCTGAATATATTTAACGGGATAATCGGTCTGACTTTCTCGTGCGATGGTTCCCACTATGTCCCGTATGATGAATTCCTGGATCCTGACAGTGTATTCTGGATGGACGATGCAGAACCCGGGATATAGATTACTGAAGAAGGACGAATGAACAATTGGAAAGCATTATGTAACCTCAGGCTGTTTTAATTTGAATCAACAGGTACTACTTGCAAACCTCAGGGGCATGGTCTCAATCATGCTCGAGCAAGAAGATAATGGGAAATCTGGAACAACGATTCTGACCTATGGAGATACATCAATGAAGCTTGACGCGAATAACCTGCAGACTATCGGAAGTTTTCTGGATACCAAACAGGTCGAAGTATCTGATCGTGTAATTCTATATGTGATAGATAATGTGCATTATCGTATCGACGATGGTGGCTGTTGGTATTTTGCGGAGGAACCGGAAGAAATGGGTTGGACTCCGTGCGACCCGCCTGCCTTGTTGCAGAGTATGGGTTAATCAAGGGGAATAAGGGCCGCGGAAAAAATAGAGTATCCAGTCTTGCTCGTCTTTTGGCCCGGGTTCAACGTTGTGAAAAGGGTTGCATAGGAAAGCTATGCGCCCCTTTCCACGCCTTGAACCCGAACCAAAATACAGCGCAATTTCTGGATACTTATTAATTTCCGCGGCCCTTAGCTTCGTCAATTATCTCTTTTTGACTGACATTCCCCATCGCTGGTACGTTTCAATGCTGGTACTCCATGTCGACGGTAAACTGGCAGATATAAAGATTAAAAATTTCCCAGAATGTCTGCTGGGTGGTGATGGCAGTGCACTTGATAACAATCAGCCGTAACTTACACAGATCCAGACTTCTGGTTGGAGTTCGATCGAAACGGATTTAGACAAAGTGTCCGTCGGGAGTAACTGCGCACTTTCCGTAGACTACCCCGCATGGGTGGTCTGTGGAGGAAGTGTCTTTGGCAGGGATGCCAAAGCCAAGTCTACAGGGAGGTGTTTACGACGCCTTCCGGAACAGATCGCCCATGGGGCGTGAGTAGATACCATCGGGACTCCCGCAGATCAGTCACATTAAAGAACTTAAGGAACCGGATGATTTAGTAGTCGAATACTACCGAAACTGTGTACTTCGTCAATACTACGAAAACAGGCCTTCGGTGACTAACCTGAATCTGGTTTATTGAGGAGTTTACTATGATATTACCAATGGTCATGATGTTATCCGGTATAACCACATTAGGCATTATCAGTACGGTACTGATAACCAGACGCTGATGTGCCAGACAACTGGTGAATTGTGTGGCATTTACGAATGCAAATACCCAGTTGATGGAGTATTAGAGGTACATGCAGTAGGGAGTTACGGTGGGTCGCGTTAGCTACACTCAGTCGTAACTCCCCTGCCTATTCCCTCAAGCAGCATTTTTCCCCAGTGGCTGCCCAAATAGTAAGACTGGCGGCCTGATGTGCTGAATACTGATCCTGATAAAGCCGGGAATTCAGTGCGAACTGCAGGAATCGTCAAGGCCGCTCAGCGGTTGCTCAATTCAGTGGCCTGGTGTTTTCCCGTTACCTTTCCTGCCAGTTGCATCATGTTGGGAAGGTTGTAGAGCAGCAGGATGATCACCCCGATGGCGGCAGCGAAAGTCACCCCGCCGATGATATTGACAAGCGTATTATCTCTGTGACTCTTCTCGGCCAATGAGTTGGCAACCTCCCGGAGGTTGACCAGTCCCATGAACTTGTCTCCCCGGTAGACCACCAATCGACGGCAGAGGTTGCTGTGCATTTTCTTTATGGCTTCCTGGCAGGAGCTATCAATGGAAATCGAAACCAGGTTCCGGGTACAGACTTCACTCAGTTTCAACGCTGCCGGATCTTTACCCTGTCCGATTACCCGTCTGATCAAATCCCGCTCGGTGAACAGCCCCGCCACACCGGTGGAACTGGTGACAACCAGAGAACCCACATTCCTCTCTGCCATCAGCGCGACGGCCTGCTCCACGGTTTTTGACTCATCCAGAGTGGCGACCGCCTCAGTAACCAGGCTGTCTATGGTGCATCGCATGAAGTTGCCTCCTGGGGGCAGTTGGGGCCTGCTCGCATTTCAAGTTTAGTATAGCAACAGGAACATCTGCCGAATTCAGGCTGCACGCTTGCTTTCCCGCAGTATAAGCAGGCGTATAGCGAAGGGGTAGTGACTGTCGGTTGCCGTTTAATCCCGATAACTTACATTAATACCAGGATAGTGTGAACCGGACTGGAACACTTTCTTATTCTAAATCAATAAAAAGTGGGGAGGTGACTGCTCACCCCCCAGAGATTACCCCCCATGGGTGTTCTGTGGAGGAAGTGTCTCTGGCAGGGATGCCAAAGCCAAGTCTACAGTCAGGTATTGACGACGTCTTCCGGAGCAGATCGCCCATGGGGGGTGAGTAGATACGTGGGGAGAATGTTTCAAAAGTACCTGGTGCTGTGAGAGATGGGTGCCATTAATCACAACTAAGTCTTTCGGGTCTCATGTTCAATAGCACTTCCCCGTTTACCTTCAGTAGTGACTGAATGCTCAGTGATCAGAGGCAAAGATGACCAGGCTGCTCACATCCAGTTTGACCCCGATGCGTTCTCCAATGGCATGGTCATGGTGACTCTGAACCAGACATAGTACTTTTGTGTCGTCGCTGAGGTGCAGGGTGTAGAGATACTCCGCACCTTGAAATACCCGATCCAGGACCTCCAGCTTGAACGGACTGTCGTCATCGTGAACGATATCGCTTGGTCGCAGCAACAGGTCCACGGTTTCTCCCGGGCTCAGGTCTGCCATGTGGTTTCCCTGCACGATTCCCAGGGGGGTTTCGATTCGTGGGCCATCGATAATCTGCCCGGGCAGCATCGCACCCTGGCCGATGAAGTCGGCAACAAACCGGTCTACAGGTCGGTGATACAGCTGGTATCCGTCCCCCCATTGCCTGAGTTCTCCCTCAGCCATCACGGCAATCTTGTCTGCCATGGCGAAAGCTTCGAGTTGATCATGAGTAACCAGGATGGCAGTGATCTGGTCTCGTTTCAGAATGTCCCGAACTTCCCGGGCCAGTTGGGTGCGCAATTCCACATCCAGCCCTGAAAATGGCTCATCCAGTAATAAAATATCAGGTCGGGGCGCCATGGCACGGACCAGGGCTATACGTTGCTGCTGTCCGCCGGACAATTGATGGGGGTATTTGTTTTCTGTCCCCTGCATGTTTACCAGCTTCAGCAATTCGTCGACACGCCGCCGGCGTTCGGCACGTTTGAACCTGCGAATGCCGAAAGCCACATTTTTCCATACTGTCAGATGGGGGTAGAGGGCAAAGTCCTGGAAAACCATACCCACATGCCGTTGCTCCGGCTCCAGGGATTCACCCGGACGGGTTACCTGGCGCCCTCTGAGCAGGATTTCCCCCGCAACGACCGGTTCGAATCCCGCGATGGCCCGTAACAGGCTGGTTTTACCACAACCACTGGGACCAAGCAGACAACCAATGTCCGCTGCGCCCAGGTAAAAGCTGACGCCTTCCACAGCCGTTTTGCCGTCGTAGGCGATGGTCAGGTTTTTTACCTCAAGTTGTCTGGACATGACGGGAATGGGCAATTGAGTAGCTGAGCAGGATAACCGGCAGTATGCCTGCCGCAACGATGGTGAGTGAAGCATGGGATGCATCGGCAAGCCTTTCATCAGAGGCCAGCTCATAAGCGCGCACGGCCAGCGTACTGAAGTTAAAAGGCCTTAACAGTAGTGTGGCAGGCAGCTCCTTCAGCACATCCACAAACACCAGTAGCAATGCAGTCATCAGGCTTCCCTTGAGCATGGGGAAATGAACCCGTCTTACCGTTTCGGCTGCGGTAGCCCCCATTGATCTTGCCACTTCGTCCATGGAAGGGCGTACCTTCGCGAGGCCTGCCTCCACGGTTTGGAGCGACACGGCAAGGAATCGAACCAGGTAAGCAAAAACAAGTGCCACCAGGGTGCCACTCAGTAACAGTCCGGTTGAAATACCGAATTGAAGGCGCATCCAGGCATCCACTCCGTTATCGATAGCAGCAAATGGAATCATTACCCCCACGGCTATTACCGTTCCAGGTACGGCGTAACCCATACCCGCGACACGGACGGCAACCCGCACCGGACGGTTTCCGTTAAGCCGTTTACCATAGCCCAGAAACAGTGCCAGCATCAGTGCCAGCAGCGATGCAGTCCCGGCCAGCCCGAGGCTATTCCAGACCAGGTTAAGAAACCGGCTGTCAAGCTGACCTTCTGCTGTAGTGCCGGCCCAGACCAGGAGTTGACCCGCGGGCAGGAGGAATCCAAAGAACAGAATACTGAAACAGAACAACAGGGCAGTGTTTGACCGCCAACCGCTCAGTTGATAACGCCGCAGATCCTGATGCCGTTGGCTGGTATGGTGATAGCGGGCTTTACGGCGTGAGCTTCGCTCCAGAAAGACCAGGACGAAGACGAACATCAGAAGCACGGCCGATAGTTGCGCCGCCGCTGCCGTGCTGCCGAGTCCAAACCAGGTGCGAAATATACCGGTGGTGAACGTGGATACCCCGAAATACTGGACGGTTCCATAATCGGCGAGTGTTTCCATCAATGCCAGAGAAAGTCCAGCCACGATGGCCGGTCGGGCCAGAGGCAGCGCAACGGTAAAAAAGGTTCGCCAGGGACCATTGCCCAGGGTTCTGCTCACATCCAGCACACACAGGGACTGGCTTAGAAAGGCAGCTCTGGCAAGGAGGTATACATAAGGGAAAAGCACCAGCGACAGCATCAATGCGGCGCCTTCCAGTGAACGAATTTCGGGAAACCAGTAGTCGCCGAATCGCCACCCTGTGAGGCCCCTTATCGTGGTCTGCAGCGGGCCGGCAAAATCAAACAACCCGGTATAGGTATAGGCGATAATGTAAGCCGGCATGGCCATGGGCAACAGCAGTGACCATTCAAAAAAGCCGGCTCCCGGAAATCTGCACATACTGGTAAGCCAGGCGGCGCCCACCCCGAACACCAGCACCCCTGCAGTGACACCCAGCATCAGCAGCAGGGAATTGATCACGTAGTCCTGCAATACCGTGGCCGCCAGGTGTTGCCATACTTCCCCGGCTGGTACTAGCAAGTAACTGAGGATGACGGTGACCGGCACCGCCAGTATGACGGCGGTAGACACAACACCAAAGCGCCAGACCGAAGGGCCAGGCGCTTTATGCATTATTCTCAACAATGGCACGAGGCGTTTTATTTCCAGCCCGCGCGGTCCATTAGCCGAACGGCCTCCGGGTTGAGTTCACCCAGCCGGCTCAAATTCAGTGTGTCCATCTTAAATTCCCCCCATGATGCCAGCACAGGATTAACCGGAATATCTGGCCTGATCGGGAACTCACCATTGGTATCGGCATACCATTGCTGGGATGTGTCGTTCAGCAGGTAAGCAATCAGTTTCGTCGCATTTTCGCGGTTTCTGGCAGAGGCGGTGACGGCCGCACCGCTGACATTCACATGGGTTCCGCGGCCATCCTGATTGGGCCAGAAAACGCGAAGCTTTCCTGCGGCTTCCCGCTGAGCCGGGTCTTTGGACTCGATCATCGCTGCCAGATAGTAGGTGTTGGCAATAGCAATGTCACATTGTCCGGCAGCCGCAGCCTTAATCTGGTCCCGGTCACCACCTTTTGGGGGGCGGGCGAAGTTTCCAACAAACCCCCTTGCCCAGGTTTCGACTCGGTCGGTGCCCTTGGCGGCAATCATGGAAGCCACCAGAGACTGGTTGTAGATGTTGTTTGATGATCGAATACAGACCCGACTTTTCCAGGTCGGTTCCGCCAGTGCTTCGTAGCTGGAAAGATCTTCCGGTTTCACACGACCTTGCACGTACAGGATGGGTCGGGCTCTGAGTGACAGACCGTACCAGTGTCCATCGGGATCCCTGAAACTGTTGGGCAAAGCAGCCGTTTGATCGGGAAGATGGGTCACCTGGGTGACACCCGCCTCTTTGGCCCGGTGCAGTCGGCCTGCGTCGGTGGTGATCAACAGATCTGCCGGGGAATTTCGCCCTTCGATCTGCAGTCGTTTCAGCAGAGCGTCCGCTTTTCCGGTCACCAGATTGACCTGGATGCCCGTTTCCCCGGTAAAGCGGTCCAGAAGGGATTTGATGAGCTTTTCCTTCCGTGCAGAGTATACATTGACCTCTTCGGCAGCCAGGGCGTTGAAGGTACTGATACAAAGCAGCATAGCAACAGATTTCAATAGGAATGGAGTTCGGGCATACATCGGCAATGGGACTCTCGGTTACGGTGTTATTGGATTTCAGTTTGAAACCCGGGTTTCTCCCAGGTGTAATATTAATGATAACGATTATCATTAATATTACAAGCATCAATAGACAATCAGAAATTTCAGTCTGTAAGAAAGGACATTCGAGCAGGGTTGTGCAACAATCCGGTTTCATTTCCCGTGGCTATCAGAAATGTCCGGTGACGTTGTTTGATCTTGGGCAGATAACTCTCCTTTGTGTTTGTCTAAAATGCGTTTACCGGACTTTCCTGCAAGTTTTAAAAACTGATTCAAATTATCAACTGAATATGAAACGAATACCGTTATTGCCAATCCCTGTGCTGGGGATACTTTCAATACTGCTTCCTGCCTCAGTACAGGGAGTGTCCGACGAGCAGTATAAAAGCATTCAGGCACTGGGTCGGCTCAATGGCATAGCACTTCAGTGCAACTACCTGGCAGATACCAGACGAATGAAAGCAGCGCTGATCAAAACCCTGCCCAGGAGAAGAGAGCTGGGCATGGCATTTGATCAGGCGACCAATGAGTCCTTTCTCCAGTTTATGGAAGAGGGTCGATCTTGCCCGGAAAGTGGGAGTTTCAGCGGTACCGTTGACCGGGGAATTGGGTCTCTCGAACACTCTTTTCCCGGGAGTAAAGCCAAATGATCCGTTCTGGATGGGGTAGGTTTACGATTCTGCTGCTGTTCCTGTATGGCCCCTGGTCGCTGGCGGGTAACGGTTTCCAGGTAGTGGCTACGATAAAGCCTGTTCACTCGCTGCTTGCCGGTTTGATGCAGGGGGTGGATGGTTTACATCTGCTGATCGGAGGAGAACGGACGCCTCACGACTACCAGCTTAGCGAACAGGACAGGGAAAAACTCGCCGATGCCAGTCTTGTGGTCTGGCTGGGACCGGATGCGGAGCCTTACCTGAAGGGTGTGCTCGATTCTGAATCCGAGTCGCACCAGGCATTGAATCTACTGGAGCTACCTGGGCTGAAAGTGCTGCCCGCCCGTTGGGACGATCAACAGAACGATCCTTTTTTCTGGCTGGATACCAGAAACGCCCTTATTCTTCTGGACGAGCTGACCCGGTTTCTGATGGATGCTGATCCCGGACATGCCCACCTTTATCTCCGAAACCGCAAGCAGGTACTCCCGTCTCTGACCAAGGCAGACCGGGAACTGGAGTATGGTTACCGGGGCTTGAAAGCCGGGGTTGGTGTGGCCTACCACGACGTGTTGCAGTATTTCGAGCAGGCCTACGCTTTGAAAGTCGGGGAATTGCTGGCGGCACCGGATGGTGCAGCGGATACCGCGTCGTTGCTGCGGGCCCGTGCCAGGATCAGAGATGGTGAATTCCGCTGTATTCTCACGTCACCTCCGTTACCGGAATACCATCTGACACTCTTGACCGAGGGGCAGCAGGTAGTGACTGGTAAGCTGGATATCTATGGAACCCAGTTCTCGCCTGGTCCTGATTTGTACGTAAAACTCATCAGATATAATACTCAGGTTATCCGGGAATGCACTGAATACCAGAGTAATGCCGGAACTGCCGAAGAAAAAATTGAACAGTCTACCGGGGAGCTTGGGGGACGCTTCATACTCACCGATCATCGTGGCCACGCGACCACCGATGCAGATTTTACCGGGCATTTCAGCTTGCTCTATTTCGGCTATACCTATTGCCCTGATGTCTGCCCCACCACGTTGCAGGTCATAGCATTGGCACTGAAGATGTTGGAAGAGCAGGAGAGCGCACGATTCAAATCCTATCTTATTACCGTGGATCCGGAGCGGGATAAGGTGGAGATCCTCAATAATTATGTGAGCTATTTTGATTTTGATTTGACGGGTCTGACCGGCAGTCAAACGATGATAGATCGGGTCGTCGATCAGTACCGAATCAAATACCAGAAAGTGCTTGAACCGGGAAATGACCCCGATACCTATCTGATAGATCATACGGCCAGCCTGGTGCTGCTCGGGACCGATGGGCGTTTTATCACTCGCTTCGCTTACGGAATTTCACCCCGGCAATTGGCGGAGAAGCTCAAAGCCTACCTGCCCTGAACGTAACTACTCACCCCGCACGGGTAACCTGTGGGGTGCGAGCAGTTACCTCTGAATAAAAAAACGGGGAAACCGGGTGCAGGAATCGAGATGCCGGGTTCCCTGAAACCAGGTCAGGGTTCAGCCGGCGGAGCGGAGTGCCCCTTTTTTGTAGAATTCGCACTGATGAATGAACCCGTCGGTACTCTTTGGCATGGGTACCCTTGCCTCGGACAGGTAGGTGATCAATGCAGCGCCAGCCCCGACCAGTCGCAAACCTTCCAGGGCTCGCTGTCCTATCCCGATATTCTCATCTGAAGGAAATTTAGGTTCGAAGCTTTCAACGGCCTCTCGGGCAGCGATAAATGCGGGCCAGACGATAAAAAAGGCATCGTCGGTTTTCATGGTTTCAATCGAGAGTTTCGCCGAGGAAGCCAGCAGGTGGAGTTTTCTGACTACGTCGTTCAACGCCGGTTCCGGTCTGATCGATTCGATCAAGCAGGCGGTAATCCGATCGATGTCCGCCATTGTCTGAGCAATCTTACGATAACGGGACTCGAACATCTGGCCGACAGGCTGGGTAAAAGCCTTGAGCGGCTCTCCCCACAGCTCGTCGATTCCCTCTTCACCGCTGTAGTGTTTTACTTGTTTTCCAAGCTCCAGGGCCTGCCGGAAACACGCTTCGCATTGCATCATCAGTTCGTTGGCGGGGCTGACTTCCACCCCTTTGCTCTCAAGTTCGACTATTGTGTTGAAAATATCGGTTGCCCGGTTGAACAAAGCCCCGGCAAGCATGGCACCGTTAACCCTTTTTCTAGCCGGGTCCGATTCCCGGTCGTAAGCCGCACGAGCCACCTCCAGCCGCTCTCCGGGCGTGTTGATCCCGGATTCCGTATGGTGGAAGGCTCTTTTGGTCAGAATTTCGATTTGGATTTTTCGAACCGCCAGGGTATCTTTCGGGACCGGGTAATTGCGAATCCAGTATCCGTCGTAATAGACACATTCCTTGCCATCAAGATTTCTGCGGGTACCGTTTTCCGGGTGATCGACCATAATAAATCGGCTTGTTTTATCGGTTGATGTGAATAAAAAACGCACCGCGTAGTGTAGCAGCAGAATGGTCGTCTGTGCAGACCTGGATTACTTAAAAAGTAGAATTATTATCGTCAAATACGGAAATCAATCCGCGCCTCTCATGATTGGCCGGTTGACGCCGGTGATTTGCCTTGTCGGTACTACCCGGAACGCTCATTCAAAGCAGTGTTTCTGTGCCTTCAGTTGTCGCAGCAGTGTGATTCGTTCCTCAGCGGGTTCGATACGTGTTCTATCGACCAGGCTGCCGATTGCACTGACAGCGGAAAGGGAGTAGGCGACGGGTGTGATCATGGTTCCTATGATGATGGAGGCCCCCTGATAAGGATCCTGGTAAAAATCGGGTTTGTAACTGTAGGTTAGAGGAACTTGTGCGGCGATTTCACGTTCCAGCTCGATACATCCCATTTCCAGGTCCTCCTGGGAAGGGGTGACCGAGACCGGCATACGGTAGAAAGCCATGGCGGGTTGAACAAATCCGATGACCAGAAAAAAAGAGACTAAAGGAGCGATAATGAATCGGATTTTCTGGATGATTTTCAGCACAGTCGTTCTCCATGAGTTGCCGTTTTCTGGATTCTATTTCATATCGGCCCGAGGGCTTGGAAATTGAACAGCCAACCTGATACTCCGACAAAAGGAGGATGGGGGGTCTAGCTTCCTTGGCGGGAATACCGGAAATCATTGTGACACGGAAAGTGCCCTGATTCATACCAGGCCAGTTCCCGGGGACCAGGCGCCTCTGGCATCGGCCATTCCAGGCAGACCCCTCTTTTGGTTTGACTCCCGGTAGCCGAATCAGTCTGCTCAGAGTATTCTCTGGGAATACCCTAAAACCGGGTCTCGGGATACTTCCGGCCGGGTTATCGTAGTCGCTTGCCTGACCAGTAAGTATGCTAATTTAACAGTCTGCAAAACCAGTAGTTATCAAATCAATAAATTGACTGGAGTTGATCCTTGAACAGTAAACATGCACCTGATTTTGTTGAAGATCTGCGCGGCTATCTACAAGAGCACCACAGTGATGCCCACCAGGTGATGCATCAGTTTCAGTCGATCGACAGAGCGTTTCTGCTTCGTAGCGATCTATTGGACAGTTTCCGTAAGCTTTGCGCGAAAGAAGGTGGCAAGACCCTTCCGGGTACCCCCCTGGCGGACATCATTCAGATGACCCAGGAGGCGGCTATTGCGGCAAACTGGATTCACCTGGCCATCAGACGACGGATCGGTCGGTGGCGCTATCTGAAAGTTCACCTGGAAACCATGGATACCCAGGAGGTTTCCGCAAGTGAGTTTCTTCGGGTCAAAGAGCACTTGATAAACGGCGGACCGGAGACCGATATCTGGCAGCTGGAAGTTGACCTGAAGCCTTTTGCACGGAAGTTCCTGAAACCCCACGAAACCCGCTCAGTCGGGCAAGGCATGGCATTTCTCAATCGTCATCTGTCCAGTCAACTGTTCGAAGAGTTGGGCAAAGGTGACGAACGGTTACTGGCGTTTCTTCAAGTTCACAGTTACCGCGGGCAGCAATTGATGCTCAATGACCACATCAGCTCGGTTCGGCAATTGCGTCGGGCTTTGCGCCATGGGGTGGAGATACTGTCCAGGAAACCGCCGGAAACACCCTGGGACGAACTGTCCCACAAACTCGTGAAGTCTGGATTCGAGCCCGGCTGGGGGCGTCGGGCAGGGGATGTCGTCAACACCATGGAGCTGTTGCTGGGTATTCTGGAGGCACCGTCTCCGGATATTCTCGAGTCTTTTCTCAGCCGGGTCCCAATGATTTTTTCTCTGGCAATACTGTCACCCCACGGATGGTTCGGGCAGGCAGATGTGCTGGGGCGTCCCGATACCGGCGGTCAGGTGGTCTATATCCTCGATCAGGTTCGGGCACTCGAACAGGAAATGCGCCGGCGGCTGTTCGAGCAAGGGCTGGAGATCGAGCCCCAGATCCTGATAGTCACCCGTTTGATACCCGAGGCGGAGGGTACCAGTTGCGATCAACGTCTGGAGCCCGTTGCCGGAACTCGTGGTGCCCGTATCCTCAGGGTGCCTTTCAGGGATGCGGATGGTGGGGTGGTTCCTCACTGGATATCCCGCTTCGAACTATGGCCCTACCTGGAGCGTTTCACCCTGGATGCGGAGCGGGAATTGCTGGCGGAAATTGACGGACGACCTGACCTGATCATCGGGAACTACTCCGACGGTAACCTGGTGGCCTCCCTGATGGCACAGCACCTGGGCGTAACCCAGTGCAACATCGCCCATGCGCTTGAGAAAACCAAGTACCTCTATTCAGATCTCTATTGGAAGGACAACGAGGAGCAGTACCATTTTTCCTGCCAGTTCACCGCCGACCTGATTGCGATGAATCGGGCAGATTTTATTATTACCAGTACCTACCAGGAGATCGCGGGCACCGGGGAGAGTATTGGTCAATACGAGAGCCATCAGTCATTTACCATGCCGGGTCTGTACCGCGTGGTTCATGGCATCGACGTCTATGATCCCAAGTTCAATATTGTATCCCCGGGGGCCGACTCGATGGTCTACTTTCCTCCCAGCGAGGATGATCGTCGCCTGCACCATCTGCACCCTGAAATCGAGCAGCTGGTCTTCGGGAATACCTCGGATGTTGAGAGCAGGGGCGTGCTTTCGGATCGGGATAAGCCAATAATCTTCACCATGGCCCGTATGGATCGGATCAAGAATATTGTCGGTCTGGTGGAGTGGTTTGGACAGAACGATGCACTTCGCGAACAAGCCAATCTGCTGGTGGCCTCCGCGTACATTGACCCCCAGCGGTCCAGCGATACGGAAGAAAGGGAACAGATCGGGAAGTTCCACGAACTGATGGATCGCTACCAACTGGATACTCAGGTTCGCTGGGTGGAAGGGCAGGTCGACCGGGAGCGCAATGGGGAACTCTATCGCTATATTGCCGATCGTAAGGGTGTATTCGTGCAGCCAGCGCTGTTCGAGGCTTTTGGTCTGACCATTATCGAAGCCATGAGTACCGGTCTGCCCACATTCGCCACCTGTTTTGGAGGGCCTCTGGAGATTATTGAGGATGGCATCTCTGGCTATCACATCGACCCCAACCACGGAGCTGCAGCCGCGGAGAAGATCGCCAGCTTTTTCGCTGCCTGCCAGGAAGATCCCCGGCGGTGGGAAAAAATATCCCGGGGAGCGCTGGATCGCGTGGCGGCAAAATATACCTGGCAACGGTATGCGGATCGCCTGATGACCCTGGCTCGTGTCTACGGATTCTGGCGGTACGTGTCAGACCTGGAGCGAACCGAATCCCGACGATATCTGGACATGTTCTACGCCTTGCAGTTTCGCCCCAGAGCGGCGGCAATGGAGGCTTCCGGTGAATCGGCCGACTGACAGGGTTGGAAGCAGCAGGTCTCGGGTCTGGTTTACCAGTGTTGCGACTGGAACGTCTGACGCCTGCAAGCTGGCATCAAGGGCAGGTCGGGTTCAAACAACGTCAGGGGTTGGGTGAAATTGCAATGCTGTACTCCGTAGAGTAAGGATGGCTCTATCAGCTGTTTCTTGGCAGGTAAATCACAGCCTCCATACCGCCGGCGGCACCTGAACGGAGTTTAACGTCCCCCCCGTGTGCCCGGGCAATGTTCCGGGCGATACCCAGTCCCAGGCCGGTGCCACCGGTTTCCCTGCTGCGGGAGTTTTCCTTTCTGTAGAAAGGACGAAACAGGGCTTCCAACTCCGCTTCGGGAACGCCGGGCCCCCGGTCAGCGATGACAATAGTGACTTGAGAGGTGGTATCTTCGATCCTGATTCTGGCCTCTTTGCCGTATCTGGCAGCATTTTCCACCAGATTTCCCAGACAGCGTTTCAACGCCAGAGGTCGTCCCTCATAGGGAGGAGGGGTGGCTGGTTCCAGGGTGACCTTCCGCCCCATTTCCCGCATGTCTTCCGCCAGTGCATCCAAAAGCGCCATGAGGTCTATCAGAACCGGTTTTTCCCGGCTTTCAGTGCCCCTCATGAAATCAAGGGTAGCGCTGACCATCTGTTCCATTTCGTCAAGATCGCGGTTGAATTTTTGCCTCAGTTCCGGGTCGGAGAGCATTTCACTCCGCAATCGCAGCCGTGTGATCGGAGTTTTGAGATCATGGGAAATAGCCGAAAGAATTTCACCCCGGTCCTCGAT
Source organism: Gammaproteobacteria bacterium (assembly GCA_024227135.1). Lineage (GTDB taxonomy): Bacteria > Pseudomonadota > Gammaproteobacteria > Chromatiales > Chromatiaceae > JAHEHQ01. The sequence goes on from JAAELC010000249.1 coordinate 28,881, forward strand.
ATAGCGGCGCAGACGCCGTTGCATGGTATTGAATGCCCGGGCCGCACGAGTGACTTCCGACGGCCCTTTTTCGTCGAGGGGAGGGCTCTGAATATCCCGTCCCAGGTGATCCGCGGCCCGGGACAGAACACCGAGGGGGCGGGTGGTGAGTCGAACTGCCAGTAACGAGAGCATGATGATCGAAACCAGCAGTACGCCCAGATAGCCAAGAATTCTTGCAGGCCAGGTCAGCACTTGTTCTGGAATGGGGCGGTGGAATCCAACCCAATGACCGTCTGAGAGCCTGACCTGGGCATGAAATCCGCTGACCCGTGGTGGCCTTCTATGTCGGGATCGTGGACCTCGGCGGTGGTCCATGTTATCACGGTGGCCCCGGGGTGCCGCGAACGGCATCGGGATCACCGATACAATCATTTGATCATGATTCGGCAGTTCCCGCCGCAGCATTCCCTCCAGGCGAGGCGCCGGTACCGCATCTTCACTCGGGGGTACTGCCTTGGAACCAAGCCGAACACGAAATCCTGGAGAATGAAAGGCCTGGATCAGACGCTTCCTGTCAATGGTGGGAATCTCTTCCACCAACCGGACCACCCCCGATATACGCTGTATCAGATTGAGGCCCAGCCGGTCCTGCAGAATACGGTCCCGATCCCGCAGTAACAGCAGGGAACCGATGATCTGAGCCAGAATAAGGCCAACCACCAAAATCAGTACCAGTCTGCCGAACAGACTACGGGGCAGCACCCTCATGGATTGTCTCTGCGACGGGTTACCGGTGCAGCCAGCACATAACCTTCGCCACGGATCGTTTTGATTATTTCCGGTGATCGTGGATCTTCCCGCAAGCGTTTTCGTAATCGGCTGATCAGGACATCGATACTGCGATCGAAGGGTTCTGACTCCCGTCCCTGGGTCAAGTCCAGTAGTTGATCTCGGTTGAGCACCCGGTTTGCATGGTTCAGCAGTACACTCAGCAGCCTGAATTCCGCACCACTCAAGGGGACCACGACTCCGTCGCGATGCTGTAGATGTCTGCTCACCGGGTCCAGTGCCCACTCCGCAAAACAGAAAGGCAGGGTGTGGGGTTCCTCCCGGGACCAGGGGAGTTCGGAGGAACGCCTCAGCACTACTTTGATCCGGGCCAGCAGTTCCCGTGGATTGAATGGTTTGGGAAGATAGTCGTCCGCACCCATTTCCAGACCCAGGATCCGGTCCATCTCATCACCTCTGGCTGTCAGCATAATGACCGGTA
>JAAELC010000250.1 GCA_024227135.1 Gammaproteobacteria bacterium
TGAAGAAGCCGCTTCCACTCGCCTGCTGGTCTACGCTGCCACTTTGATAAAGGGAGGGTACGAACCACTGGAAGCCTGCCGGGCGGCACTGGTGGAACCCCTGACCGATGATGATGAGATTCACTGCCAGCAGCAGTATACCGGCCCAGATGCTTGCTGACAGGGTTTGACGCAGGTGGCACGCAGCCAGTGGCGGGGCCTGTGGTATCGTCCTGAAATAGAGCAACAGCAGGGCGATGAATGCAATGACCGGCAGCAACAGCAGGTTGAGCAGATACAGTGCTTCGGCGGCGGTCGCGAGCCTCTGGCCGGGTACATCGCCGACTCTGCACTCGGGCTTATCTCCCGAATGTGGCATTGACCACCTCCATCAAACCTTGGGTTGTCTCATCATCATCGGTCAGGGGTTCCACCAGTGCCGCCCGGCAGGCTTCCAGTGGTTCGTACCCTCCCTTTATCAAAGTGGCAGCGTAGACCAGCAGGCGAGTGGAAGCGGCTTCTTCAAGATCGTGATCTTTGAGTGACCGCAGGGCCGTGGCCAGGGTCACCAGGCGTTTTGCCATGCCGTTATCAATGCCGGTTTCCCCCTGCAGCACCTGAATTTCCAGTTGTGGCTGGGGAAAATCAAAACGCTGGGCTACGAAACGTTGCCTGGTGCTGGGTTTCATACCTTTAAGCACGTTCTGGTAACCCGGGTTGTAGGATACCACCAGCATGAACTCCTTCGGCGCCTGCAACTGTTCACCGGTACGTTCAATCGGCAGGATACGACGGTCGTCGGTGAGCGGATGCAACACTACAGTGGTGTCTTTGCGTGCTTCCACCACTTCGTCCAGGTAGCAGATGGCGCCTTCTCTTACCGCGCGGGTGAGGGGGCCATCTGTCCAATAGGTTCCGGTGTCGCCAATCAGGTAACGTCCAACCAGATCTGAGGCGGTCAGATCGTCGTGGCAGGCCACCGTGTGCAGGGATCTGTTGAGCATGGCGGCCATGTGCTGGATGAATCGGGTTTTACCACAACCCGTTGGCCCTTTGATCAACAGGGGCAACTGGTGTTGATAGGCAAATTTGAACAGATTGATCTCGTTACCCTGGGATTTGTAGAAGGGCAGTTCGGGTTCGGCCAGTCTATTCAGTGCGGTCATAGGAACATCCTTAAGCATTTTGTTTCGATAATAAGAAAACTGTTCAGCCTGCCAGAACGAAGGCGGTACCGATCAGGCAGCCCGGCAGCAGCAGCCAGAGGGTAACTGGCCAGCGCCAGAAGCCCTGAATCCGGTTCAGCCCCATGAAGTAGGCACCCACCAGGTAGCCTTTGAGCAGCGCGATTGCCAGTACCCCCAGGGAGACCTTCAGTCCGCTCAGTTCAAGCTCTCCAACGGCGAAAGTCATCAGACTCAACAGCAGCAGTAGCAGCCATATCCAGGTGCAGGCACGAATTCCGAGGATGACAGGTTTTTCCATGGACATATCAGCGCATCACATAGACCAGTGGGAACAGAATCAGCCAGACCAGATCCACCATGTGCCAGTAAGAGGCACCGGTCTCAACGCCAGTGTGTTGGGAGTGGCTGTATTCTCCCTGGCTTGCTTTCCAGGCTACAGCTGCCAGGATGACCATACCCATGATCACGTGCATGAAATGAAAAAATGTCAGAGACAGATAAAACATGTAGAAAGTGTTCGTGCTCAGGGTAATTCCCTGTCCAAGGTGATGGGCGAACTCCGTCGACTTGACTATCAGAAACAGCGCTCCCATACCAAGGGCGGCGAGCAGCCAACCCACACAATGCCGATGGTCGTTATCCCGAATGGCTGCCACGGCTCTTACCACGAAATAACTGCTGGTAATCAGAGCCAGGGTGTTGATGAAAGCCGATCCCCTGTCCAGGTTTTCCTGATAACTGTTGAACAGTTCGACATGGTTCATCCGGGTATAGGCATAAGCGGCAAAGAATACTGCGAATACGGCAAGCTCTGCGAGAATGAAGATCCAGATGGCGAGATCACCTGGGGGGTAGCGTTCCCTGGTTATTGTACTCGGAGGTGTTGTGTCGTCTGCCATGTCTGTATTCGGGGTTGTCTTTTCTCGACGTTTAAGGTGTTGTCAGCTGCGTTGACCGGTTCCAGCTGATTTAATGTCAGTCAGGACGCTATGAATGGCGTGTACTGCCTGGAAGCGGATGATCAGGACGTTGCGGAATGATCGGTTGGCCTGGGGAGTCCGGCAGAAAATACTCATGAACTCGAGCAAAGGCGGGCTGATGCGGAGTGCATCAACCCGCTCCCAGGCAGGTCAGGCTTGTCAGGTCGTTGTGTTTGAAACTTCCAATGTATGTTCAGGATCCTTGTTGCCTACAAAGAAGCTGGCGATATAGCAAATCAACCCGATGAGGAAAACCACACCTGCCACTTCACGCAGCCAGTAGAACAGATGAATCTGGTCCTGGACCACGAGGAAGGGCTGCGGCGTTTCGGACACCCTTTGCAGATAGACTTGAAGAATACCGGCACCGGTTAGAAACAGCGTGATGAAAACCATCGCGATCGTCATCAGCCAGAATGACCACATCTCCAACACCTGTGATTTGTTGCTGTTGGCCGCTGTACGTCCACGCAGCAGTGGCATGGCGTAGGAGATGATAGTCAATACGATCATGACATAGGCACCGTAGAAAGCCATATGCCCGTGAGCTGCCGTGAGCTGGGTTCCATGGGTATAGTAGTTCACGGGTGAAAGCGTGTGCAGAAAGCCCCAGACTCCGGCACCAAGAAAGGCCATTACCGCAGTACCCAGTGCCCAGAGTGTAGCCACCCGGTTGGGATGATTGCGACGACGACGGTTCACCATGTTGAAGGCAAACACGGTCATCATGAAGAAGGGCAGTGGCTCCAGGGCGGAGAATATGGACCCCCACCATTGCCAGTACTCCGGTGCACCGATCCAGAAGAAGTGGTGTCCCGTGCCGATGATGCCGGTGATCAGTGCCATGGCGATAATGACATAGAGCCATTTTTCGATGACTTCGCGATCCACCCCGGTGACCTTGATCAGTACAAAGGCCAGAATAGCGCCAAGGATCAACTCCCAGACACCCTCCACCCAGAGATGGACCACCCACCACCAGAAGAACTTGTCGAGTACCAGGTTATCGGGTACGTAGAAAGCAAACAGGAAAAACACGGCCAGACCGAGCAGGCCAATCAGCAAGACCAGGTTTACCACGGTCTTTCGACCCTTGAGTACCGTCATGCCGACATTGAACAGAAAAGCCAGGGCCACGATGACGATACCGATCTTGGTGATAGTGGGTTGTTCCAGAAATTCACGTCCCATCGTGGGGAACAACTCATTTCCTGTCAGTTCGGCCAGCGTGGCGTAGGGCACCAGTAGATATCCTGCTACGGTGGCACCAGCTGCCAGGAAAAAGATCCAGAACATCAGTTTGGCCAGCCAGGGTGAGAACAGTTCGGTTTCTGCCTCTTCCGGAACCAGATAGTAAGCGGCTCCCATGAAGCCAAACAGCAACCAGACGATCAGTGTATTGGTGTGGACCATGCGGGCAACGTTGAACGGGATTTCCGGAAACAGGAAATCACCTATGACATACTGCAGGCCCATGATCAGCCCAAAAAGGATCTGGGCGACGAACAGGATGATGGCCGCAATAAAATAGGGCATTGCGACAGCTTGTGATTTGTACTGCATAAGATCTTACTCCCCCTGATTAACCCTGAATGTTGGGTGGCCAGCCGGCCGCGTTGATCCCCGAGGAATAGATTAGAAACTCGGCGATTGCACTCAACTCTTCATCACTGAAGTTGAACTGGGGCATGCTGCGTCGTCCGGGTATTCCATTTTTTGGTCGGCTCTTGATAAAGCCGATGATGGCCTCTTTGCTGTTACCGAAACGCTGATAGACATTGCCCAGTTCCGGAGCGAAGTAGGCGCCTTCGCCAAGCAGCGTGTGGCAACCCACGCAGTCGTTTTGTTCCCAGAGTAACTTGCCCCTGGCGACCTCCGGGGTGATGGCATCGCGGTTGTCCAGTGCCGGGAGTGAGCGGGTGGTGTCGAAAGTGAGCACAAGAAACAGCAACATGAAAAACACAGAACCACCATAAAAAATGTTACGCGCCATGGACTTGGTGAAGACCTGGGCCATCGGATATCTCCTTTTGATTACTACATGAGGCGCCTATTACGGAGATTTTGCAGATCGGGGGAATTGAGAATAGTCAATGATATAGAATATGCTAAATTAATATTATTATATAATTCAATAAGGGATCTTCGTGCGCAGTGTTCTGCTTTCTGGCAGATCGGGGAGATGTCCCGCTCGGCGGAGTAATCACGCGGTGCAAGGCATCCGCCTGTCTTCTGAGCGCTCCTGTTGCGCA
>JAAELC010000251.1 GCA_024227135.1 Gammaproteobacteria bacterium
CGATGAGACGGTTGTAATTCAGGGCCATGCTATCCGGTTCGCAACCGTGGATCTGACAGCGTCAACATCGGACATCCGATCCCAGTTATTGCGCTTTTGCGAACCAGTGTTGTTCCCATCCCAGACATGAGTGCAGGAGCACATGACATTGATTGTCGTTACAGCCGCAATAATTGAGAACGATGGGCTAGTTCTAGCTGCTCGCCGTGGGAAAGACAAACACCTGGCAGGTTACTGGGAGTTTCCGAAAGTTATGGGGTCAGAGTCAAGTGCCAGAGTCAGCTGACCTAATTTGTCGGGGTTTCCTGACCTGAATTGGGGATAGATATGGGTATATTGGAGGACTATTGCAGGCGATCATGGTGTGAATAAAACACGCATGTGGAGACTGGTATGCCCAGGCGCCGAAGGTATTGCCCGGTCGGAATTCCGGTTCACGTCATTCAACGTGGCAATAATCGTCAAACACTGTTCACCAGCGACTCCGATGTTGCTGCCTATGCTCATTGGCTAAGCGAGGGGGCCGGCAGATTTCAGGTTGAGGTCCATGGCTGGGTATTTATGACCAATCATGTACATCTTTTGTTACGGCCGCTGAAGGAGCAGGCCTTGTCTCGCTTGATGCAATCCCTGGGCCGGCGATACGTGGCATTCTTCA
>JAAELC010000252.1 GCA_024227135.1 Gammaproteobacteria bacterium
GGATGATCCGAAACTATCAGGGATGATCCGAAACTATCAGGGATGATCCGAAACTATCAGGGATGATCCGAAACTATCAGGGATGATCCGAAACTTGCAGCAAGACCTTGCCGAACAATGCCGGAGAGGCTTGATCTTATCCGGCGGGGTGAGCCAGGCATGATCAGCCGCTGGCTTGAGCGAGTGTCTTCCTGATCAGGTTTTCCGCTTTTTCCTGAAACTGGCTGAGTTGGGTGTCCTCGATGTCCACAGCCAGTTTTCCGATAAGGGTTCGGGCCTGTGTCTCCGTGTTGTAAAATCCACCGATTTCTTCGACGATCTCATCGAATATCACATCGGCGATCGGACCGAGGTAGTCGGTCAGCAGCGTTCTGGTCTCCTCACCGAATTCAGCCCAGCTGGTCTCAGGGACCACCGGTTCACCAGGCTCCGCTGACGCTTCAGCCGCTGCATTATCGGCAGCCGGAGCCGCGGGCTGCAACTGTGACATTATCTCATCGGTTGCCGGTAGATTCTGCAGCGTATCGACGTAAGCAGCGCCATCGAACCGGTAGGTTCCCCCTTCAATATCCCGAATCAGAGGAATCGCCCGCGTGCCTCTCCGAGGTCCGAAGCTCAATGCCTTGATGTGCCCTTCGTTGAATGCGAAAGAGATCGAGTGATTGCACTGGGAGCGAATGAAGATAACCCCAGTCTCCCGTTTGCGAATCAGCTCTCCCAGGATCTTTAACAATTGTGAATAGGCAAAGTTGGAAATCATGGTAAATGGGTCAACTCATTGTGTGTTGTCGCTGTTGGATAGAACCTCTGGGCCACGGGGATGAGCCGGATCATCGGTTTAGAGATTGTAAGTTGCATTTCGCTCCATTCATCACAGTGGTCGCACCGCTGTGGGGAAACAGTTTGTGGCCCTGTATGGCAACTACTCTGGCGGGGTGTCCAGAGAGCGACCGGTTTTCCTGTCCTCAGACCCTGTACATTCGAAATAGCTACTGTGTTTCAGGCAGCTATGATTTAAGCTCTGTTCAATTTCAGTGGTCTGTTGCCACTTTCCGACGGCTACTCTCTGTGTACGGTCCGGATCCTTTACTCCTGGCAGGCCCATGCTGTACAGACAGGGCATTGCCGGTTTCGCCTTTGCCGGGTATCTTTTCATTCCGAAGCCCGGCGCCCCACTGTAAATTATAGTGGGAATTACCCAAACTTCTCCGTACTTGCTATTACCACATCGGCCGGTAGAAATAAACCTGAACGATTTCCCTGAGCACGGCAAATCTACGCTAACGCCTAACCCATTGATAGTGGGTTAGAGTTCTGAGTCATTTTCAGATAGTCAAAGACTGCCCGTGTGTTCAGCAGCAGTTTCTTCATCATTTCTGGAATTGTCTCATTGCTTTTCTTGCTTTTGAGCAGCCCGATAGCAAAACGCCGCAACCGGGTGATGTTTTCGGGTCCGACGCCGGTGCGGATCTGACTACGGCCTTCATCATAATTCCCGTCAATAATGTAGTGACAGCTTTCCACACGCCAATGCCCCCGGTTACCTGCAAGA
>JAAELC010000253.1 GCA_024227135.1 Gammaproteobacteria bacterium
ACATACCCGTTGCGGATGATCGTCCAGGGATCTTTAATGACCCAGCCCGCACGATGAAGGCAGTTTCCGGAGATTGAAGATCCCTGGAGATCAGGCATTGGCTCCGTCAACCTCCGCTATCAGATTGTAGTGGCAATCCCGCTGTCGCGGCTCATAACCGGCACTGAGAATCAATCTTTTCATTTCAGCAAGGGGCAGGCGAAAATGCACACCCGCAGCGGCTACCACATTTTCCTCTATCATGGTGCTGCCCAGGTCATTGGCCCCGAAGGCCAGGGCGGTCTGGGCAATCTTGGCTCCCTGGGTGACCCAGGAAGCCTGGATATTATCTATATTATCAAGGACAAGGCGAGATAGCGCGAGAACTTTCAGGTATTCGGACGCCGTCGCTGTCTCCACATCGATACAGGTGTTGTCAGGCTGAAAAGTCCAGGGAATAAAAGCGGTAAATCCGCCGGTTTCATCCTGCAATGAGCGGATCTTGAGCAGATGGTCGATGATGTGTTGCCTGGTTTCGATGTGCCCGAACATCATGGTCGCAGTGGTGCGCAGGCCCAGTCCATGGGCAACCCGCATCACCTCCAGCCATTGGTCGGACAGGCATTTACCCGGGGAAATTTTTCTGCGAATTTCATCCACGAGGATCTCAGCGCCGCCGCCCGGGATGGAATCCAGGCCGGCCTGCATGAGCGCCCTGATAATATCATTGAGCGATTTACCACTTTCCTCTGCCAGAAAACAAATTTCAGGCGGGGAAAAGGCATGGATGTGAACCGGGAAGTTGGTTTTGATGAAGCTCAGCAGGTTCAGGTAGTAGTCCAGTTCAAGATCAGGATGCATGCCGCCCTGGAGCAGGATCTGGGTGCCGCCCAGGGCAAGGGTCTCTTCGATC
>JAAELC010000254.1 GCA_024227135.1 Gammaproteobacteria bacterium
GGCAGGTGGCAAGTGGCAAGTGGCAAGTGGCAAGTGGCAAGTGGCAAGTGGCAGGTGGCAAGCAGCAAGGACTTGTAACTTGAAACTTGGCCCTTGCCACTAATAAAAAAATGCTGCATGTTGCCGTTGCTGTTATCGAAGACGAAAAGGGAAGGATCCTTATCAGTCGTCGATCGGAGGATGCTCACCAGGGGGGGCTTTGGGAGTTTCCCGGGGGCAAAGTGGAAACCGGGGAGAGTGTTGCCCAGGCTCTCGAGCGGGAGATCCTGGAGGAGTTGGGCATTCGCCTGACCGCTCATCGACCGCTGATCACCGTCACCCACCACTACAACGACAGATCGGTGCTGCTCGATGTTCATGTTGTCACCGGTTTCTCAGGTATTCCCCACGGCCATGAAGGGCAGCCTCTGACCTGGGTTGCTCCAGAGCGTCTGGTCGACTATCCGATGCCGGCGGCCGACCTGCCGATCATCGCGGCGATTCGATTACCGAGCACCTGCATGATCACCGGCTCCGAATCACTGGGTACCGAACACTTTCTTCAGCGGCTGGATGAGTCCCTGAGAGAGGGGGTAGGGCTGGTTCAGCTGCGCGCCCCCGGTATGAGGCAGCAGGCTTTTCTCGATCTGGCCCGTCTGGCTGTGAAATGCTGTCGGGAACGGGATGCGCTACTGGTGATCAATGGTGATCCCGAGTGGGTGGCGACGACCGGCGCCGATGGGGTGCATTTGAACAGCCGCCGTTTATTGGCTCTAGAAACCCGGCCCCTTGGACTCGATAAATGGGTGGGGGCTTCCTGTCACAATGCTCAGGAACTGCATCAGGCCCAGCAGCTGGGTTTGGATTTTGTGCTGCTTTCGCCGGTTCTGCCGACACGGAGTCACCCCGATGCACAGCCCCTTGGCTGGGATGTTTTCCAGGAACTGGTCAAATCCGTATCTTTACCGGTCTACGCGCTGGGCGGTATGCGGAAACCTTCTCTGGAAGAGGCCTGGCATCGGGGGGCACAAGGCATCGCCGGTATCCGCGGGTGGTGGGGTATTCAATCCGGCCGCTGCCGGCAGTAAGCGTACCTGATCAGCAGTTCCGGCCCTGAGCCTGACTATTCAGTGTTTGTCAATATCCAGAACAGGGGGAACTGAACTTTCTTCTGTACCCTCAATTCGATGTCCTTCGTTCAACCATTCACCCAGATCGATGAGTCGGCAGCGTTCGCAGCAGAACGGGCGCCAGGGTGAGGCCTGATCCCATTCGAAACTGTTTTGACAGGTAGGGCACTTGCCGCTGGATGGAGTTTCAGTCATGGGAGCCGGTGTCAGCCTGGTTGTTACCAGGAACCCTTTGTTTGATTCTCTTACCCATGGTGTCAGTTTCCAGCATCTAGAGAATACAGGTGTTTAGGGAGAAGGGGATATCTTCCTGGGTCTGAGTGGGGCGCTCCACCTCGAGGGGCTCCATGAAACGAATAGTGAAACGGTGTTTTCCGCCACTGATCTCAGCGAATAGTCGAATATCTTTCGACAGGCCCACCTGGATTAATTGTGCAGGCGTCTGGGGGTCCAGGCTGCGTTGAAAAAAGCCATTGCTCGCAAGCTCTTTGGTGGGGCGTGTACTCCCCCTGATCAAAGAGAGTATCAATATCACAGCATCCTGAACCGGATCCAGGGTCTTGAGCCAGCTGCTGAGTTCTTCCTGCCGGTCTTCATGGTGTTGTTCGAGCCAGTAATGATAAAGGGGGAGATCAAACGCACAACTCCCCCCGGGTATACTGTTGCGCTGCAGGATGTTCTTCAGAAACTCGTTCGAACGAAGTTCCTGGGCTATCTGGCCGGTTATACCATAGAGTCGTGAGGTGGCTTGCCCGAGTTCGTCCAGCACCTGATCAAGCCGATGGGTGTCCACCCCAGGGCTGAGGCGGATCTTTGCCAGTTTTTCACGATGCCTGTCGAGTTCCTTGATCAAGTCAGCCTTGATTTCCGCTTTCGCAAAAATACTGACCATGTCGAGCAGACCGTTGATGGTGGCTCGGCTGCTCCAGACGTCAGACTGCTCGAGATGGTGGTTTACCAGGCCGAACAGATGTTCCAGCCGAAGCAAAGTCCTTGCCTTCTCATTCAGTGGGTGCTCGAAGATTATGTTGTCTGGCACGGTTGGCAATTTACGGATCAAGTGAGTTTGAGGGCTTTCTCAGGGTGCACTGCCGCTGAGAGGGTCCTATTCTCCAATATTTGCCGGCGAAAGGAAAATACTTGATGCCTTTTTTAAACGGATTGCGTGTACTTCGTCAACGTAACAGTAATTTTGTTGGTCACCGGGAGGGAGGGTGGTACCGGGGATCATTGTCTGGGCTGATCTGCAGATAGCGCAGGTGCAGTGCCCTGACTTGTGTGGATAGTGCTGCCAGGCCGCTGCTGTTGTCGATCAGGTCGTCGGCGGCATTGAGGCGTGTCTGCCGGCTGCATTGGGCTGCCAGCACTTGTTCGGCCTGTGCTCTGCTGGCGCCATCCCGGGCGCATATTCTTTCAATCTGCTGTTTTGGCGCACAATCGACGACCAGAATCCGATCCACGGTATCTTGCTGGCTGGTTTCCAGCAGCAGGGGGACTGACAGGATGACATAAGGGGTCTTGAATTCCCCTATGCGTTCCCGCATACGTCGCCCGATAAGGGGGTGGAGAATCCCTTCCAGGTCGTGTCTGGCTCCGGGATCATCGAAAACGATTCCCCGCAGCTTTTTTCGATCGAGCTGACCATCTGGAAGCAGGGAGTCCGATCCAAATCTCCGGGTGATCTCTGCTAACGCAGGTTGACCCGGCTCCACCACTTCCCGGGAGATGATGTCCGCATCGATGACTGGTGCCCCCTGTTCTGCAAATAGATCGCTGACGGCGGTTTTACCACAGCCTATGCCGCCGGTCAGACCGATGACCATGGGTTGGTTCATCAGGCGGCGGGTCAGGCCAGGCCGGCCCAGACAAGATAGGTCTGGTTGATCTGCTGGCCCCACAGCAGGCTGATCCAGCCCGCAGCCGCCAGATAGGGGCCAAACGGGATAGGCACGGTCCTGTCACGTCCCATGAACAGAATCAGAGATACCCCAACTACGGCTCCCACCACTGAGGAGAGCAGCAGGATTTGTATCAGGGATTGCCAGCCCAGCCAGGCACCAAAAAGAGCCAGTAGTTTGAAGTCACCATAGCCCATACCTTCCTTGCCGGTAAGAAGCTTGAACAGGTGGAAGACTCCCCACAGGCACAGGTATCCTGCGGCGGCACCGATGATCGAAGCGTGGGCATCGGTAAACAGTTCGAAAATACTCAGAACGATACCTGCCCAGAGAACGGGCAGTACGATGGTATCAGGTAGTAGTTTGTGGTCAAAATCAATCAGGCTGAGCGCGATCAGCGACCAGGTGAGAGGTAGTGCGGCTGCCGTTTGCCAGCTGACTCCGAAATGCCATGCCACTGCCAGGGACAGGAAACCAGTCAAAACCTCGACAATGGGATAGCGCAGGGAAATAGGGCTTTTGCAGGCTGAACAGCGGCCACCCAGAACCAGATAGCTGACCACAGGAATATTCTCCAGTGCGCTGATCTTATGACCACACTGGGTACAGCGGGAACGGGGAGTGGAGAGCGTGAGCTTCTCCTCCTGCTCAGCTTCAGGGTCTTCCTGTCCGAGAAATTCCAGGCATTCGCTACGCCAGCTGCGATTCATCATCAATGGCAGCCTGTAAGCAACCACATTGATAAAACTGCCGATCAACAGGCCCAGAAGGCCGCAGGAGACAAGAAAAACCCCTGGGTTTGATTGAAAATACTGGATTAGCACGATGTTCTCTTAAGGGTCGCGGAAATTAATAAATGTCCAGAAATTGCGCTGGATTTTGGTCCAGATTCAAGGCGTGGAAAGGGGCGCATAGCTGTTCTATGCAACCTTTTCCACAACGCGGAAACTGGGCCAAAAGACCAGCAAGACTGGACAATTATTTTTTTCCGCGACCCTAAGGCCCCATTCCCGGTCCCAGCCCGCCGGGCTGGTGTCCTGGTGGTTTGTATGCCGGAGAAAGGGGCTATTTGCCCATGACTGCCGAACCCATCTGAAATATGGGAAGGTACATGGCGATAACCAATCCGCCAATGAGCGTTCCCAGGATCACCATGATGAGTGGTTCGAGCAGACTGCTCAGTGCGTCAACGGCGTTGTCGACCTCCTCTTCGAAGAAATCCGCCACTTTTGAAAGCATGGAATCGATGGAGCCTGCCTCTTCACCGATAGCGACCATCTGAATCACCATGTGCGGGAACAGATTCTGTTGCTTCATGGCAAGCTGCAGGGACTGGCCGGTGGCCACGTCTTCACGCATGCGCTGAACAGCTTCTCCGTACACTACGTTACCCGTTGCCCCGGAAACGGAGTCCAGCGCTTCAACCAGAGGCACACCGGCGGCGAACATGGTGGAAAGGGTGCGGGCAAAACGGGCAATGGCTGCCTTGTTGACGATGACGCCAATGATGGGCATCTTCAACAGCATTACGTCGACGGCATGTCGGAATTTTCGTGACCGTTTCCAGACGTTACCCAGGAAGTAGCCTGTCCCGGTTATGGCGATGAGCAGGGCCCACCACCAGTCCTGCATCCACTCGGACATGGCCACCACCATCTGGGTGAACGCGGGAAGTTCCGAGCCGAAGCTGGAGAACAGATCCTGAAACTGGGGTATCACGAAGATCATGATGATCGCAGTGACGAGAAATGCCACGATGATAACGGCCACCGGGTAAAACATGGCTTTCTTGATTTTACCCTTCAGAGACTCCGTCTTTTCTTTATAAGTGGCAATCTTGTGAAGCAGTTCTTCAAGCACACCCGCCTGTTCGCCTGCATGTACCAGGCTGCAGAAGAGATCGTCGAAATAAAACGGGTGTTTCTTCAAGGCGTCGGCCAGAGCCGTGCCGCCTTCCACGTCTGCTTTGATGGAGAGTATGAGATCCTGCATGGAGGGGTTTTCGTGCCCGCGACCCACGATGTCGAAGGCCTGCACCAAGGGAACCCCGGACGACATCATCGTGGCGAGCTGGCGGCTGAATACCGCGATATCACCGGTACGAATCTTTTTCTTCTTAGTGTTGAAGAGTGTGGATTTCTGTTTGACCTTGAGAACACGAATCCCCTGGCGTTTCAGGTCGGCTCGTACCAGTGCCATGCTGGGCGCACGGGTTTCGCCCTTGACACGTTTTCCTCTCTTATCCGAGCCTTCCCATGCGAAGACGTTGGCTTTTTCGGCCTTGGGTGCAGCTGCCGCCATGTTTGCTATTCCTTGGTCACGCGGTTCAATTCTTCGAGACTGGTAATACCTTCTTTCACCTTTTTCAATCCGGAGCGGCGAAGTGTGGATACTCCCTCTTTTTCAGCCTGATCTGCAAGCTGCAACGAGTTACCTCCCTCCATGATGATCCGTCCCATGACTTCTGAGACGGGCATGACCTGAAAGATACCGACTCGGCCCTTGTAGCCCTTGGTACATCGGTTGCAGCCCACCGGCTTGAAGACCACCAGGTCGTCCAGGTCTTCCTCTTTGAAACCTTCTTCCAGCAGCGCTTCCTTGGGGACGTCATCGGCAGCCTTGCAATGGGGGCAGAGCCGGCGGGCAAGCCGCTGTGCCATGATGAGCAGCACCGAGGAGGCGATATTGAACGGGGGAATCCCCATATTCGCTAATCGCGTCAGGGTCTGGGGCGCGTCGTTGGTGTGCAGTGTGGAAAGTACAAGATGGCCCGTCTGGGCCGCCTTTACCGCGATTTCCGCGGTTTCCAGGTCGCGGACCTCACCCACCATCACGATGTCCGGATCCTGGCGAAGGAAGGCTCTGAGGGCTGCGGCAAACGTCAGTCCGACCTTGGGGTTCAGATTGACCTGGTTGATACCCGCAACCTGGATTTCCACCGGGTCTTCCACGGTGGAGATATTGATATCCGGTTGGTTGAGCAAATTCAAGGCAGTATAAAGGGAAACCGTTTTACCGCTACCTGTCGGGCCGGTCACCAGCACCATCCCATAAGGTTTCCGGATCGCCTCCATGAAGTCTTTTTCCTGATCCGCATCGAATCCCAATGCCTCGATACCGAGCTGGGCACTGGTGGGATCCAGGATACGCAGAACGACTTTCTCCCCGTACAGGGTGGGGCAGGTATTGACACGAAAATCGATGGAACGGTTGCGGGAGAGCACCATCTTGATCCTGCCGTCCTGGGGCACTCGACGTTCAGCGATATTCAGCCGGGACATCACCTTGACCCGGGCAGTGAGGCGATTGGAAATGTTCACCGGTGGGGATGCGATTTCGTGGAGCATCCCGTCCTGTCGGTAGCGGACACGAAAAGTCTTTTCGTAAGGTTCGAAGTGAACATCCGACGAACCGCTGTTGATCGCATCCAGCAGAATTTTGTTGACAAAGCGCACAACCGGGGCGTCGTCCACATCCAGGTCATCGTCCTGATTTCGGTCGCTCTCGTCGTCGATGGCGATGTCCAGATTGTCCAGATCCGTATCCAGCAGATCTGACATCTGGGATTCATTATCCTGGAGCGCCTGCTCAATGGTCTTTGACAGCTTGGATTCTTCAACGACCACCGCCTCCGTGGTCAGGCCAGTATGAAACTTGATTTCATCCAGCCCGTGGAGATTGGCGGGATCAGACAGCGCCAGGAACAGCCGGTTTCCGCGCTTGAACAGGGGTAGGGCGTGGTGTGCGCGGATGAGCTTCTCATCCACCAGCTTGATCGGGATGCTCTCTGGATCGATGACGTCCAGGTCGAACAACGGGACTCCAAATTCCTGGGATGCCGCAGTGGCGATTTCGCCGCTGTCCAGAATTTTGTTCTCAACCAGGTGCGTAACGAAGGGGGTGCGCTTCCTCAGGGCCTCCTGATAAAGCTGATGGGCCTGCTCATCCTCGAGCAGATTATCCTGAATCAGGCGACGAGCGAGCCCGCTGACATGGACTTGAGGTTTTGTACTGGCCATCCTGATGTCGTGCTGTTTCCCAGTGGTTGACTCAAAATATCGGGGGTGGTTGTTTCCCGGTGTTGTTTCGTCGGGAGATTCAGGCTGTTCCGAAGAGCCATATCCGAACGGACCATCCTCTTCCCAGGATGTATGTTACTAGTCGGCAGGGAAGAAAAAAACTAAAATGGCCCGATCTGGCCAGATTATAGCTCAATTAGGGTTAAAGCAAGCGATGGGTAAGTGGTTGTCTGGAGTAGGACTTCACAGTTTTAGGCAGGGGTTGTCCGGTTTGCTGCTCCAGGGGAACCCACTATCTCTGTTTTCGGAACGTTGCGAGTTCTTCGCTGGGATTGTCCACGTGCCGGATCGATATCCCATAGGTCTCATTGGCGGTGTTGACATCGAACAGGGTGACGATGTAGATGTACTGATCCTTGTCGCCATCCGGACGCCAGCCAATGGTGGTTTTCAAGTCTTGGGTTCCAGAGGGGTTCCAGGTGCCGGCCTGGTAGCTGGCGTTGTCGAGCCAGTGATCTTCCAGCGCCAGCCGCAAAGGCTCGATATTCATGCGGGCCGCACTCAGGCGCGCCTCTTGAATGTATCCGTTGTAGGCAGGAATGGCGATGCCCACGATCACGACCAGTATGGCTATCGCGATCATCAGCTCCACCAGGGTAAAGCCGTTTGCTCGAGTGTTTATCATAGCGCTTGCATATCCTCGACACGGAAGCAGTGGAGGGGAAGCGGGCCTCCCCTCCACTCAATGGAACCTACATGTCGTTGAAGTCGACTTCAACGCTTGCTACATTCAACTCCAGGAATTTAGGTCGGGTGATCGTTACTACACCGCCGGATACGGAGATACCAACAGCACCATCTGTATTGCCAGTTCCATCGACATAGGCAAGTCCGCTACCTTTAGGCGCGGTGCGCTCTTCAGGGTTGACTACGTTGATCCAGTCGCCGATTGTGTTGATGTTTGTGTCGGCGGTTCCGCCACGCGCCTCAATGGCAATCACTTTAGCCATTTCCGCCTTGATGGAGCGATAGGCCTCATCGTAATGAGCCGTCACTTTGGACATCTGAGCTTCCCGGATGTACTGGTTGTAGGCCGGAATGGCGATGGCGGCGAGGATGGCAATGATCGCAACAACGATCATGAGCTCGATGAGTGTAAAACCTGATTGCGCTTTCTTCATGGTACTCTCCTGTTTGGGTAATTGCATGATCCGTAAACTTGTGATTTCGCTTATCGGCTGTAGGGTAACGATCTTTAGTCCTATTGCTAAATCAGTGTTAGGACAAAACCACCAAAAAAGCTTAATAACAGCTAGGCGAGCAATGAACGTGCCATAAACTCTGTCGCGCTTGCTTCCCGTTTATCCCGGGTGGATTTTTATCTGCCATGGGGTTGTATTTTGCGTGGGCGCTGTCCATGAGCTTGTTATACGCTGGGGTTAAAATCATTGGTAATCGTATTTTTACTATTTGATTATTAAGACTATTATAGCAGTGTGATAGAGCAAGGCATCGAAGCCGGGTGCCCGTTGGTCGCTGTGTCGATTCCTTGTTCAGGGATTGTTTCTACCAACTCCTTGAAGGTGGGGGGAGTGATTCGTATGGGGCGGGCATAGGTGTTTTATTCGCCTGGCGGTAAGTTTTTTTGTCAGGAAGTGACAAAAATCGTCACTTTTCACGCAGTAGAATTTTGACGAATTGAAAAAAACCGACGCGCACTGTTGTTCCCAGCTCACAGAGCGCTGACCGGGGATACGGATTAGTCGCCATCCAGATTCAGTTTGTTCAGCCGGTATCTCAGAGCGCGGAAGCTCAGCCCCAGTTTTTTAGCAGCCGCGGTGCGGTTCCAGCGCGTTTCCTCCAGTGCCTTCACGATGGCGGCTCGCTCCAGCTGTTCGAGGTAAGTTTCCAGCGGTATGTCCCCTTCGGGCAGGCCAGGTTCCCGGTGGGTGTCGGGTAGAAACAGGTCTTCCGCGATGATCTGGTCATTCTCACACAGTGTGGTGGCCCGCTCGAGAATATTCTCCAGTTCCCGCACATTGCCGGGGTAGTCGTAGTGGTGGAGTTTCTTGAGGGCATCGGTGTGAATCAACGGAATCCGGACGCCGGACTGGAGTGCGATACGCTCGAGAATCTGTTTTGCCAGCAAGGTGATATCGCTGCGGCGCTCCCGGAGAGGGGGGATTTTCAGCTCGATGACGTTGATGCGATAAAACAGGTCCTGGCGGAAGTTGCCCTGGGCCACCAGTTTAGTCAGATCCTTGTGAGTGGCGCTGATGATCCGAACATCCACCTGGTCTTCTTTCTGTGCGCCGATCGGGCGTACCCGTTTCTCCTGAATTGCACGCAACAGCTTAACCTGCATCGAAACTGCCAGATCCGCCACTTCATCCAGCAGTAAGGTTCCGCCGTCGGCGGCCTGGAACAGTCCTTTCTTGTCAGAAACCGCACCGGTGAAGCTGCCTTTGATATGGCCGAAAAACTCACTCTCCATCAATTCCTGGGGGATGGCACCGCAGTTGACGGCGATGAATCCGTTTTCGGCCCGTGGGCCCTGGTCGTGGATGAGGCGGGCCGCCAGTTCCTTTCCGGTTCCCGATTCACCGCTGATATAAACCGGTGCCTGACTTCGGGCCAGACGGGCTATCATGGTGCGTATCTGGGCTATCGCGGCGGAGTTCCCCAGAATGACGGGGCCGGATTGTCCCTTCTGGGGTTTGGTTTCAACGTTTTTTTTCTGCTCCTCCAGTTTCAGCGCCGTTTTAACCAGGCGGCGCAGAATTCGCAGGTCGACGGGTTTCGATACGAAATCGAATGCGCCCGCCTTGAGTGCCTGGACAGCAGACTCCATATTGCCGTGTGCGGTGATGACCGCCACCGGCAATTGGGGGAATCTTTCACCAATGAGCTCGACCAGCTCGATGCCGTTACCATCCGGCAGCCGCATATCGGTAAGGCAGAGGTCGAATCGATGCTGTGACAGCAGGTGTTTTGCAGCATCAAGGTCTGCCGCTGCCATGGTGTCAATGTTCATCCGACCCAGTGTGATGTCCAGTAATTCCCGGATATCCGGTTCGTCGTCGATGATCAGGGCCAGTGGATTACTCATGTTTCATGGGACCTTTTCTGTGTTTCATCCTGCAAGGCGTGGCTGGGTTATGTTTCGCGGGGTCAGGGCCGCGGAAATTAATAAGTATCCAGAAATTGCGCTGTATTTTGGTTCGTGTTCAAGGCGTGGAAAGGGGCGCATAGCTTTCCTATGCAACCCTTTCCACAACGCTGAACCCGGGCCAAAAGACGAGCACGACTGGATACTCTGTTTTTTCCGCGGCCCTTAGTGCCCGGCAGCGGCCCCATTGATCTGTTCGATAGTTTAACTCCC
>JAAELC010000255.1 GCA_024227135.1 Gammaproteobacteria bacterium
GAGTTCTTTACCGATCCGGGTCTTGAGATCACACTGGATAGTATCTATGCACGTAACTCACGTTCAGGGTGGGAGGTCACACTAACCGATGCGCCTGATATTGGTGAAGTGATAATCATGCGTGACACGACAGCAAGCAACGGCCTACCTGTTGAAGTTAGACATATTAACGAGCCTATAACCTCTGTACCTTTCGAGTTCCAGACCCCGTTCACAGACAGTGAACTTGACCATCTGTACTGGGCGCAAGCGAATGACATCATGTGGTTCTGCCATGAAGATCATAAACCCTGGCGATTGACTAGGCGCTCTCACTACGAGTGGGTGTGGGATCAACCTACGCTATACGGCGTACCTTGGGACTTACCCGGCACCTCATGGCAAGCGGATGGTACAGCAACAGAGTACGAGTTTTACTTCTCTGTCACCTCGAAGTCCGACATGGAGATATTCTTTAACGGCGAACTGGTAGACGCTGCTGATTGGGATTTGAAATCCGGGCAGACATTCCCTGTCACGGATAACGGCACAGTTACATTCGACAGTGAGCCACCCGTCGGCACAACCGTGTTGATCACCTCCACCGTGAGTGACTATAACCCAATCTTTGGCTACCCGCGTTGCGTGGTGTTCTTCCAGGAGCGGTTATGGTTCGCCGCCACCCTCAACCTACCTCAGACGTTATGGGGTTCAAGGGTGGCTGACTTTACTGACTTTGCGGTGAAGGGTAATAAGCAGGTACTGCAACCTGATGACGCGGTTGAGTACCCCATTGCGGCCTACACACATGAGTCTATTGAGTGGTTGAGTTCTGAGAGGGTGTTGGTTATCGGCACCGCTTCTACGGAGCACCGAGTAGCGCCTGATGAGTACATTGCAACAGACCGCTTACCGAAAGTCAGTAAGATGACTGACTATGGTGGCGCACACCAGATGCCAATGTACATGGGTGGTCTGACCTGCTTCGTTCAACAGTCAGGTAGGCAGCTTCGCTCTTTCCAGCAACGCTCCAACATGGTGTTGGAAGAGTATGAGTCCATTGAGCTAACGTGGATGGCGAACCACATGGTTAATAACTTGTGGATTAAGGAGCCGTACTACGCCCTTGTGCCAGATAATCTCGCTGTAATGGTACGTGAGGACGGTCAGTTGCTAACCGCTATGTATGACCCGTCCACCGGGCAGATGGACGCGAAGGAGTCTGCGTGGAGCAGACAGATCACTGACGGTACGTTCGAGAGTGTGTGCGTGATACCTACGGACTTCGGGCACCAGACATGGGTGGCTGTGAAACGAACTATCAATGGGGTGGAAAAGA
>JAAELC010000256.1 GCA_024227135.1 Gammaproteobacteria bacterium
GGTCAATGAAACGGGCACTGGCAATTTTTTTTTTTTTTTCTAACATGCAGGTTTTCCTGTGTTGGTATGTAATCAATCTGGTAACTACTCACCCCGCATGGGCGCTCTGTTCCGGAAGACGTCTTAAATACCTCCCTGTAGACTTGGCTCTGGTAGCCCTGCCAAAGACGATTCCTCCACAGACCACCCATGCGGGGTAATCACTGGGGGGGTGAGCAGTTACTCAATTTGAACATATTTCTTTCAGTTGGCTATGATTAAGCGGCTTTGTAATCAGCATTCATGGATTTTTTTTGAAACCAGCACCGTAATTGGTAGAAATATCCATCACCAGTCCGTAAGACAAGGTGCGAATTGCAGCGGCACCAGAGTTAAACATGGGCTGGTAGTTTTGGCGGTCATTTAGGTGATTTCTTTAGTTTTTCTGTTCTGCATAACTGGAGTTTTGTGCGGTTTCATACGTAGTGAAGGTAGGTTTAGATAAAGGATACCCAATTGTTGCATAAAATCCTGATGGTTTGGAGATAGTTTCCTGAAATGTAACTGCTCTCTCCCCAGACATACCCCCATGGGGCGTGAGCAGATACCCACTTTTTACTAATCTTCAATTCGGATCCTCCCGCTTCTATCGGATAGTTTTCCTACTACCTGTCATGGCTCTTTTGAAGCCGTTAGAGAAGTGGGATAGGTCCATTTTACTATCCTACAATAAATGCCTTGACGAATACCCACGAATTTATAACTTTTAGCCTTGATTACCGCCCCCTGCATTGCCGCCATACTGCATAGCTTAGCCTCACCGGAAGTACAGGTAAGCTACACACTCTTTTACCTGGAAGAGGGCACTCGTTAATGGTCGAAAACCCATCCGGGCAGAAAACTTATGCCACAGGCAGGGATACTACCCCAAGCCAGCGATAGAGACTATCGAGGTGGGCAGTATACTTGGTCTTCGGGAAGCTGGAGATAAATGCTCCATCAGTATTCAATCTCCAGCCCCAGAAACCGGGGAAGCCAAGCATGGGCGATGACGACATCAATATATTGCTCCTCGCTGATTTTTTCCAGGATTTTTCCTGATCGAGTACGATAATATCGGTTCGGTTGTTCCAGTCTCTGATCAACCCTTTTCTAGGCAAAAAGCCCGCTGATTAGTGAAGGTTTGGTTTTTCAGTTGGAGAGGGTGGTTCTACTCTGCTCGTTAGCATAGGCAAACCGTAATAACCGATAACCCCACCAATGACTTCTAGAATCAAGTCAGTTATATCCGGATTTTTGTCAGGCAAAGCCACCTGTCCCAACTCTATTCCGAATGGAACGGCAAGAAGGATACATGCGGTAATCAAACTGTAAACAATTCGGCCGGGAGATGGGGGTAAACCCAGTCGTCCCAGGGCTAGGGTGGCTCCGAGTGGGATAAAAAAAAGAATCTTGTGGAGCAGTTCGGTTACCGCCCTGAATTCAGTTCCGTAGTAATAGGCTGTAAGGGGGGCACGCAGGAATAGTTCCAGCCGCTCCCGCAGCAACGATCGATCAAATTCGAACTCAAATGGATACCAGAAAACTGCCATCAGCACCAAGGTCCATACTCCACCGGCGATCAACGCCAGAATGGGTCTTACTGCTGTCGATTGGGTGGTTCGGTTAGATCGTTGGGCTCTATGGGAAGACCGCTTATTTTCAGGAAACAGGCCCGCTATCCAGATCCCCGCTCCGGCGCCTATCATTGCCATCAGTATATCGGTAGTGTCAGAGACCCGGGAGAATACAAAGAACTGGCAGAATTCCAGAAAAATGGCTATCAGCACGGTCCATGCCCAGGCCTGCATGCCGCGGCGGCGGCTGGACAGCACGCACAGCAGGCTGACCGGGACCCAGAGCAGGGCATCGGTAACCAGGTTGTACAGATACTGAGCGGTACCTTCGACCTTGAAACTGAAAGGGATCAGCGAGACTTTGCCGCTGCGCCATTTGTGGTAGATTTCCACGGGACTTATGGTCAGGTCCAGAGGCAGGATATTGTATATGAAAAGGCCCGCAAGGTAGAGCCAAAGGAGTTTTTCTGCGATGCCGGTTTGTCCTCGTGTCTCCCATGCCACTGCAATCCAATGGGTGAGTCTTTGCCCATACCACCACCAGAGAGCGATACCGATCAGAGCCCCGATCGTTTCAGCCAGAATATCGTTCTGCGAAACCGTGCGTTGTGGGAAAAAGAGCTGTGTGAATTCGATTCCCAGGCTCAAGAGGACTGCAGCCACCAGTATCAGCAGCGAAGCGAGTAAGCGGGTGATACCCCTTTTCCGGGGCCAGATGAGCCCCAGCCAGAGAAATGTCAGCGGTATGAACAACAGTGCATTGGCTACCCAGTCTGCACGGGAACCGATACCTAGTCTTAGAAACGGAATCCGGTGAAAGCTTGCAATCGCCTCATCGATAGGCATTGGCACATACGCCAGGGGGACGAGACTGCCATAGATGACGAATGCCAGATAGCCTAATGCCGCCAGGGTCAGTTGGGAGCGTACACTTCTTGGTTTTGATAAGGGATAATCCATAGGGGATGGGCAGTTTGTTGCCGGCGGTTAATGGTCAGGGGGGGGAGGCGGGAGCTGTAAACATCAGAAACTGCTGATATGGATGGCTGCCATTGACTCAACGACCCTTCCCAGGTCAGTCGGGATCCTTTACTCTCCCACATGCGGTTGCCGTAAGAGCGAGTGTTATTTGACATCCGCCTCATGTGTGTATGAGATATTAATCGATTCCCCCGGTTTTTTAAGCCCCTTTGTCGTCCCTTCGGAAAACTGGGCCTGTCGATCGATTTTTCCCGATGCCAGGGGGACAGGGGAAAACTGCTTCATCAGCGTTACCCACTTGCCTGAAACAAACGTAAATTACAAACTGCCAGTTGCCTGATTCCAACGATCACCAAGCTATGTACATCAACCGGCACAACCTGCAATCCTTGATGCTTCCCCTGGGCGTAACCGGGGTGTTCTGGTGGGTGGTTTTCGGCGTCAGTTGGCCTGTTTCTCTACTCGATGCGCCCCCGGTCGCTCCGGTTGAGACCTTGTCGGCTGGATTTTACGTCCTGATTAAGCGTGCGATGCTTTGGGTTCCCTTGGGTTTCGTTTATGGGTTCGTCGGGAAGGGAGAGACGCTCAAGCGTTGGATGCTGACCGGAAGCGCAACCTTTATCGTCGTAGCGCCCTGGTTTGAGGCATCCCTGGGGATCACTGACTACCTGGAGGCATTTTATGCTCTAATCGGAGTCTGGGGGGGACTCTGGATCAGTGAGAGGTCGATGGTGTCAGGATTGAACTCGATTCTGGGCACCGAAAAAGTATCGGAAGTCAATGAGCAGCCGTCGAATCGTCGTCTCTGGTTCAGACTGCCGTTCACGCTGATATTGCTCGCCGGGGTGGTGTGGGCTCTCTGGAGTTTCCCCCGCTGGCAACTGTTGTTGGGTGTTGGATTGTTCGGATATTTTATCCTGTTGCTACGTTTCCGCCATGCCTGGCTTTTTGTCATACCAGCGTTGTTGCCCGCATTCAGTCTGGCTCCCTGGACCGGGCGTTATTTCCTGGATGAGCTGGATTTGTTGCTGCTGACGACTTGTGCAGCTGCTCTGTACCATGGCATGCATCCCCAGTCCCGGTCGATCACACCGAAAGTGCTCACGATTTTGTTCTGGGGTTACGGGCTGCTTTGTATGGCTTCCCTGTTCATTGGCCTGCTTCCTATTGCGGATCTGGGCCTGAACAACTTCGACAACTACCTTAGTCCATTCAACAGCTGGTATGTAGGCAAAGGGTTTTTTTGGGGATTTTTGTTCCTGGCTTTGATGCGTCTGACAGTTCCTCAAGGGTACCCAGTCGCAGAACGTCTGTTCATCAGCGGATTGTCGGTCGGACTAGTGCTGGTGTCCTTTATTGGTCTTAGGGAACGCTGGCAGTTTGCAGATTTACTTGATTTTTCCATTCCCTACCGGATAACCGCCAGCTTCTCAACCATGCATACAGGTGGTGCTCATCTGGACACCTATCTCATTCTCCTGTTTCCCTTCATCGCCTACTGGGTCATGCGCAGAAATCATCCTCTGGTCATGGCAGCGGGGATTGGTTTGTCGCTTCTCACCATGTATCTGGTGGTCGCGACTGTAACCAGAACCACGTACGTCGTACTACTGGTTGAATTGATGCTGTTGGCTTTGTTCTGGGTCAGGAGGCTGTCACTTGCCGGAAACAGACGGATTTCCGGTATTCTGGTTGCTCTTCTGGTGGCAGCTGTTGCCTCGGCTCTATTGTATGTGGGTGCGGAGAGTCGGTTCTTTCAACACCGACTCAAGACGGTGGAGGGTGATGTCAGTGTGCGGCTTCAGCACTGGAGTCAGACTGTCGGCCTGATGGGGGATTTGTGGGCGAACCAGATCCTGGGTATGGGGTTCGGGCAGTTTCCCCGGGCATACCGGGAGCGACGGTATACGGATCCAATGCAGGGGAACTACCGATTCGATCAGTCACCGGACCCCCACCTCATCCTGCCAGCCGGAGAATCCCGTTATCTTGCTCAGAAAGTACCTGTAAGCGACGGCCAGAGCTACAGACTTGAACTTGATGCCAGGAGCGCCTACCCGAAAGCTAAATTGACCGTACCACTGTGTGAAAAGCATTTACTGAATTCGTATCGATGCCATTGGCCAACCCTGGCTATTCCCGAAGACCACGAGGGTTGGTATCGCTGGTCGATAACAATTGATAGCGGTGAAATTGGGGAGGGGAACTGGCTCACGCGCCGACCGGTTGAGTTGTATCTCTTCAATTCGGGTGATTCCGGTGTCGTTTCAGTGGACAACGTGAGCCTGCGCAATGCTGACGGTATTGAGTTGTTGAATAATGGCGGGTTCAGCCGGGGAGGGGATTTCTGGTTCTTCAAGACCCACGAGCATCTTCCCTGGCACGTCAAAAATCTGTGGGTTTCCCTGTTTTTTGAGCAGGGCTGGCTGGGTGTTATTATTTTCAGTCTGTTGATGATTACATTGCTGATTTACCTCTCAGGCCCCGCCTGGTATGGAAGGCATCCGGTGGCCGCTGCTCTTATGACGGCTGTCGTGGGTTTTCTACTGAATGGTATGTTCACCAGTTCCTTCGATGCCCCGAGAATGACCCTGTTGTTTTTTGCGGTAATCGGGTTTGGCCTGTATCAAGTCTCCAACCGCGAAAGCAGGCAGGGAACCAATCCAAAGGGTTTGTTCAATCTGGCCAGGTAATGCTGTCCTGGTTGTTCTTCACGAGTATTTCCCGGTCAGCCGAAAACATAACCCACAGTAGCAGATGACTCGAGGGAACAGGGATTTCCCGTATTCCAATCAACTATCCGACTAATCAAGAAAGAAGGATCCAGCATGGTTTTTTCCAGGTCGTATCTATCGTTACCTGTTGTCATTTTTGTACTTGGCTGGTTGCTGACGCTGCCACTATCGCTCCAGGCCGCAGATTCAGGTCTGCCAGGAACTGTCAAACGAATCAAGCCAAGCGTGGTGGGAGTAGGTACCTATATGCCGACCCGGAGGCCGCGTGATAGTTTTAAGGGGACTGGATTTGTCGTGTCCAACGGGCAGTACGTGATCACTAACGAGCATGTGGTATCCGTGGCATTAAATGAAGGGCGACGGGAAGTCCTGGCCGTATATGTCAAGAACAATGGTAAGACTGAAAGACGTGAGGCGGAGTTGGTTGCCAGGGATCCAAAGCATGATCTTGCGCTGCTGTCTATCAAAGGGGCTCCACTCAAACCAATGAAACTCGGTAATGATAAGAAGGTCAGAGAGGGAGCGCTTTATGCGTTTTCAGGTTATCCGATTGGTATGCTACTTGGGTTGACGACGGTGACTCACAGGGGCATTGTTTCGGCCATCACGCCGATTGTCATACCGGCAATATCATCCAAGGAATTGAGTATCAAGCAGGTACGGCGCATGCGCGATCCCTATAATGTGTTTCAACTGGATGCCGTTGCCTACCCGGGAAATAGTGGAAGTCCGCTCTATGAGCCGGATACGGGAAGGGTCGTTGGGGTGATCAACAGCGTGTTTGTCAAAGATACGAAGGAGACGTTGCTGTCTTCACCCAGCGGAATAGCATATGCAATCCCGGTGAGGTATGTAAAAGAATTGCTCAAGCAAGCGTCGGTCCGACAATAAACAGGTCAGTGTCGGCAGGCTCCCGGCTTTTCAGCCGCCGTCACAAGAGAAACATCAGCAGGGCAATTCCAAGCAGCAGTCGATACAGGACGAATGGGAGCATCCCTATTCGGTCGATTAATTTCAGAAAAAAGTGGATGCACAGGTAGGCGCTGACAAAAGAGAGCAAGGCACCAGACAACAGCTCATTCCAATTGACGAGGACATCTGCCCGAATCAAATCCAGTGTTACGAGTCCACCTGACATGAGAATGGTGGGGATCGCCAGTAGAAATGAAAAGCGGGAAGCAGCTTGACGGGTCAATCCAAGCATCAAACCTGCAGCTATTGTTATACCTGAACGGGAGGTACCGGGAATAATAGCGAGAGCCTGAAAAACACCGATGATCAGAGCGTCTTTCCAAAGTATGGAGTATTCGTTGCGTTTTTTTACGCCCTTGGCATCATACCAGTAAAGCAGCAAACCGAAGAGAATCGTTGTGCTGGCAATGACCGGAATCGATCGTAAGTCGGTCTCAATCAGGGACTTCATCAAGATGCCGAAAATCATGATCGGAATAGTGGCCAGCACAATCATCCAGGCCATTCGTGATTTCTGCGTCTCTTTGCCTTTCGGTCCAAAAGACTGTAAGAAATCCGAGATGATACTCAGGATTTCCTGGCGAAAGTAACCGATGACGGCCAGTAGTGAGCCCAGGTGCACTGCCACATCAAAGGCCAACCCCTGGTCTTTGAAACCGAATAGGTGGGGAACCAGTATTAAATGGGCAGAACTGGAGATAGGTAGAAATTCTGTCAGTCCCTGGACTATGGACAGCAGCAGGATGTTCAGTGTTTCCATAAAGCATCCGGGTAGGAGAAGCTACTCTCCCGGTAGAAATCAACGGCGGGTTACCGGCAGAAAAAGCAACAACCACTTTTCGACCATTTACAGTGGTGTAGACTATTAGCAGTCAGATACATCCCCCCTTTAGCTCAGAAACGGAGGCGTTGACCACTTAGCAGCCAGTCGAATCACGATAGTTGCCAGTCTCGCCAGTATCTCACAAGGCACAAACTATATTACCATGACAATGGAAGACCGTCCGGGGAAACAGCCCGGCTTTCTCATTGTAAGCTTGCTATTGGATCGGCTGCGATGGTTTTCCGGTTGTGGATAAACCAGATGCAGCCAATCAAGGGATTGTTATTTAGTAACTGCTCAATCTCCGGAGATTGCCCATGGGGGGTGAGCAGTTACGTTATTTACCTGTTTTTGGTCCCAAAATCATGCTCCCCCAGGTCCTGCAGACAGAGGTCCAGTGCCTGGTGCCACTGAGGCAGCCGCTGACCGAATGTACAGTATAGTTTTTCTCCGGACATCGCTGAAAACGTGGGGCGGGGTGCAGCAACGGGGTACTGGGATGTGGGTATGGGGCTGATTTCCTTGATTCTGTTTTCGAATATCCCCTGGGTATCGTCCAGAATGGCTCTTGCAAAGCCGTACCAGCTCGTACTTCCGGAGGAAGTCAGGTTATATATCCCTTTGTAGTTTTCCAGGTACTCGATGAAGTTCAAGTTTTTGTCTGTCCCTGATCGGCAGTTGGCACGGGCCAGAATCTGTGCTGTGCACTCCGCAATCAGGCGACACCAGGTGGGGCTTCCCGTTTGATCGTCGACAATTTTCAGCGTTTCCCGCTCCCTTGCCAGACGTAACATCGTTAACAGAAAATTAGATCCCCGGGTACCGTATATCCAGCTGGTACGCAGAATCAGGTAGGCACCGCCGACTGCCTCGACTGCCCGGTCTCCTTCCAGTTTCGAGCAGCCATAAGCGTTGATGGGAGTGGGGGTATCTGACTCTTTATAGGGCGCATCGGCTTTACCATCGTATACATAGTCGGTGGAATAATGGACCAGTGCCGCTCCTGTTTCCCGGGCTTCTTCGGCAAGCACTCCCGGTGCTGTGCCATTTATGGCCATAGCCTTGTCAAATTCCTCTTCGGCCTTGTCCACTTCAGTGTAGGCCGCCGCATTTATAATCAGCGCGGGACGGATCTTTCTTACCAGGGATCGGATCTCATCGGGGTTGGAGAGATCCACCGGTAAATTCTTATCGCCCCGGTCTGTTACGACCAGATTACCCAGGGGTGCCAGAGTTCGCTGGAGTTCCCAGCCGACCTGACCGTTTTTACCGATCAGCAGTATATTCTGCAGGTTCTTATCCATAGGAGGGTAGTTTATTGTCTTCAGCCAGTTGCGAGAGGTTAGGGGCCAACCGGTCTTTTTCCGATAATTCAGGTTGGTTTACCGGCCATTCGATTCCGAGTTCGGGGTCATTCCATTGAATGGCAATCTCAGCCCTGGGATTATAATAATCGGTGCATCTATAAGAAAACAAGGCAGTATCGCTGGTGACGCAGAATCCGTGGGCAAAGTCCGGTGGCACAAAAAGCTGGCGTTTATTGTCGGACGATAAGGTCACACCAACCCATTTTCCAAAATGGGGTGAACCTGTCCGGATATCGACCGCTACGTCATAGACCTCACCCTGAACGACTTGCACCAGTTTCCCCTGGGCATTGGGATTCTGGAAGTGGAGTCCTCTTAATACTCCAGCCCTTGAGAAAGAAAGGTTGTCCTGGACAAACTCTGCTGTAATGCCCACCTCGGCGTAACGTTCATGATGCCAGCTTTCCAGGAAAAAGCCCCGCGCATCCCCAAAAACCTTTGGCTCCAGAATCAATACCCCCGGCAAATCGGTTTCAATTACCTTCATATACAGCCTCTTCCAGAATTCCAAGAAGATACTGGCCGTAACCATTCTTCGCCAGGGGTTGCGCCAGCGCTTCCAATTGGCTGTTGTCTATCCATCCCTTACGCCATGCGATTTCTTCGGGACAGGCCACTTTCAACCCCTGCCTGTGTTCCAGAGTCTGAACGAACTGGGAGGCTTCCAGTAGTGAGGCGTGGGTGCCGGTGTCAAGCCATGCCATGCCTCTGCCCATAATTTCCACATTGAGCCCCCCCCTTTCCAGGTATACCCGGTTGACATCGGTGATTTCCAACTCTCCCCGTTTGGACGGTTTTATCCGGTGAGCGATTTCGACGACTTCATTATCGTAGAAGTAGAGACCTGTGACGGCATAGCGCGACTTGGGTTTTTTCGGTTTCTCCTCCAGGCTCAGGGCTTGAAACTGTTGGTTGAACTCCACCACACCATAGCGTTCAGGATCCCGCACCGCATAGGCGAACACCGTTGCTTCGTTCTCGCGCTGACTGGCTCTTTTCAGGAGATGGGAGAAGTCGTGGCCGTAAAAGATGTTATCTCCGAGCACCAGCGCACAGGTATCTTCGCCGATAAATTCTTCGCCGATGATGAATGCCTGGGCCAGTCCTCCCGGATGATCCTGTACCGCGTAACTGAAACTGACGCCCCAGCGACCGCCGTCCCCCAGGAGTTGCTCGAACCTGGGTGTGTCTTGAGGTGTGGATATTACCAGGATGTCCCGGATCCCCGCCAGCAGGAGTGTGCTGAGCGGGTAGTAAATCATCGGTTTATCGTAAATCGGGAGCAGTTGTTTGGATATGCCCAAAGTAACCGGGTGCAGTCGGGTGCCGGAGCCACCAGCCAGAATAATGCCTTTCATGGTCGTTTTGCCTTGTACGCTTTCGTTGATTTGTGAAATGACGAATAGGTAGAGCGTGGTTGATCAGCTCGTCAGCCCCAGGCGTTCCCTCTGGTAACTTCCATCCTGCACTCGCTTGCACCACGTACTATTGTTCAGATACCACTCAACGGTCTTCTGCATACCTGTTTCGAAAGTCTCTTCTGGCACCCAGCCCAACGACTGTTCTATCTTGTCGGCATCGATGGCATAGCGTTTGTCATGGCCCGGCCGATCCTGTACATGGGTGATCAACGCTTCGTAGCGGTTGATACCTGAGTGCGCGTTGGGCCTGAGCCGGTCCAACGCAGCGCACAGAGTTTTCACCACTTCCAGATTGGTCTTCTCATTGTGTCCGCCGATATTGTAGGTTTGGCCTGGTGTGCCGCGGGTGAGCACCTGCCAGAGTGCACGCACGTGGTCATCCACGTACAACCAGTCTCTGACCTGGTCACCTTTGCCATAGATAGGCAGGGCCTTACCTTCCAGGGCATTGAGTATAACAAGCGGGATCAGCTTTTCCGGGAACTGGTAGGGCCCGTAGTTGTTGGAGCA
The DNA here is from genome assembly GCA_024227135.1 of Gammaproteobacteria bacterium. Classification (GTDB taxonomy): domain Bacteria; phylum Pseudomonadota; class Gammaproteobacteria; order Chromatiales; family Chromatiaceae; genus JAHEHQ01. Next base: position 10,405 of record JAAELC010000256.1, read on the forward strand.
GTTAGTGATCAGTGTCGGTAGCCCGTAGGTTTCGTGCCATGCCCTGATCAAATGGTCGGATGATGCCTTGCTTGCAGAATAGGGGGAGTTGGGACGATAGGGATCTTCCTCCCGGAACAAGCCATCCGGTCCCAGACTGCCATAGACTTCATCCGTGGAGACGTGGTGAAAACGAAACCTCTCCCTGGCCTCTCCCTTCAGGTCGTTCCAATGGCTTCGTGCTGCCTCGAGCAGGTTGTAAACACCCACGATATTGGTCTGGATAAAAGCGGAGGGTCCTTCTATGGAACGGTCCACGTGGGATTCTGCCGCCAGGTGCAGAATGGCATCCGGTCGGTGTTGTGCAAAAATCCGTCCGACTTCCCTGCTGTCGAAGATATCCACTTGCTCGAACACATAGTTGGGGTGGTCTGCACAGACTGCCAGGGATTCCAGGTTGCCCGCATAAGTCAAGCTGTCCAGGTTGATGATTCGGGTATCTGTAGCAGCCAGTAAATGGCGCACCATCGCAGAGCCGATAAATCCGGCACCACCTGTGACGATGAGGGTCTCTGGGGTATTCGATGTCAAAATTGAGTACTCCTGCTAGAAAATCTGGTAAAAGACCTGACTGCAGTTAAAGTGCATCCACGGTGATTGCAGGTTCGACCAAAACTCGATCAGTGGCGGTTGCAGGCGAACCCAACCCAGAGTCAACCAGATTGTCTTGCAGGCTGTTCACAAATACCGGCCCTGCAGCATAGGTCTGTCTGGAAAGTTTTCATGCATCGCCACATTGACCCACTATCTGCTCTCAGACAGTTTTCTCTCCCAATTGAGACTGCTTTTGACGATAGCTTCCAGGTCATCGAAGGCGGGTTCCCAGTTCAGTTCTTTTCTTACCCGGTCGGCGCCCGCAATCAAACAGGGCGGATCCCCGGCCCGTCGGGGAGATTCCACGATATTCAGTGGTTTTTCGTTGACCTTCTCCACCATGTCAAGCACCTCGCGGACGCTGTAGCCGTGTCCGTATCCGCAATTGAGAGTAGTGGATACGCCACCTGCTCTCAGATAGTCAAGTGCTCTCAAGTGAGCCGACGCCAGGTCTTCCACGTGGATATAGTCACGTACTCCGGTACCATCGGGTGTAGGGTAATCGGTGCCGAAGATATAGACACGGTCCCGTTTTCCCACGGCCGCTTCACAGGCCACCTTGGTGAGCAGCGTCGCTTTGGGGGTGTTCTGGCCGATGCGGCCTTGAGGGTCACAGCCGGCAACGTTGAAGTAACGCAGGGCTACATGACGCAGATCTGTTGCAGCTGAGAGGTCGCGGATCATCCATTCGCTCATCAGCTTGGAAGTACCGTAGGCGTTGATGGGTGCAAGGGGGGAATCCTCCCAGGCTTTGTCATCCCCGGGAATGCCGTAGACGGCCGCTGTGGATGAAAAAATGAAGTGCTTGACACCCGCTTCCTCGCAGCATTCCAGCAGGTTGCGTGTATTACAGGTGTTGTTGCCATAATACTTCAGGGGATTGCTGACCGATTCCGGAACGATGGTATGTGCTGCAAAATGCAGCACGGTATCGATATCATGTTCTTTCAGTATTCGACGCACCAGATCCTTGTCCCCGGTATTACCTTCTATCAACTTTCCGTACAGCACAGCTTCAGGAAATCCGGTAATCAGGTTATCCAGTGTGACTACCGATTCCCCGGCTTCACCAAGTTGACGGACCACGTGACTGCCGATGTAACCTGCGCCACCAGTTACCAGAGTA
>JAAELC010000257.1 GCA_024227135.1 Gammaproteobacteria bacterium
ATGGTACATGTCGCCGGATTTTCGATATATGGTTATACACAAACACATTGATTTCCGCAGTCGCTTTTGCGTTCTTGGATATAATAGAAAATGAAACATAGATATTGGCGTTTCACCACGGGATATCCTGGACGATCATGTAAATCTCCATGACACCAACTGTCACCGGAAGTTCATCTCCATCGTACACGACTGGGATCATGTCTGTTGACGGAGACATCGCCCACGCGTGGACCAGCGGTAGTCGGATGTGCAATGGTAACTTCTCGAAATCACGTAAGATCCCGAACGCGCAGTCGAAGTGCATGTCAGTTGCTGAATTTCCCATGTCATCTCGTTGGTTCTCCAGAGTCCAGTCATCCAGAAGAAGGCCTTGTTCAATCCAGCGACACCACCGACATAAGCAGTCTTTTGGACACTCCCACGTAAACTCCAGACCCGTATCGACACGGCAGATAGACCGCAGTAACCCTACTGCCAACTCAGACAAAGTTGCGTAGGTACGATGCCGAATATTCGCAACGTAGAGGCCTGGGAGACGCAGAATCCATCTACTCCGTGTCATTGCAGCAGGTATCAACAAGTAGTCCTCCAATTCTGATGCGATGTGCCTGTAGATGTCAATCCCCCGGGTGACCGGAACAGCGTAGATCCGCCAGAAATTGACACGACTATCCCCGAGAAGCTTCCATTCCGGCCACGCTTCGACCTTGAGGACATCACTCACGTAGAGCGAGAACCTTCGCGCTGTTTTCTTCACCCTCAGAAGTTCCAGCGCGTTGAGGAAGTAAAAAATAATCGGGAGACAATCATTCGGAATGCCCGGCAACATCTCTGGAGGCATGACTGGATCGATGAATGGTCGTGGAGGCATGCCTGGTGTGGCCAGTGCTGTGGTCATCTTCGGCCTCTTGCGCGGATACATTTTCCCTCCTTTCCCTTTTTGAATATGATGACTGGTGTGAAGGTCACTGTCTTTAAAATGGGTCGATGGCTGGCGACTACTTCATATCGCAACCATATGATGTTGACGGTAGAAACTGTGTCCAAAACC
>JAAELC010000258.1 GCA_024227135.1 Gammaproteobacteria bacterium
CGAAGCAAACCATTGCGGGTCCTGCGGATCGTCCACCTGGGCAAAGCTCTCGAGAAAATCCCACCAGGCCTCACCGTCACCATATTGGGTTTCACCATCTTTAATAAGGTTCAAGCCGTCAAATCCAATATCCCAATTCCGTTTAAAAAATTCATGATCCAACCGCTCGCGCAGGCTGTATCCGCCCCAATATTCCTGATTCAGGTAGACAGCCACAAAGCGATACCGGCTGGCAAGATTTCCCAGATCCGCAAAAAGGGTTTCCACTAAATTGGAGTTCAGGCTGAAATCGTCGTACCGGCTGGCCCGCACAATGAGGCGCTCAAATTCCTGGGGACCGGAAGCAAAAACAGGGTATTCAATGTGGTTGTCCTGACCATACCCGTCAAAATAGAACCGCAGTCCTTTTTGATGGTAGTAACGTCCGTAACCACCATTAATGCGCAGGCCGATTTCTTCATCGAGAACCTTGCCCTGGTTTGGCAGATAATATTCAAACTGGGCTGTCCGTTCCCATTGTTCACCACGCTGCAAATAGTTTTCGTAATTGCCAGTGGTGTAAATGCCCGTTTCCGGATGCCAAAGAGAGGTGGAGTCGCAGCGGATGTTGATCACCGGAATATCGTGGTCGTCGGGCTGGAAAGAGAAGACTGGGCCCGGAGCGGTCTCGATGGTGGTTTCTTCACCCAGGTCGTCCACAACGGTCAGGGTGCGAGTCTGATTCCAGTTCCAGGGAAAACGGGTGCTGAAAGATCGTTCGTCAACACGTTGGAAGTCAGGAGCGGGATGGGCCAGGTCAATGGGGCGGTCGCCGGTTACAGTCACCACAACAGACCCATCTTCGGAAGGAGGCAGAACGACCACCGGATCGGTGACCTGACGCCAGTTTGAGACA
>JAAELC010000259.1 GCA_024227135.1 Gammaproteobacteria bacterium
GGCGATTTTGGGCCATTCACCGCCGAGCCACAGGAGTCCGGTTTTTGGCACGGATTGCGCATTGTTGGCGGAAAAAATCATTTATTCCTTATGATTCATGAAATTAACCGAATCCGGCCTGCGTCAGTTTTTTTATAAAATTTCAGCGTCATTTTTCTCGGCCTTATGCCTTATTCATGTACAGGACCTTAAGCGTTGAGTCCCTTTAAAACTCCTTCCAAGGTCCTGTTCTGTATCGATTTTCTCTGCTTGGTTCGGCAAGCGTTCTTGGCCAAATAATCAGCTGCCCATTCCAGTCTTTCCCTTATTTCTGTCAGCGCTCTATGGGCCACTGCTTCCAATAGCGGCAACCACCATGTCGTACTGTTCTTTGACGCTTTCAACATCGATAGCTTCCCTGTCATCACACTCTGCGCGACCCGCCTTTTCATCACCAGCGACAGCAAACTCGTCCACACCAATCCCTCGGCGATGGCTTTCTCCCCCGTCACAAACCCCTTGAGCCGGTTGTGCGATTTCCACTCTTTAAATAACAACTCCACCTGCCAACGGCAGCGATACAGGCTCATCACCTGCTCTGCTGACCATGCCGCTCGCGGCAGGTTGGTCATCCACAAGCAGAACCGCTTTTCCTCGGCAAACCAGCGTCGGATCAAGCGGTACTCGACCTTGCCGGACTTCACCACCATATCCAGCACCTCGGCCCGACAGCGCCGCCGTCCTGCCTCTTTCAGTGACAGTCCCGCCAGTTTTGGCACTTCCCGCCCATCACCGCGCCAGGCCTGGATTATCTTGGGGTTCAGGCTTTGCGTTCCTCGCACCAGATAAAATCCGCCAGCGTCGTTCACCTGCTCAAACCAGGCCCTGTCAATGTAACCCGCGTCAGCCAGCAGCAGGCAGTTGGCCAGCTTGTGAGCCTCAGGGAGAAATTGCCGCTCCCCTGCGGTATCGGCAGACACACTCATGCACAGTGGGCTCTGCTCCGACAGAGACATGGTCATATGGCACTCGATAGCCGCCGGACTGATGGTCTTGAACCGGCCGGGAAAGTCAGCCGCCAGACGCCGGTGCACCGCGAAGGAGGTGCCATCGTGCAATAACACCTGCTTGAACGCGCCGAGGGAGGCCGCTTTGAGTTGATGGTCGATACGCAAGGCGATGGCCCGTTCGACCAGCGCTTTCATAAACAGGGCAAAGCTCTCTTTACGCAGCTGATTGTGAAACGGTTTGTAAGAAACCTGATGCTCTTTCGTCAGCTGCAAGGCATTGAAATGACGGTGTAAGCTGGCAATGTCATTGACCTGGTCGCCCCCCATGGCCCGCAACAGTGCAGGTACGAGCATGGCAGGGGTAATGGCGCGCTGACGCAGACAAAACTTGCAGAGCCGAGCAATGCGCTCGAGTGCGGCGGGAGCCAGGAGTTGCTCCAGATAGTGATTAGCATTAATAATGGTCATAGGCTTCGCGCGTGTTGATTTTGTTTGGCGATAAAATTAGATCACAAACGAAGCCTTTTTTATATCTATTTCAATTGGTTGCCGCTAAAGATCCTGTACATGAGTGAGGGTTATGGTGGCTATATGCTGGATATTGCTATTCAGATGACAGCCATATGGGGAAGATTACAGGCGCCTGAAATAACAGCAGAGTATGGAGTGACTACCACGGCTGGAGGTTGGCACGGGCTGATCCCCTCTCCCTTTGGGAGAGGGTTAGGGTGAGGGGAGCTGGCTGACCGGGTGTAGCAACCAGGCGGCATTACACCGCTGAATCTTCAGTTATTGAAATTCCACGCGATCGGCAGTTCGACGTCGAAGATAAGTGCATCCCCGTCGAGGCGAAAGGCCAGGCTGGTCTGGTGCTGGTCGTATTCGTTGATAATCAGGCAGCTCTCGGCGAAGTTGGACTCGTAGTTGATATGGGCCACTCCTTCACGGCCGTCAGCGAGTTCGATGCTGAGCACCCGCAGCGGGTTCTCCTGACTGAGGTTGACCCGGGTGTCCCCCACGTCCACCAGCCGTTCCAGCAGAGGGAAGAAATCTTGTCTGTGGGTCGTTATGGCCTGGGTGATGGCCTGCTCCAGCTCAGCCTGGGTGGCGAAGGGGCCGCCGAGTGGGTAGCGGGTCTGGATCCTTTCCTGAGTCATTGCGTTTCCTCCTGAACTGAGATGTGGCAACAGTTTGGCCGCTGCAGTGACCTGTCATGTACAGGATCTTTAGCTACAACCAATTGAAATAGA
>JAAELC010000260.1 GCA_024227135.1 Gammaproteobacteria bacterium
AATTTATAAGGTACTAAAAGAGTATATCGGTTGAGAAAGGAGCGAATTTGAAACGTGGAGAATCGCATGGGGATATACGACAGGTTGGATGTAAGAGATAACTGTGGATTCGGGCTTATAGCCCATATGGGTGGTAAGGCCAGTCACAGGCTTGTGCGAACTGCCATAGCGGGTCTTGCCCGTATGGCCCATCGGGGTGGTATTGCTGCAGATGGGAAAACCGGGGACGGTTGCGGAATTCTGCTGCAGAAACCCGATAGTTTCTTCAGAGCAGTTGCTAAGGAAGAGGGATGGATGCTGGGTGCCAAGTACGGAGTTGGCATGATTTTTCTCAACCAGAAATCGGCGCATGCCAAGAGGGCAAAAAGCATCATAGTGGAAGAGCTTGTAGCGGAGACGCTTACGGTTGTCGGTTGGCGTCATGTACCTATCCAACCGGATGTGTTGGGAGAGCTTGCCCGAACAACGCTGCCGAAGATTGTCCAGGTGTTTATCAGTGCTCCCTCTGGATGGGGGACCAAGGATTTAGAGCGTCGGCTTTTTATGGTTCGTCGTAGAATTGAAAAGCGACTGCAGGA
>JAAELC010000261.1 GCA_024227135.1 Gammaproteobacteria bacterium
CGCAGGTCTCCTGTGTGGAGTAAGTGGGAGGTTTTCGGTTTTAGCTACACTATCCTGATGGCCGGGTTGGCGGGCTAAGTCCCGTAATCGGCATCGGTTACTGGGAGCTGGGACCCCTGAACCCCGCCCTGGTCCGAGCGGGCCTGATGGTAACCATCACTTTCAAAGTGAGTTGTATCAAAACCAGCAACTTCCTGGCATTACCGTTAAAAAAACCATAATCCCGAACCCGCCTGAAGCCCTTGGGCAGGACATGCTGAACTACCAGCCAAAGAAAGTCCTCGTCCTTGAGTGTGCGGTATCGGGTCAAAGAGTGCTCACAGCGGTGATGAACAAGAGATCATAGAGTGTGGTCTGATGTCGCCATGCGAGTGCTCTGAGTTCAAAGGGCAAGGTAAAAGTCACCATGAAGTATTGCGCCGATGGCTCTGAGGTGGCCGGGTAAGAGTTGGGCCGTGTATTTGGCCTTGAATGCTGCGAGGTATTGATGAATAAGGGATGCCAGTTGCATGATCATGGCCTCCTCAGGTCGACGTGTAAGCTGTTAACCAGGCGGTTGATGGTCGCCGCTGCGTCTGTGTCTGACCCAGATTGTATATAGCGCTTTGTAAGTCAGATCAGGCAAGGGAACAAAGCGATTATGAACACGATCGCGTGCAGCATCCACATCCCTGACCTGCAAGGACAATGTTTCTCTGAGTCGTAGCCCCATCGAATAAGTCGTGAGAATGAACACCCGATAACGTAACTTGCGGACTGCAGCAATGAGTTGTTCTACCTCCCGGGGTGTCAGAATATC
>JAAELC010000262.1 GCA_024227135.1 Gammaproteobacteria bacterium
GGGGGGGTACCCCCTCCGACCGATGAAAAAATCTCTACCTGTATCAGAACTTTAGCAACAAGCACTTGCTGAGAACCTATTGCGTAGCACCCGAGCGCTTAAGTCACCCCTACCCGTACTACCCCTTTGGGTCCCTTAGTCGTTTATTATCAATTACTTAAACGTATACATTAATGATTTTCACGTTGCGATCTGAATCGACTGCTGGTCGTGCCCGCGCTGGTACACCTGCTAACGCAGGCCACCGCTGGTACACCGTGTCATCCGTGCCATTGCGTTCGCGGTAGATCGCGTCTTGTGTGTCGTGCGTCAGCAGGCGTTAGGCGTCAGCCTTCGCCTTGTGATCCGCTAGGATGCGATAAACGGATGCAACGCCGATACCTAACTGTTTAGCGATCTCAGGGGCTTTGAAGTCTCGTGCATGCAATGCCAGCACATCGGCTGACTTAGCCCGTGCCGTTGGTGCTCTGCCCTTGTACTTGCCTTCGCTCTTCGCCTTGGCAATGCCCACAGCGCGACGTTCCGCAAAGCGGTCTTTCTCGAACTGACCGATAGCGGCAAGCACATGGAAGTGAAGGCTCTGGGCCGCGTCTGAGGGGTCCAGAGGTGTCTTGGCTATGTCATGTAGTGTGAACCGGATACCGTGCTTGTGTGAGCGCTTCACAGTCCGGATAGCATGCTCAATATCCCGGAAGGCGCGGTCCATCTTAGTGATGTGGATGTTCACGGGCTGGCCTGTCTGTTCCGCCCGGTCCATTGCCTGTTCTAGCATGTCTTCAAAAATGGGTCGGTGATGACCTGCGCTGCTTTCTTCCTTGAATATGTTTGTTGCCCCGGCCTGCGTTAGCAGGTCAGCTTGATGTTGCCATGTAGCAGCCTGTTTGTCGGCATTCGTGCTCACCCTCACATAACCCCAGTTTTCCACGATGCGCTCTCCTTTATCACATGATACTTGATCAAGTGATATCGTATCACTAGGGTGGAGTCCAGCCTCTATTGATAGCGAATCCAAGATATCTATCAAATATCTTTAGGGACATCTCTATTGATAGCGATCGTGATCAAAAACCGGAGGGGCATGGGGATCAGGTCACCCGCTAACGCGGGGGGGATGCCCACTCGATAGGTCATAGGGGCGATAGGTCAGCGGGACGTGGATGTGGTTAGGTTTGGGTGTCGGTGATGCCCCCCCGCGTTAGCGGGCGTCAGGGCCATTTTTGAGTCAAGTAATTTTATTACATCGGAGCGATGTTAATCGCAACTTTGTTACTTTTCGGTTGTAGGGGGCAAAACCCTGTGTTTTATAGACAAATTCAACATATTGAATATTTTAGCAGCGATTTTGGCGGGTTGCGCGATCAGGGTCGCGAAGCGGCTGAGCGGGGGGTTTTAGGGGAAGCGCGGGGGACCCCGTTCGAAAACGGGACCTTTCGGGGGTCCCGTCATAGTCCCGTTCTTGTTAAGAATATGTAATCTAACGTAAATTATGATTTAACGGGGAAAACGGGACAACGGGACCCAAATCGCCGTCAGGCCCTATTTTTTTTCTGATTGGTTAGCGAAGAGAGGGGTATTTAGAA
>JAAELC010000263.1 GCA_024227135.1 Gammaproteobacteria bacterium
ATCCTACAGCCGGGTTGGGGTGAGCCGGGTACAAGGCCAGTTTCAGGGAACTACTGCTGGTTACTTCCGTCTGGCCTGGTTGACTGGTCACTCCATAGGGGTGAAGGGCAGTCAACTGGTAAGTGGCGTCGGAATCATCCTGAATCAAGGTGTTGAAGTGACGGGTTTCGCCGGGCAGGGGCGAATCGGTCAATTGTTGGCGCTGACCATCGGAAATACGATGCAAATGCCATCCGAGAACCGGACGATCCTCTGCGGTTTGCCAGGTAATTGAAACCTGTCCATCGTTGCTGACTGCATTCATGGATTGCACTGCAAAAGGCACTCGAACAGGTGACTCCGTAGTCACACGAACAGCCAGTCCAGGTTGCAGCGGAGCCATTCCGTTGGCATTGATGTTACCGTAACTCAATTGCAATCCATCGGTACCATCGGGGGATTCAATACCCACGGTGGCAAACATTCGCAAATGGTCATTGTTGTTTACCTGACGGTAGTAGAACAGCATTTCACCATCACCTGAGGCGGTGGAATGCTGAGCAGGGTCCAACAGGACCAACTGGAAAGTCTGGAATCCCAGAATTGCCGGTTTGTAGTGAGGCAAGCGGCTCCATTCCACCACGAAGGCGCCGTTATCGGTGTCGTCGAAGGTGTAGATTCCGTCCGGGTCGATACCATTAACATTCTGTTCCTCCGGAGCTGGAGGGACTGGATTCAAGTTGTCCCAGAAAGGAGCAACCAGGGCTTCCACACCGTATTGAGAGGGAATGGACCAGTTGTAGAAATCATAGTCTGAACCCGTATCGAAGCTTACCCAGCCATTATCACTGACCCTGATTTGGGTGTAATCCTGACCGTAATATTGGAACGTGAAGGGAAGGTCAACAATCCTCCAAACCACTTCATTTTCCATGGGAAAGTCGAGCATGGTTCCAGATCCACCCATTTCCGAGGAAATTTCCTGCCAAGTGTAGGTGGGGCGACTGTCCGGGTAATCAAAGTCGGCACTGTCGTAGGCGAAATAACCGTAGTTGTCGGGTCCAACCGGAGCCGAAACATTGACTGGTCCAACAACGGCAGCACACGTGGTTTCTGTTTCATAACCTGTTGTGGTGCTGACCTGAAGGTCAAAAGTCATATTGGTATTAGTGCCGGTCGTCGCTTCAACAGAGAGATCCAGGACGGCTTCGGTTGTTACCGTTGCGCCCACAGCACAAGCCGGTAAAACCGCCGTAGTTGTACCGAGGGAGGCACCGTCAGTCAATAGATTCAACGTGACATTACCGCCAAGGGCATCAACACTTCCGGTGTTTCGCACAGTCAGGGCCAAATTGGTGGTCTGCCCTGCCTGAGGCGCATCACCATTGACATCGGCAAAACTCACAACTTCCCAAGCCGGTGCTTTTACCAAAAA